>NZ_JCAJZW010000002.1:0-400031 GCF_059510455.1 Streptomyces sp. NTD91
CCAGTGGTTGGCCTGCCAGAAGGACCACGCCTGGCAGGGGCTGTGGTACCGGCTGTTCATGTAGTTGAGGCCCCACTTGATCTGGGTCGCGGGGTTGGTGCGCCAGTCGGCGCCGGCGGAGGCGTACTTGCCGGCGGGCAGGGCCTGGAAGAGGCCGTAGGCACCGGAGGAGGCGTTGACCGCCTGGTAGTTCCAGCTCGACTCGTTGTTCACGATGTTGCTGAAGCACTGGAACTGGTCGGCCGCCACCATCTGACGTGCCATCGCCTGGATCTGCGCGACGGTATAGCTGCTCTGGACCGGGAAGCTGGAGGAGTCGCGGGCGCTGTCACGGCTGGCCGCGGACTTGGCCTCGGCGCGCGCCTTGGCGTCCTTGGCAGCCTGCTCGGCCGCCGCCTTCTTGGCGATGGCGGTCTCGGCGGCCGCCTTGCGGGCCGCCTCCTCGGCGTCCTTCTTGGCGCTCGCGTCCGCCGCGATGGCCTGGGCGTCGGCCTGATGCGTCAGCGACGCGGACTGGACCTGCGCCTGCTGACCCGCGGGTATGTCGGCGAGGAGCGTGGTGTCGGCTGCCGTCGCCTCGGCGTCGTTGTTGTTCTGCGCGACGCTGCCCGAGGCAACTCCGACGACGCTTCCGACGGCGGTGACCGCGGTGGCCGAGGCCACTGCGAATCCCCGGACCGAAATCCGGCTCACACGGTTTCCTTCCAGCATCGCCCGCTTCGGTGACCCTGGCGGACGCAATCGTGCCCCTGACGCTGGCCTCCCAACTGCGGGGTCACGGGAGGCACGGGCCCGGTGGGCAACTCCCGCTGCGGGGAGAGGCCGCGTGGTGCTCGGGCGGCATACGACGAACTCTATGGAGTTGGTGGTGCTGCACCTCCCCCACTGCCTTGAGGGCGTGGGCGGTGCGCCCAGGGGTACAGGTGTGTCGTATGCGGGGCCTGACAGGACTGAGACTCTGCCGTAACCGGACGCCGGGTGGCAATTCTGTGTTGCGTGTGAAAGCTCACATCCCGTTTGGCCCTGGGGATTTCCGGAAAGCTCCACACGCCGAGGCGCCGTCCGGCTAGGCTCTGGGCCTTTGCCGAACGGCGCCAACGGCCGCGCGCGAGGGGTCAGATGTGGCCGTCCTCCAGCATTTCGGTCACAAGTGCCGCGATCTGGGACCTCTCGGACCGGGTCAGCGTGACGTGCGCGAAGAGCGGGTGCCCCTTCAACTTCTCCACCACGGCGACGACTCCGTCGTAGCGCCCGACGCGCAGATTGTCCCGCTGCGCCACGTCATGGGTGAGAACCACCCGTGAATTGGCGCCGATCCGGGACAGAACGGTCAGCAGCACGTTCCGCTCCAGCGACTGCGCCTCGTCCACGATCACGAACGCGTCGTGCAGCGAACGGCCCCGGATGTGGGTGAGCGGGAGCACCTCCAGCATCCCGCGCGCGGTGACCTCCTCGATGACCTCGCGGCTGGTGACCGCCGAGAGCGTGTCGAAGACGGCCTGCGCCCACGGACTCATCTTCTCCGCCTCGGTGCCGGGCAGATAGCCCAGCTCCTGCCCGCCGACCGCGTACAGCGGGCGGAACACCATCACCTTCTGGTGCTGACGGCGCTCCAGGACCGCCTCCAGGCCCGCGCACAGCGCCAGCGCCGACTTGCCGGTGCCGGCTCGGCCCCCCATCGAGACGATCCCGACGTCGGGGTCGAGCAGCAGGTCGAGCGCGATGCGCTGCTCGGCGCTGCGACCCTTGATGCCGAACGCCTCCCGGTCGCCGCGCACCAGGCGGATGTTGCCCTCGGCGGTGACCCGGCCGAGCGCCTTGCCGCGCTCCGAGTGAATGGTCAGGCCAGTGTGCACGGGCAGTTCGGCGGCCTCGGGGACGTACAGGCGTCCTTCCTCGAAGAGGATGTCCACCTGCTCACCGGACAGCGTCAGTTCGGACATTCCGGTCCAGCCGGAATTCTCCGTGATGGCGAGTTCGGCGCGGTACTCCTCGGCGAGCAGCCCGACGGAGGACGCCTTGATCCGCAGGGGCAGGTCCTTCGAGACGACCGTGACGTCGTATCCCTCGGCCTGCAGGTTGCGGGCGACCGCGAGGATGCGGGAGTCGTTGTCCCCCAGGCGGTAGCCGGTGGGCAGCACGCTGGGGTCCGAGTGATTGAGCTCGACACGGACGGTGCCGCCGAGATCCCCGATCGGGATGGGGGCATCGAGACGGCCGTTCCGGACCCGGTAGTCGTCCAGCAGGCGCAGGGCCTGGCGGGCGAAGTAGCCGAGTTCCGGATGGTGCCGCTTGGCCTCCAGTTCCGTGACCACCACGATGGGAAGCACGACCTCGTGCTCGTCGAAGCGGGTCAGGGCGTTCGGGTCGGCCAGCAGGACGCTGGTGTCGAGAACGTAGGTGCGCCGGTCTGGCTTGTGGCGCTTTGCGCTGGTCACCACGGAAGGACGTACCCCCTCGGATGAGGTCGGGGAGCGACGAGAACGAGCTGGACCGGTCGACGGCCGCCCTGCGCGGGCCGCGAACCGGCCCCCCGCCTCTTCGTCCGTGCTGTGACCGCACGATCGGGCTGGTGCAAAGGGCCTCCCGGGCGGACGGCCCCGTGCCGCCCGCTGAGATCCGACACCCGTGGTTCGGGTGTCGACCTGTCTGGCTTATGCCCTCGAACATGCACCGCCATGCAAAAGCGGCCACCGGCGTGCCGGTGAACTCCTCGTTACGTCCGCACGAATCCGGGGTACAGGAACGCCCCGCCGGTGCGGTGGCCGGCGGGGCGTCGGGTGCGGTTCAGCCACCGTAACGGCGGTGACGTGCGGCGTAGTCGCGCAGGGCGCGCAGGAAGTCGACCTTGCGGAAGGCAGGCCAGAAGACCTCGCAGAAGTAGTACTCGGAGTGCGCGGTCTGCCACAGCATGAATCCGGACAGCCGTTGCTCACCGCTGGTGCGGATGACCAGGTCCGGGTCGGGCTGGTCACCGGTGTAGAGGTGACGGCCGATCATGTCGATGTCGACGGACTCGGCGAGGTCCTCCATCGTGCTGCCCTTGTCGTGGGCGTCGAGCAGCATGGAGCGCACGGCGTCGGCGATCTCCTGCCGGCCGCCGTAGCCGATGGCCACATTGACGAGTATGCCGTCGACGTGGGCGGTGGCCTCCTCGGCCTCCTTCAGTGTGCGCTGCATCCCGGCCGGCAGCAGGTCCATCGTGCCGACGTGGTGCACCCGCCAGCGGCCGTCGGCGGCGAGGGTGCGCACGACGTCCTCGATGATGCCGAGCAGCGGGACGAGCTCCTCCTGCGGCCGGTCGAAGTTGTCCGTGGACAGCAGCCACAGGGTGACGACCTCGACGTCGGTCTCGGTGCACCAGCCGAGGAATTCCTCGATCTTGTCCGCGCCGGCCCGGTGGCCGTGGACGGTGGTGGAACCGGACGCCTTCGCCCAGCGGCGGTTGCCGTCCATGATGACGCCGATGTGCTTGGGCACCTGAGCGTGGTCCAGGTGGCCCTCCACCCGGCGTGCGTAGAGCCTGACGAGCAGGCTGCGCAGGTTGTCGCGCAGGTTCACGGGGCCCTCCGGGGGTTTGGCGGCGGGATCGGGGTGCGGTGGGTGCCGGAGCCGTTGAGCCTACCCCCGCCGCAGGCTCGGCTCCGGCCCGGGGTTTGGGGCCTGGGGGCGGGGACTTGGCCCCTTCCCTGGGACGCCGGGCCGGCGCCCGCCGGTTCCCGCGGTTCCCGTCGAAAGGCCCGCGGACGGCCGGGACGAAAAACGGGCCGGTCCGTGGGGGGGAGACGGACCGGCCCGAGGGGGGGTTTCCACCATAACCCTTCGTGAGGGATCGCGGGTGCATCAGCGACCCACCACTACTCTCCGGAGTCGACCGGCGACGCCCCGGTGAGCGTGGAAGGTGCGGTTCAGGGGGGCCTCATGGCTGATTCACAGCCGATTCCCAGGGAAAAACGGTCGGATACGACCTGATTCGGAGGGTTCTGAAAGGTTTACGCCGTCCAGTGGGCATGTCGGTGAGTCGCATCCGGCGTCCCCCCGACGGGCTACCGTGTCGGCGAACGGCGACTTGACGGTTCCGGTGCATCGTCCGGTTTCACGGCACCGCGCAGCCCCCTCCTCTGCGCGGTACCGGCCGCGCGGGTTTGCCAACGCGCATTACCTTGGTCTGAACCTATGTGACGGATGAGGCCGCCGTGAACCTCACGGGATAACGATGTGGAAACCTTCGGTCCCGGGTCCGTCAGCGGGTCGGTTTGCGGGCATCGAAGAGGTGTCGGGTGCTGTGCGCCACGAACGGGCCCTCCTTCTCGATCCGCCCGTGCAGCGCGCGAAGTCGGGGCTCGTACGCCTCCACCGTGAAACCCGGCACCATCCACACCACCTTGCGCAGGAAGTGGACGACGGCGGCGATGTCGTGGAACTCCATCCGCAGCCGCTCCGCACGCAGCCCGGCCACCTCCAGGCCCGCCGCCTCGGCCCCGGCCCGCTCGCGCTCCGGATCCCGGCCGGAGCGCACCTCCTGAGGCAGTGGCCCGAGGAAGTACTCCACCAGCTCGAAGACGCTGGCGGGCCCGACGTGCTGGGCGAAGTACGTTCCGCCCGGCCGCAGCACCCGGGCGATCTCGCCCCAGTAGGGCCGCACCGGATGGCGGCTGAGCACCAGGTCGAACGTCTCGTCGGCGAACGGCAGCGGCGCGTCGTCCGGGGCGGCGACCACCACGACCCCGCGTGGCCGCAGCAGCGCGCTCGCCTTGGCCACGTTCGGCGGCCAGCCCTCCGTCGCGGCGGCCAGCACCGGCCGGGCCGGGGCCGCGGTGGTGAGGACGAAGTCGAGCACCTCGCCACCGCCGGTCTGGATGTCCAGCACGGCCTCCGTCCCGGCCACCCGCTCCCCCGCCGAGGCGGCGTAGCCCCACGAGGGCCGCTCCTCGCTCGCCCGCCCCTCGAACCAGGAGAAGTCCCATCCCTCGGTCGGCACGGCGACGCCCTCGGCCACGAGGTCTTCGAACGAACGGTTCATCGGCATGTGCGCCATGGTTCCAGGGCGATGTCCACAGGGCCTGCTATTTTCCGCCCGCATGACGACGCCTACGACGACGTACTTCGCCGGTGAGAAGCAGACGCTGCACGCGAGCCTGGACCGGCACCGGAACGCCGTGCTCTGGAAGCTCGACGGCCTCGACGACGAGCAGCTGCGCCGGCCGATGACCCCCAGCGGCACCAACCTGCTGGGACTGGTGAAACACCTGGCCTCGGTCGAGTACGCCTGGTTCGTGGAGACGTTCGGCGACGAGCCCGAACCGCTGTGGTTCGACCCGCACGACGACATGCGGGTCACCCCCGAGGAGACGACCGAGCGGATCGTCGGCTTCTACGGCCGCGCCCGCGCCGCCGCCGACGCCGTGATCACCCGGCTGCCGCTGGACGCCCAGGGCAGCCCGGCCTGGCGGGACGTCACCGTCAGCCTGCGCTGGACCCTGGTCCACATGGTCGAGGAGACGGCGCGGCACGCGGGCCACATGGACATCCTGCGGGAGCTGATCGACGGCGCGACCGGCGACCATCCGCCGGTCACGGGCTCCGGCTGACCGCGATCGAGGTCACGCGGTGGCCCCCGGACCGCCGAGCACGAGCAGGACGTGCTCGGCGTCCCCGTGCCGCACGGTGCCGACCCGCTCGAAGCCGTGTCTCTCCAGCAGGCGGACGGAGGCGGTGTTCGCGTGGAAGGGGTCGGCGTACAGGGGCCGCACGCGCTCCAGCTCCAGGAACATGCCGAGCGCACGGGTGCCGACGCCACGCCCCCAGTACGGCCGCCCGAGCCAGTACCCCACGAACCGCCGCTCGTCCTCAGCCGTCCAGGAGACGACGTGCCCGGCCGCCTCGCCGCCCACGGTGACGGTCCGTACGAGGCAGCCGGGATCACCGAGGACGCGCTGGCGCCAGTGCGTGAGGAAGGCCTCCCGCGGCCGAGGGGAGAACCTCGACCGCCGGACGGCCTCCGGCTCGTGCTCGTAGGCGAGGAAGACGAGCAGATCCTCGTCGCTGACACCCCGCAGCCGCACTTCACTCCGCCCGTCGCGCTCGTCGCTCATGCCAGGAAGTGTGTCAGCCACCACTGACAACGCCCACCACCTGCGGTTACGGCACCAGCGGCCGGACTTCAGCGGCGGCGAACCGCACGAACCCCTCCGGGTCGGGCTCGTCTCCCGTCGGCTGCAGTACGACGGTGTCGGCACCGGCCTCGGCGAGCCGCCGTACGGCCGCGGCCACGGCGCCCGCGTCCCCGGCCACTCCCACCTCCGTGGCCGACGCCAGCCCCTCGGCGGCGAGTTCGGCGCGCAGCCGGGCGGAGGCGTCGGCCCCGGTGGCGGCGAGCAGATAGACGACGACCTGGTGACGCTCGCCGCGCCCGGCCTCCTTCTGCCCCTCCTCGATGAGCCGCCGGGCCCGCCGTACGTCGTCCGGGGAGCAGGAGGCGGTGAGGACCGTGCCGTCCGCCTTGGCTCCGGAGAGCCGGAGCGTACGCGGCCCGGTGGCACCGGCGAGGACCGGCACCGGCCGCTTCGGCGCCCAGTCGAGGCCGACGTCGTCCAGGGACACGTACCGCCCCCGCACGGTGAGGCGTTCGCCACCCAACAGGGAGCGCAGGGCGTCCAGATGCTCACCGAGGAGGGTGAGCGGCGAGGCCGGACGGGCACCGACCTGCCCCATCCAGTCCTGCACCCCGTGCCCGACGGCGACGGTCGCGCGCCCCGGGAACATGCGGTGCAGGGAGGCGGCCTCCATCGCGGTGAGCGCCACGTTCCTGAGCGGCACCGGCAACAGCCCGACCCCCACCCGCACCCGCTCGGTCCAGGCGAGTGCGGCTGCGGCGGTCGACATCCCGCCCTCGCGGAAGCAGTCCTCCCACAACCACAGCTCCTCGAGCCCCGCTTCGTCCGCCACACGGGCCACGTCCTTCAGCCGCTCGGGCGGGAGCTGGGGGCGGAAGACGACACCGAGTCCAGTCATGAGGTTCTTCCTAGTGGGGAGAACGTGGGGTGACAACTGGTTTCTGCTGGTGGAGGGTTGGCGGCGCCGAGGGATCCCGGGAGGAGACGGACGTGGGAAGACGCTGGCGGGACGGCGCAGGCAGGTTGATCGTACCCGGGCCTGAGGAAGGGGCAGCCCCGCTGGTCCTTCCCTTGGAAGTCTCCGCTTCCCACCGGGCCCGGACGAAGGGCCTGCTGGGCCGCGACTCGATCACCGGGGCGATGCTGCTGTCACCGGCAAGCGGGGTCCACACCTTCGGCATGCGCATCCCGATCGACGTCGCCTACCTGGACCGCGACCTCACCGTCCTCGCCGTCCGAACGATGAAGCCCGGTCGCATGGGCCTGCCCCGGCTACGGGCGCGGCACGTGTTGGAGGCGGAGGCGGGTGCCATGGCGGGGTGGGGGCTTGCCGCCGGCGTTCGGGTTGCGGTCGAGGCGAACTGAGCGTCGTCGCGTGGCGCGGCCCGGCAGCCTGACGCACCGCCTGCCGACGTCGCCTCAGAACTCCTTGCTGAGATCCGTTCCTTTGGGGGCGCGGAAGCAGCCGGAGACGACGTGGACCTGGATCATGGGTTGCTGGGTTCCCTCTGAGCCCGTGATGTGCAGGGAAGCGTTGACCGAGAAGGGCTCAGTTTGCGAATCGGCGGTGATTTCGAGGTTCTTGTTGGCACTGGTGTCACGGCCGTATGCGACAACTTTCCAACCGTTCTTGGGCAGACTCTCCCTCAGGCGGCGGAAACCGGCCTTCAGTTTGTCAGGAGCCACTTCGTAGATCGACCACGGGTGACGCATGCGGTAAGAGTGTTCAGGGTCGTCGTCGCAAAGGGAGACACCAGCGCCCCCGCCTGCCACCCTGCCTCCATCGATTCCGATCATGTCAAGAATCTGACTGGAGAGGCGGTTGGCTTTCGTCCTTGCCTGGTCGACCGCGAGAGTCGCCCGCTGAGCGGTATGATCGGCAGAACTCACGTCATCGCTTTTCATGTCGTTTGAGCACCCCGTCATGACGAGGGCCAAGACACCGGCTGCTGAGCAGAAGGCCAGTCGGCGCCAAGCCAGTTGCTGCCTGCGAGGGTTCACTTCTCTTCCTTGACGTCACCGTATTTACCGACTACAACCGCCCCCTGGTTCCCCAGTGACGTCGATCCTCTGTCCCAGTAGCCGCTGTGCCCACTGGTGTCCACATCCATCCGGTGACCCCCGAACGCCTCGTCGGACGGGATGGTCGTGATGTAACCGACGTCGTAGGGAATCCCGTGGTAATGGTGCACGCCCCACTTCTCCCCACCGAGGAACCCCCGGCCGATGTAGGGCACCGGATCGTCGCCGGCGGCCTCGGACCATACATGGTTGCTCCCCACGCCCAAGTCGCTCGCGTCGCCGACCAGCATGCCCGGACTGCCCGCAACCACGATGTCGTGGGCCGCGATGTGGTGTTCCTTGGTGGCAGCGCCGACGACGGTGGTGCCGTAACTGTGGGCAATGACCGTGGTATGGCTCGACGGCGTACATGCGCCGGAGCCGCTGCGAGCGGTCTGCAGACCGTCCAGGAAGTTGTTGAGCCTGGGGGCGGAGTCGTAGGCGTAGCTCGACGACGGGGAGTCGGTGAGGACGTTCTGCGGAGCGTCGTAACCGATCCAGGTGATGGTGGACGTGGTCTTGCCCGGAGCCTGCGCATGCGCCTCCTGCCACGTATCCGTCATCCGCTTGATGTCGCCACCGGCATTCGCCAACCGCGACCCCGTCCCCGGCACGTAAACGGCTGTGTTGTCCGCGGTATCCGGGTTGCCGTTGGCGATGACCGCGTGTCCGAGGCCCTTGGTGTCGAAGCCGAGCAGGTACGCCTGTGGCAGGCCGGGCCTGCCATCCGGGCCGGGCACGCCGCTGGCGTCCAGCCGGTCCTGGATCGCGTCCATGCCCTTGAGCATCTCCCGCACCCGCACGCCGCCGACCCTCTGCCACTGCTGCCAGTTCGGGTTGACGACGGCTGACGGAGGGTCGCCGCCCTGGACGTACTGCGGCGGCTCCGGCCCCAGCCGGTCGTACTCCTGCGCGAATTGCGCCCGTGTTTCCGCCAGCACGATCCGGTTGGAGGTGTCACGCACCTCGGACGGCAGGCCGTCGAGCGCGCCGATCTCGGCGGGGTGGAGGGTCGCGTACTCATCGCGCTGGGCGTCGGTGAGGCTGTCCCACCACTTCCTGTTCTCGGCGGGAGACTTTCCGTGCGGGACCTTTCTCTCGTCGAGGTGGTGGGCGACGGCCTTCTGCACGGCTCGCATGTCCTCGGCCGCGTCGACCAGCATGCCGTCGGTGACGTCCAGCCCGGCTGGGGCCTTGAGCCTGCGGAGCACCGACGCGTAGCGCGCGTCGATCTCGCCTGCCTCGCGCATCGCGCTCGCGATGCGTTCGGCGATGTCCTCGGCCAGGGCCTTGTTCGGATTGCCGCCGCCCTCACCCTTGCCCGGCGGACAAGGGACAGGCGCACCCGCCCGCGCCGTACCACCGCCCACGCCCGGAACCGACGGGGCCGACGCCGGGACGCCGTCCTTCGGGGCAGGCGGCGGATACGTCACCGAGCCGTCCCCGTTCACCGTGAACTTGAACGCCTCGGCGTCTTCCAACGCCTGCTTCAGCTTTCGCTGAGTTCCTTCCAGATCGGCGGCGAGGGACTCCAGCGTCGTCCGGACCAGCCCGCACTCGCCGTGGACGTACTGGTAGTTACGACTGAGACGGTCCAACTCGCCTGCCGCCCTGGTGGCCGTCTCCCCCTTCTGGGTGGACCGGACCGGAATCGTCATCTCCCGGTCGACCCGGAGTCGGGCGGCGTCCGCGCGGTGGCTCACCCTGCCCCAGCCGTCGGCGGCGTCCCGGTACTCCGACGGCTTCAGGTCGCGAAGTTGCTGCCAGGTGGGCACGAGCCTCACCGGGCCCAGTCCGGGGTGCTGCCCACGGGGACGCCGCGCACTCGGCCCGCGACGTGGTGGTCGACCTCGCCGAAGCGCTTTCCCGTCCCGGCCAGGGTTCCGTGCAGCCGGCCGCATTCGTTCCGGACGGCGGCGAGCCGGGCCTCCCAGGTGGCGCGTACCTCATTCAGCGCGGCCGTACAGTCGAATCCCTCGGCCCCACGCGTCACACCAACCCCGGTCTCCTTGAGGTCGGTCAGACCGTTGTCTGTACCGGTGTGCAGTTCGTCCGCCACGCGGGACGCGCTCGTCCACGGTGTCCTGCTGATCCGCAGATCGGGGTCGCCGACGCGGGGCGGAACGCCCACGGCCTTCTCCCAGTCAAAGCCCACGCGCCGGCCCTTCTTCCACCATGCGTGGTCCCTCCCCGTGTCTCTCGTCGGCTGCTGCGACCGCGTCCAGCTCGCTGCCGCACTGCCGGCGTGGTCGAGGAAACTGTAGCTACCGCGTGTAATCGACCCGTTCATATCAGTCACCACGCGGCATCGGCGTTCGTCCTCGGACCGCGTGATCGTCTGCCGTGTGGGGAGTGCGTCCCTCCGGCAGAAACGATTCCGGGCTGTGGCTGCCGCCCTGGGGCTTCGCGGCTTCCTGACGGTGACGCGCGGCACCGATTGGCCGGAAACCGACTGCTGCCCGCAGGCTTGCCGCCGTTGACACTCCCACGGCAGGTCACCGACGAGGGGTCCCCCACTCCCTCGCTCAGTCGTGTGCCGGCGTCGTATGCGTCGTCCCCGCGGCCGTCGGCGGCTTCCCCCTCCCGCAGGCACCCCCGTTGTCAGTGGCGCGCCCTAGCATCGCGGCATGCGAGCTTCAGGGACGTTCAGGGTCGAGGAGTTCACTCCGGCTCAGGTGCGACTGCCGGAGCCGGTCGTCGAGACGGCGGTGCCGGTCGGGGTGGCCACGATGCGGAAGCGGTACGAGGGCGAGGTCGCCGGCGTTTCGGGGACGCTGTTCACCGCGGCGTACGACCAGTCCACGGGGACCGGCACCTATGTCGCCATGGAGTCCTTCGAGGGAAGCCTCGGCGGGCTGAGCGGCGGCTTCAACTTCGCCCACTCTGCGACGACCCTCGGGGAAGGCAGAGAGGCTGAGTTCTTCGTGATCGTGCCGGGGAGCGGGACGGGAGCACTCGCCGGGATCCGCGGGGCCGGCGGTGTGCGGATCGAGGCGGACGGCACCCATCGGATCTGGTTCGAGTACGAGGTGAGCGGCGGCGGTTCCTAGAGTCCGGTCGGGCTTGTCGCCCGCGGCGTGGTCAGCGGTTCAGCGGCGTGACGCCGAATCCGGATCCGTCATGGGCTTCCGGTGCGACGGTGGCCATCAGCGCCCCGTCCGGGAGCACGGGATTCCGCCGTGCCACGCGCACGGCCGCCGCGACGCCGAAGGCCGCGATCCGCCCGCGCCCTGATCTGCGCAGGAGTCAGCGTCCGAGCCGCTCTTTCCTGCAGGAGGGCATGCAGACTGGTCTCTCGTGCCTCCGCCACGATGGCGAGCCGGTCACGGACTTCGGCGGGTACGCGGATCACGCCATCAGCCATTCCGGCAGATACGTCGCGTACACACCGAGCGCCGCCCTCTTCCCGACCGGTACCGGTCAGCTCGACGAGCGCGGGAACGACACCTCCACGCGGCGGTTCTTGCGCCGACCCTCCTCCGTGGAGTTGTCCGCGATCGGGTACTGCTCGCCGTAGCCTCGGACCTCGAAGGTGATGTTCGGGTCGTTCAGGTCCTGGTCCAGGACGGCCTGTACGGCGTCGGCGCGTTGCCGGGACAGGACGTCGCCGTGGGCGGCGGAGCCGAGGTTGTCGGTGAAGCCGAAGACACGGACCTGGGCCGCGTTCTGCTTCTTGATCTCCTCCGCGATCGTGGCGATGCGGGACTTGGCCTCGTCGCCGAGTTTGGCACTGTCCTTGCTGAAGAGGACCTCCGCCTGGAGCGCGAAGGTCACGTCGGCGTTGGTGTCCTCCCGGCGCTCGTCCCCGCTCTGGTCCTCCACGACCGACTTGATGTCCAGCACCTTCGGCGCGGCCAGGGTGGCGCCCTCGGGGAGTTTCAGGTCGGGGTCCTTGGGGTCGATCTTCACCGGTGCCGCGGCGGAGGGCGCCGTGTCCGGAGGCGGGCTGGGGTCCGTGTCGTCGGCCTGAGCCGGGGTGACGGCGAGGAGGAGGGCGACGGCCGTCAGGGTGAGGGCGAGGCGGGGTGTGGTCACTTCGGCCTCATCCGGAGATCTTGATGGTGGCGGAGGAGAAGGTCGGGAGTTGGAACTCCACCTCGGACGTGTTCGTCGGCGGAGCCGGGAACTGCATGAAGACGGCCAAGGTTTCACCGGCCTTGAGCGTCGAGAAGCCCGTGGTCGTCAGCGGGCGGCCCTCGGTATCCCGCAGTACGTAGTAACGCTTCTTGCCCTGCGGGTCGACCAGTGTCGCTCCGCCCAGAGACCTGCCGTTCTTGATGATCTCGGTTTCATTGCCGCTCAGAGCGGACGGGATGACAACGGTCTGGGCCTCGTCGTTCTTCAATGTGCCGTTGACCGTGACGAAGCCACCCGAATCACGCTGAGCAGAGGTGATCTGGAGGAGCAGGCCGTCCGACCCCTTCAACTCGGCCAGCGGCTGGTCCGCCTGCCCCTCCTGAGTGCTCGGGTTCGCGCCACTTGTCCTGGACGCGGGCGCCGAACGTTCCGGCTTCTTGTCGTCCCCGCCGCCGCTTCCACCGCAACCGGCCACGCCGACGGCCAGACCAGCCGCAACGGTCAATGCGACCATCCCCCTGCGGGCCCTCGCAGTGAACCGCATGCTCATCGCTCCGCTTCCTTCGTCATTGATCGTTCGCTCGTCAGTCGGTCAGGTGGACGTCGAAGAGGTCTTCCGGCTTCGGCAGCCCCGCCGTGTCGTCCGGCTCGAGATGCCAGACCTTGTCCCTGCACGTGAGTTGGGGCAGCGTGCCGCCGCCGCCTGCGTCGGGAAGCTTGAAGGTGCACAGGGATTCGATTTCGGCGGTGGCGGAAGCCTTCGACTTGTAGTTCTCCGACCCGGGCACGACGGAGCGGCCGACGGACTTGTCGGTCTGCACGTCGACGCGGTACTTCAGCACCCCGGGGGGAAAGCAGTCGGTCAACACGGCATCGTTCTGCGCGGCGAGTCGACCGGCCCGTCCGCACGGGTCGTCGAACGTCACCCTGCCGTCGAAGATGTCCTGCCACTTCGTCGGGTCGGCCAGTACCTTCACCCATCGGGCCGTGAGTTGGTCGCGCTCGTTCTGCGCCGCCGCGAGCGCTGCCGCGTCCGCCGCCGTCTGGGCGCCGCCCCGGTTCACCGCGGCCTGTCCGACGGCGAGGTAGGCCAACGCAAGAAAGAGCAGGCCTGCCACCACCGTGATGTAGATGGGGAAGGCCTGCCCTGCGTCGCGGCGTGGGGGACTCAGCCGCCGGTGACCTCGGCGATCTTGTTCGTGATCGCGTCGTAGATCGACTGTCCGATGCTCGTGCCCGTAATCGCCAACACGATCGCCACCACCACCGCGATGATGCCCAGGTACTCCACCGCGGTCTGCCCCTTGTCGCTGCGGGCCGCACGGGCCTGCAGATACGCGACGGTGGTGTTGAACCAGTTGTTCATGGTGGTCCCCTCCGGGTTCGCCTCCGATCCGGGCAACGTATGCCGGGACACGGCGCCCGCCCGAGGGTCCCAGGACCCAACCCCGGACCCATTCCCCCCGCAGACCGCTCCCCCGCGTCCCCCGCGCATCCACCTCACGCCACCCCCAGCCACTTCGCGGCCGCCTGGGAGCGGCTGGTGCTCTGGAGTTTGGCGAAGATGCGGTTGATGTGGTTCTTGACCGTCTTCTCGGAGATGAAGCAGGCGGCGGCGATCTGCTGATTGGTCATGCCGGACGCGATGAGGTCCATGATCTCCGCCTCCCTCGTGCTCAGCCGGAAACGTGAACGGAACGACTTTCCCACGAATGATTGCACTTGCGAAAGAGGTTGGGGGGCGCTTTCCCCTAAGAAGGCCAGTGTTTGACGCTCAGGGTGTGCAGTTGCACTTGCTCGCAGCTCCGTCAGCAACGCCTTCGCCGCCCCCGGGGTCACATGCGGCCGCCCCTCCCGGACATCCCGCACCGCCCGCACCAACTGCTCGGTGGTGAACTCGCCGTGCACCAGGTATCCCCCCGCCCCCAGCCGCAGCGCCTCCCGTACCGTATCCGTCTCGTGGCTGTACGTGAGCATCATGACCGGCGCCAGCCGTACCAGGTGCGGCAATGCGGAGATTCCGTCGACGCGGGGCATGCGGACGTCGAGGAGGATCACATCGGGGCGGTGCCGCAGCGCGGCCTCGTACGCCTCGCGGCCGTCCGTCGCCTCCGCCACCACCGTGGTGTCCGCGCGCCCGGAGAGGAGCGCCGTCAGGCCCGCCCGGACCACGGGGTTGTCGTCGGCCACCAGCAGTCGCAACGGTGATGCGGCCGCCGCCGGTTCCGCCGGCCAGGGGTGGGTGTGCCGCATGATGCCGCTCTCCTCTCAGGCTTCCCGGGGTGAGGGGTCAGGGGTGTTCAGAGCCGAGAGCGGCAGTTCCACGCGGACCTCCGTGCCCCGTTCGTGGCCGCCCCGGCCGATGCGGATGCGGGCGCCCGCCTGTGCGGCCCGCTCGACCATGCCGAGCAGACCGAAGTGGCCGCGGCCGCGCAGTCGTTCGAGCGTGGTATGGGATGGCAGGCCGTGGCCGTCGTCGTGGATCGTGAGGCGCAGGAGGTCGCCGTGGATCGCCGCCCCTACCGCCACGTGGGTCGCGGACGCGTGCCGGTGGGCGTTCTCCAGTGCCTCGGCGGTGATGGAGAGCAGGTGACGGGCCAGGGCGGGCGGCACCGCGGGGAGGGCCGGGTCGGTTCCGGCGGGCCAGTCGCGGGTCACCCGGAGGCCCGTGCGGGCCGTGAACCGGTCCACCTCGTGGGCGAGTTCCTGCCAGAGTGGCTGTTCCTCGGGCGGATCACCCGGCTCGCGCCGCAGGTCCGCAAGCAGTTCCCGGGATTCCGCGGCGGCCCGGCGCGCCGAGCGGGACACCAGTTCCGCCTGCCGGCGGATGCGGTCGGGGTCAGGAGCGCCGGACGAGGCCGTGGCCGCCAGACCGTCCGCGGCGAGCGCCACGCCGTAGAGCGTCTTGGCCACGGAGTCGTGCATCTCGCGGGCCAGCCGGGCGCGTTCCGCGCTCACCGCCTCCGCCGCCGCGAGGCGTGCCTGGACCGTCGTCAGGGCGTGGGTCGCGGCGCCGAAGCGGAGCATCAGGCCCCGCAGGGTGGATCCCATGGCGCCGGAGATCACGCACAGGCCGGGCAGGAGCAGCGCCTCCGCGACCGGGGCGTGGCGGTCGGCCTTCAGGGTGGCGTGGACCAGCAGCAGGATCAGGGACTGAAGGGAGGCGAAGCAGGCCGCGCCGCGCCAGCTGTAGACGAGTCCCGCGAGGAGCGGGGTGCAGACGCTGACGTAGGCGAGGGTGGTGTCCGGGCCGGCGGAGATCAGCAGGAACGAGCCGAAGAGTGTGTCGGCGGCGAGGAGGCTCGGGTGGCGCAGCAGGAGGGGGCCGAAGCGTTCCCAGTCTCGGAAGAGGACGTACGACACCATGAAGGTGACCACCACGGCCGCGCCGACCAGGCGGGCGCCCAGGCCCGGGGCCGCGTGGAGCAGGGCGGCGGGGGCGGCCAGGGCGATCATGGCCAGGCGGAAGCCGAAGACCTGCCGGCACAGGGCCTGCAGGGCGCTGATCTGGATCTTCTCCGAGGGCTCGGCGGTGGCGGGATCCGTCCCGGCGGCCGTCCTGCGACGGCGTGCGAGCCGGACGAAGAACGCGCGCAACCGGCCCGCGGCCCCGGAGAACACTCCACCGCCGCGTCCCGTCAGGCCCGCCGCCGTCACGTCCGCCTCACTTCCCCGTGAGCGAGCCGAAGTCCACACCGGAGCCGAGGACCAGGCCGGCGCCCAGCAGCAGCATCGTGGCCGGGACCATGAACGTGGTGATCATCAGCGTGGCCTTGGGCACCGCGCGGGCGGCCTTGCGGCGGGCGTTCTGGGCGTCGGTGCGGCGCATGTCCTTCGCCAGGGAGACCAGCGTGTCGACGATCGGCGCGCCCAGTTCCTCCCCTTGCTGCAACGCGGTCACGAACATCGCCACCTGCTCGGAGTCGTTACGGCGCCGCAGTTCGGCGAAGGCCTGGCGGCGGCTCATGCCGAGGTCCATCTGGCGCAGGGTGATGCGCAGTTCGTCCGCCCAGGGGCCCTCGTACCGGGAGGCCACGCGGTCCAGGGCCTGGCGGAAGCCGAGGCCGGCGCCGACCACCACCGCGAGCACGTCCAGGAAGTCCGGCAGGGTGCGCTCGATGACGTCCTTGCGGACCCGGATCGCCGACCAGATGCCGACCTCCGTCCAGAACGCGCCGAAGAGCAGGAGCAGTACTGCCACGAACCACTGGCCCCGCAGCAGGAACACCAGGCAGCCGACGGCGCCCAGTGCGCCGTACACGGCGCGGCGGGCCGCGTAGCGGTCGAGGGTCAGGCCGCCGGGGTTGCCCGCGAGGTCGATCTTGCGGCGGTACCTGGCGACCAGGCGCGGGCCCATCAGGCGCAGGACGGCGGGTGCGTAGCGCATGCCCATGCGGTCGACGACGGAGCCGACCGCGCCGGTGCGGGTGGCGCCGACCTCCAGGGCCACGGCCAGGTCGCCGGGGAGCCTGGCGTCCGTGCGGTACATGCGGATGCCGGTGAAGGCGCCCCAGACGCCGAGGCCCATCAGCAGGGCGAGCAGGAAACCCATCGGATGCACCTCCTCACACGTCGATCCGGCTCAGGCGGCGGATGAGGACGAACCCGACGGCGTACATCGCGAAGGCGATCAGCACGCAGCCCTGGCCGATCGGTGACCCGGTCATGCGGGCCAGCGCGCCGTCCTTGACGCCGTTCATCAGGAACAGCGCGCCGACGCCGAGGACGGGGACGGCGTACGACGTCATGGTCACCTGACTGAGCTGGGTGCGGATCTCGCGCCGGGTCTCCTTGCGTTCCTCCAGGGTCTCGGTGAGGTTCCGCAGGGCGGACACGACCTGGCCGCCGGCGCGGTTCGACAGCACCAGGGTGGTGACCAGGACGACCAGTTCGCGGGAGGGGAGACGGTCGGCCAGTTCGCCCAGCGCGTCGTCCAGGGACTGCCCGATGGCCAGCTGGTCGGCGACCTTGGCCAGTTCCTCGCCCGCCGGGGCCTCCAGCTCCTCGGCCGCCATGCCGATCGCGGTGCGCAGGGCGAGCCCCGCCTGGGTGGCGTTGGCCAGGATGCGTGCCAGTTCGGGGAGTTGGTTGATGAAGCGCTCGATGCGTTTCTGGCGCTGCCAGTTGAGGAACTGCACCGCCGCCCAGATGCCGAGCAGGCCGGCGAGCGGGCCGAAGAAGGGGGCCAGGGTGGCCTGGCCGATCAGCCAGAGCGCGGCGACGGCCGCAAGCATGCAGACGAAGAACTCGCCCGGTGTCACGTCCAGTCCTGTCGCGGCCAGCCGGAGTTCCAGCCGGCGGCCGAAGCGGGTACGGCGCAGCCGTCGGTCCAGGTCGCGGAAGCGGCGACTGCGGCCGGTGGCCGGGACGGGGCCGGTGTGGCTGAGCCGGTCCACGAGGGCGGCGCGCCGGGCCCGGCCCGCGGCGTAGGCGTGCACCCCGGCCACCGCGAGGACGCAGGTCAGCAGCGTCACGCCGGTGGTGACCCGGACGAGGGTGTGGAGTTCCATGGGGGCCTACCTGGCTTGTCGGGTGGCGAGCTGGTCCACGGAGTGGGCGACTCCGAAGGACTGGGGGACGGGCTGGCTCGCCATGTAGAGGCGGTCGGCGGTGCGGCGGGGCAGCGGGAAGTACCGGAAGCTGCCGTGGACGCGGCCGTCGGGGGTCATGGGCTGGGCGTCGAAGCGGGCCGCGGTCGCCAGCCGGTACGGCTCCCCGCCGTGGCTGTCGAGCAGGGCGATCTCGGTGATGCGGCGGGCGCCGTCGGCGAACCGGGTGAGCTGGACGATGACGTCGACGGCGCTGTTGATCTGGTCGTGCAGGGCGACGAAGGGCACCTCGACGTCGGACATGGAGGCGAGGGTCTGGAGCCGGGTGAGGGCGTCCTCGGCGCTGTTGGCGTGGACCGTCGCCAGCGAGCCGTCGTGGCCGGTCGACATGGCCTGGAGCATGTCGAGGGACTCTCCGCCGCGGACCTCGCCGACCACGATCCGGTCGGGCCGCATGCGCAGGGAGTTGCGGACCAGGTCGCGGATGGTGACCTGGCCCTTGCCCTCGACGTTCGGGGGCCGCGACTCGAGCCGGACCACGTGCGCCTGCTGAAGCTGGAGTTCGGCGGAGTCCTCGATGGTGATGATGCGCTCGTGGGACGGGATCAGGCCCGACAGCGCGTTCAGCAGGGTCGTCTTTCCCGTGCCCGTGGCGCCCGAGACGATGATGTTGAACTTCGCCTGGACGAGGCCCGCCAGCAGATACACCATGTGCTCGTCCAGCGAGCCGAAGGAGATCAGCTCCTCGAGGGTGAAGGAGCGCGGGAAGCGGCGGATGGTGAGGACGGGGCCGGTCAGGGACAGCGGCGGGATGATGACGTTGACGCGCTCGCCGGAGGGCAGGCGGGCGTCCACCATGGGATTGGACTCGTCCACCCGGCGGTTGACCGTGGACACGATCCGCTCGATGGTCTGCATGAGCTGGTCGGAGGACGCGAACCGGAGCGGCAACTGCTCGACGCGGCCGCCGCGTTCCACGAAGATCGCGTCGGGGCCGTTGACCATGATCTCGGTGATCGACGCGTCTTCGAGAAGGGGCTCCAGGATGCCGAGGCCCAGCGCCTCGTCCACCACCCGGCGGATCAACTGCGCGCGTTCCACCGTCGACAGCACCGGGCCCTCGCGGCTGATGATGTGCCCCAGCACCCGCTCGAGCCGCGCCCTGCGCTCGGCGGCGGCCAGCGCGCTCATCTCCGCGAGGTCGATCTCCTCCAGCAGCTTGGCACGGTACGAGGCGACCAGATGCCCGTCCTCGCCCCGGCCGGCGTGCTCCTCGGGGGTGGTGATGCGTGCTCGCAGGCTCATGTCGGCACCTCCTCGGTCAGTGGTCGAGCGGCATGGTCGCGGTCTTGGTCGCGTCGCCGAAGTCCCAGACGACCCTGGGGATGTGGACCCGTGCGGTGACGGTCACGGTGTCGCCTCCTGCGCCGGACGAGCAGGTCACGGTGAGGGCGCCGCTGACGGCCTCGGAGCATGCCTGCTGGGCGTCCTGCCGTAGCGAGGCGGCGCGGGCCCCCGCCCGGGCCGCCGTACCGGCCTGCTCGGCGGCGTAGGCGACGGCCCCGATCTGGATGCCGGCCAGGCCGACGATCAGCAGGACCGGGATGAACCCGAGGTACTCGATGGCGACCTGGCCCCGGTCGCCTCCACGGCGGTACGGCATCTCAGTGCTTCACCTCCTCGACGGCACCGGCGTGGCCGGTCACAGCGGCCGGGAAGTCGATCAGCCCGGGGAAGAGGACGGGGACGTGCAGCCTGACGTCGGCCGTCACAAAGCCGCTCCCGCCGCAGGACACCGCAGCACTCCCCCTCCATGCCGCCGACAGGTGCCTGAGCCCCGCCGCCGAGCAGGCCGCCTGCCGCCCGCCCGGCGGCACCGCCGTCCCCGCCCGCACGGCCTCGTCGGCAGCATTCCCGGCGAGCGTGAAGGTGTATCCCACGAGCACGGCCTGCCACACGAGCACCAGCGTCAGGATGATCAGCGGCGTCATGCCGAGGAACTCGATGCTGACCTGTCCCCGGTCGCCGCCCGGCCTCCTCATGGCCCGCTCACTCCTTCCGCCGCCGGAATCCGCCCGGGCCGCGCCCGCTCCCCCGGTGCGCCCCTTCGGTAGCCCGCACCAGTCCCAGCTCTCCGGCGAGCGCCCACAGGGCCTGCTTGACCGTGCTCCTGCTGTCCAGTTCATGGACCCGCCCGGCGTCCACGACGGCTTGAAGTTCCTTGAAATTGGCCGGAATCGCCGTGCGGGTGAGGGCGGTGCCGGTGATGCGCTGCACCAGCGCCGGCTGGATCTCCGTGCCGCGTGTGTGCCGGTTGACGACGGCCGTCGTCTCCTCGGCCTTGCGGATCTGCAGCCGGTCCCACATCCGCACGGTCCGTTTCGCGGCGCGTACGGCGATCACGTCGGGCGTGGTGACCAGCAGCGCGGTGTCGGCCATCTCCACCACGGCGGCCCCCGCGCCGCTCAGCTGGGCGCCGCAGTCCACGACGACCACCTCGTAGCGGGAGCGCAGGGCGCTGACGATCTGGCGGGCGGCGCGGTCGGTGACCTCCTCGCCGCGTTCGCCCTCGGCGGGGGCGAGGAGCAGGGCGAGCCCGGTGTCGTGGCGGAAGACGGCGTCGGCGAGGACACGGGGCGAGATGTCGGTGATGGCGGCGAGGTCCACCACGGACCGCCGGAACTGGATGTCCAGGTAGGAGGCGATGTCCCCGGTCTGGAGGTCGAGGTCGACCAGGGCCGTCGGCCGGCCGGAGGCCTGTGCGGCGAGGGCCAGCTGGACGGCCGTGAGCGTGGCGCCGACGCCGCCCTTGGCGCCGCTGACGGTGACGACCGTGCCACCGGCTCCGCCGAACAGCTCGGCGCCGTGTCCGAGATGGCGCCGTACCCCCGTCGACCACTGGGCGACGGCCTGGACGCGGCTGGCGAGTTCCTCGTACGACAGCGGGAGCGGGACCAGGCCGCGGGCGCCGGAGTCCATGGCCGCGGAGAAGAGGCCGGGGCTCGCGTCGGTGGTGACGAGGATGACGCCGACGGCCGGGAAGCGCAGGGCGACCTCGCGGATCAGCTCCAGGGCCGGGACCGGACCGATGCGCTCGTGGACGACGACCACTTCCGGGAGTTCGTCGACGGACTCGGCGGCGAGCCGGGCGAGGTGGTCGACGAGCTGGGTGGAGTCGCCGACCGGTGGCTGGGGCTCGGCGTCGGGGAGCTGGCTGAGCAGGGTGGTCAGGGAGCGGACGGCGTCCGGGTCCGCGCCGGCCGGGAGAATCCTGGTGGGCATGCGGGCCGCCTCTCACTTGTCCGTCGCGAGTTCGTAGGTGCGGTCCTTGTCAGGGACGCTGGTCTCGCTGCCGGGCGCCACCAGGGCGAGCCGGACGCGCTGGGCGAAGGACTCGGCGTAGGTGATGCGCTGGGCATCGAGGGTGGACAGCGCGAAGGTGATGGGGACGGCCTCGCCGGGCTGCTGCTGGTTCTTGCTCTGGTCGGGGTCGAGGGCGGTGATCTGACCGACGTCCAGGACCCGGGCGTCGGTGACGATGATCTTCGACTGGTCCGGGTCGCCCTCTTTCCTGCCCGCGAAGGTGGCGTACACGTTGACGTGCGAGCCCGGGGTGATCTTCCCTGCCACTCCGGTGGCCGCGTCGATCATGATGGCGACCTCCTGCTGTCCGGGCTGGAGGGCGGGCTGGTCGACGATCATGTCGGTCTGGAGCAGGGAGCCCCTGCGCAGGGTGGTGACCGCGATCTTGCCCTGGATCTGGCGCAGGTCGGTGACGGCGTTGCCGGAGAGCCACCGCTTGGGCATCTCGATCTTCTGGAACTGGCCCGCGTCCAGGGCGGTGTACGGCTTCACGTCGGATTTCACCCGGTAGGCGCTGACCTCGGGCCCGACCTTGGAGTCGACGTCATGGACGACGGAGAGCACGCCGGCGAACGCGCCGAGAGCGCACAGGACCGACAGGATCAGGAGTATCACGCCGCGGCGCTGACGGGAGTTCATGAACCGTGCAACCTCATTGGGGGAATCGGTCGAGCGGGTGGGAACGTACGGGGCGGGTCAGGCGGGCGTGCGCTGTTCCAGGGCGCGGGGCGGGGCGGGTTCGTACGCGGGCGGGGTGGCGGAGCAGAAGACGCAGCGGTCGCCGATGACGTCGAGTCCGCACCAGTGGCAGGCGGTCTGCCGTACCGACGTGACGAGCTGGTAGAGCACGGACAGGTCGGCGAGGTAGCTGCAGAACTCGGTCATGCGGCCGGTGCCCCACCACACGGGGGACTCGGCGGGCAGCGGGACCTCGCGCAGCCCGTGCACGCTCCACCGCCCGGCGAGCCCGGTGACCCAGTCGCCCTGGGCCTGCTGTCCCTTGGCGACGAGCATCCAGGTGTTGAACTCGGGTCCCTTGAGGGTGGCGCCGGGCCCGATGCGCACCAGTTGCGGTTCCGGGTGGGCGAGTACCGCGAACTGGTTGCCGGGCATCCAGGACTTGGCGTGCGCCTTCAGTCCGACCGGCACCCGGTCCAGCTTGGCGACGGAGGCGAGGACGGCCCCGGCGTGCAGGTAATGGGTGAGCAGCCGGCCGGCGGAGGCGAGCACGCCGGGGCTCAGGTCGCAGGAGGCCAGCTGGCGCAGCTGGCGGGCGAGCACGGCGACGGCGAGCGGCGGCAGTTCGGGGCGGAACACGGCGATGCGGTCGCTCTCCAGCAGCGAGCGCAGGGTGTGCAGCCGGCGCACGACGGGCTCGGGGGTGGCGGCCGAGCAGAGGACGATCACGTATCCGTACTGTTCGGTCAGGGTGTGGAGTTCGACGAGGGCGTGCTCGAGCGGGCGCTGGTCGACACCGCCCAGCACGACGGCCGGCACGGTCCGTTCGTCCTGCGCCGGCAGTGCCATGTCGGCACTGGTGACGGCAATGGCAGTGGGCACGCGCAGCTCCCCGCTCTTCCCATCCGCCGGCCCACCGGAAGGTCACTCCTGTGCGCCGGGACGACTTCACTGCGTGACTACGTGAGCACTGTAACCACGGCCGTATGACCGGAGAACAGCGTTCGTGAAGCTCGCGTGGAACTCTGTGGGCACAACTCCCGCCAAATCCGGACAGCTTGTGCGGCGACACGGAAACGGTTTTGGTCTGGACCTCTTGACACCCCGATTGGTCTGGACCAACTTGGAGCCGGACGGTGGCCACCGCATCTCCCCCCTCATCTCCCAAGGCGCTCCCGCCCCATCCGACTTCCCCCACCGGAGGCCCCAGTGGACCATGCACCAGGCATACCCAGACCCCGCGGACGCCGAATCACCCTCTGGTCCGCCGCCACGGCTCTGGCCCTCTCCGTCGCCGGGCTCGCCGCGGCCCCGGCCTCCGCGGCGGACGTCAACAACGTGAGGAACGCGGGCTTCGAGTCGGGCCTCGCCGATTGGACGTGCACGGCCGGCAGCGGTACGACCGTCTCCTCCCCGGTGCACTCCGGCTCCTCCGCGCTCGAGGCGACCCCGGCCGGCCAGGACGACGCCCAGTGCACCCAGACGGTCGCGGTCGCGCCCAACTCGACGTACACGCTGAGCGCCTGGGTGCAGGGCAGCTACTCCTACCTGGGCGTGACGGGCACGGGCACCACGGACGTGTCCACCTGGACGCCGGACACGACCTCCTGGAAACAGCTGTCGACGACGTTCACCACCGGTGCGTCGACCTCGTCCGTCACGGTCTACACGCACGGCTGGTACGGCCAGGCGGCCTACTATGCCGACGACGTCTCGGTCTACGGCCCCGACGGCGGCGGGGGCGGCGACCCGGTCCCGACCGTCCCGGCCGCGCCGAACGGCCTGTCCGTCTCCGGTACGACGTCGTCATCGGTGTCGCTGTCCTGGAGCGCGGTGTCGGGGGCGACGGGCTACAACGTCTACCGCGACGGCGCCCAGGTGACCGCGGTGACGGGAGCGTCCGCCACGGTGACCGGCCTGTCGGCGTCGACGTCGTACTCCTTCCAGGTGACGGCGACGAACGCGGCCGGCGAGTCGGCGAAGTCGGCGGCGGTGACGGGTACGACGGCCTCCGGCGGCAGCAGCGGCGGAGGCAGCTCCCTGCCCAGGCACGCCGTGACCGGCTACTGGCAGAACTTCAACAACGGCGCGGCGGTGCAGAAGCTGTCCGATGTGCCGTCCGCCTACGACATCATCGCGGTGGCCTTCGCCGACGCGACCTCGACGCCGGGTGCCGTGACGTTCAACCTGGACTCCTCCGGCCTGGGCGGCTACACCGTCGACCAGTTCAAGGCCGACATCAGGGCCGAGCAGGCCGCCGGCAAGAAGGTCGTCGTCTCGATCGGCGGCCAGAACGGCACGGTGTCCGTCAATGACTCCGCGTCGGCGACGAACTTCGCGGACTCGGTCTACTCGCTGATGCAGACGTACGGGTTCGACGGCGTCGACATCGACCTGGAGAACGGCCTCGACGCCACCTACATGACGCAGGCCCTGCGCGCCCTGTCGTCGAAGGCGGGTCCGTCCCTCGTCATCACGATGGCCCCGCAGACCATCGACATGCAGTCGACGTCGAACTCCTACTTCCGGACGGCCCTGAACATCAAGGACATCCTCACAGTCGTCAACACGCAGTACTACAACAGCGGCTCGATGCTCGGCTGCGACGGCAAGGTCCACAGCCAGGGGTCCGTCGACTTCCTCACCGCCCTCGCCTGCATCCAGCTCCGGGGCGGCCTCGCCCCCTCCCAGGTCGGCCTCGGCCTGCCCGCTTCGACGAGCGCGGCGGGCAGCGGCTACGTCTCACCGACGGTGGTGAACAACGCCCTGGACTGCCTGGCCGCGGCCACCGACTGCGGCTCGTTCAAGCCGTCCAGGACCTACCCGGACCTGCGCGGCGCGATGACCTGGTCGACGAACTGGGACGCGTCGGCGGGGAACGCGTGGTCGAACGCGGTGGGGGCGCATGTGCACGCGCTGCCCTGACGCGGGCCGTGCCCGGCGCCGACGCCCGGGCCGTTCGGCCCGGGCGTTCACGCGGGTGCCCCGACCGGCCGGGGGATTGCCGGTCGGGGCGGTTCGCGGGGAGGGGATCACGCCTGGAGGAGTACGTCCGCGGCGCGTTCGGCGAGCATGGTGACGGGGGCGTGGGTGTGCGCCCGCACCAGGGTCGGCATCGCGGAGGCGTCCACCACGCGCAGGCCCGTCAGGCCCCGCACCCGGAACTCGGGGTCGACCACCGCGTGCTCGTCCGTGCCCATCCGGCAGGTGCTCACCAGGTGGTGGATGCTGCCGCCGGTGGCACGGACGTAGGCGATGATCTCGTCCAGGTCGTCGGAGAGCGCGCCGTCCGTGAGCGGCTTGCCCAGCCACTGGGCGAGGTCCGGCTGCCTCAGGATGCGCTGGGCGGCGCGTATGCCGTTCACCAGGGTCGCCAGGTCGTCACCCGCCTCGTCGGACAGGTAGCGGGGGTCGATCAGCGGGGCGTCGTGCGGATCGGCGCTGCGCAGGCTGATCGTGCCGCGGCTGCGCGGGCGCAGCAGGATGACGCCCAGCGCCATTCCGTGGGCCGCCGGCCGTTCGTGCTCGCCCAGCGGCACGACCAGGTGGACCACCTCGATGTCCGGGGCGTCGAGTTCCTCGCTCGTGCGCAGGAACAGCAGCGCCTCGGAGATGATCGAGTCCAGGGTGCCGGAGCGGTCCCGCAGGTACTGGTCGATCTGTCCGGGCGTTGCCGTCGCTCCGGGCGACTGGAAGCCCACGGCCTCGAAGGCGAGGGGCACCAGGAGGTGGTCCGTCAGCTCGCGGCCCACCGAGGGCAGGTCGTGGACGAGCGGGACCCCGTGCCGGGCGAGTTCCTCGGCGGGGCCGACGCCGGAGAGCAGCAACAGGTGAGGGCTGCCGACGGATCCGGCCGAGAGGACGACCTCGCGCGAGGCGTGCAGGCGCTCGGTCCCCGACGCGTTCTCCACCTCGACGCCCGTGGCGCGCGTGCCCTCGAACAGCACGCGGCGCACCAGCGTGTCCGCCAGCACGGTGAGGTTCGGTCGCTGCCGGGCGGGGCCCAGGTAGGCGTCCGCCGAACTGTGCCGCAGGCCGTCCTTGTGGGTGGCGCGGGCCAGGGCGTAGCCCTCCTGGGTCTCCGCCGCCGGGGTGTGGCCCAGGCGGGCGCAGGCGTTGACGAACGCCGGGGTCACCGGCAGCGGATAGCGCAGCCCCGCCAGGCTGATCCGCTGCTCGGCCCGCTCGAAGTACGGCTGCAGGTCGGCGTGGCCGAAGCCGGCCAGGCCCGCCTCGGCCCAGGCGTCGTAGTCCGCGCGGTGGCCGCGGGTCCACAGTTGGGCGTTGATCACCGAGGAGCCGCCGACCGCCTTGCCCCGCGGGATCGGGATGACGCGGTCGGCCAGGCCCGGCTGCGGGGTCGTGGCGAAGTTCCAGTCGAGGCCGCCGCCGAAGAGACGCGGGAACAGGATCGGCACCCGCACCTCGGGGCGGGTCTCCGGGTTCCCGGTGCCGGCCTCGATCAGCAGCACCCGCGCCGTGCCGTCGGCGCTGAGCCGGTCGGCGAGCACGCATCCGGCGGAGCCGGCCCCGACGATGACGTAGTCCCACCGGCTCACCGGGCGACCGCCTCTCGGACCGGGGCGGCGGCAGCCGGAGGCGGCGGCGTGCTCACTCCCCAGGTGGTGCTCTTCCGGCGGAGTCTCTCGACCGTGACAGCCATGACAGCTCCTTGCTGTGTGCGGTGATCTGTGGGTGGTGAACCGTTGCGGTGAACTGCGTGCGGTGGACTGCGTGCGGTGATCGGTGATCCGTGACCGGCGGCCCGGCTGCAGGCGGTCGGTGGGGTGACGTGGCGTGGCTCAGCGGGCTGCCGGTACGCCGTTCGTGCCGGCGGGCGCCGGAGCCGGGACCTCGGCGGGGGTGACCGGGCGGCGGCGCAGGGCGTGGCGGAGGAGGGCGAGGCCCGCCAGGAGGGCGACCAGGCCGCACACGCCGTTCCAGCCGAAGGCGGAGTAGGCGCGCACGCCCAGCCAGGATCCGGCGCTGCCGCCGAGGAACGCGCAGGTCATGTACGCGGTGTTGAGGCGTGCGCGGGCCTCCGGGCGCAGCGCGAAGATGCGGGCCTGGTTGGCGACCTGGCCCGACTGCATGGCCACGTCGAGCAGCAGCATCCCCGCCCCCAGGCCGATCAGTCCGGCGGCGCCGCCCAGGCGGCCGGTCAGCAGGACGGCGGCGGCGACGATCGCGCCGACCATGCAGACCAGGTTCACGGCGTCGGGCCCGCGCCGGTCCGTGCGCCGGCCGGCGATCGGCGTGGCGAACATGCTCGCCGCGCCCACCAGGGCCAGCACACCCACGGCCGGGGTGCCCAGGTCGTAGTCGGGGCCGGTGATGTACAGGGCGAGCGCGGTCCAGGCGGCGCTGAACGCGGCGAACACCAGGACCTGGTACTGGCAGGAGCGCCGCAGCAGTGGTTCGGTGCGCAGCAGGTGCAGCGTGGCACCCAGGAGGGCCGGGTAGCGCTGGTCGGTGCTGGGCGTCGTACGCGGGAGCGCGGCGGCCATCGCCAGCGTCAGGACGAGCGCCAGGCCCGCCGCCACGAGGTAGGGGGCGCGCCAGCCCAGCCAGTCGCCCAGGGTGCCGGAGAAGGTGCGGGCCAGCAGGATGCCGCCGATCAGGCCCGACAGCAAGGTACCGGTGACCGCGCCGCGGCGCTCGGGCTCGGTCAGTCCCGCCGCCATCGGGATGAGGATCTGGGGCACCACCGTGGTCAGACCGACCAGGGCGCTGGCGACGGCGAGGACGGGCAGGGACGAGGCCGTCCCCGCCAGCACGAGCCCGGCGCAGGTGATCAGCAGCAGGGTGGTGATCAGTCCGCGGTGCCGCAGCCGGTCACCGAGCGGCACCAGCAGGAAGATGCCCGCCGCGTAACCGAGTTGGGCGCAGGTGACGACGACGGCCGCGGAGGCCGCCGACACGTGCAGGCTCTTGGCGATGAGCGGGCTGATCGCCTGCGGGAAGTAGATGTTGGCCACCGCGACGCCGCAGGCGAGGGAGAGCAGCAGGATCAGACGCCTGCTCAGCGTCGGCGCGACGGAGGAAGGAGGGCCAGCGGACACGACACACACCTCGACAAGGAAGGAGGGGGACGGAGGAGAACGGAAGAGAACGGAGACGGGAGGCGGCGGCAGAAGGCCGCCCACCCCCCGAACCGGTTTAACCGGTTCCCCGAAGGTACCAGTAAAACCGGTTCCGGAGTAGGGTGGTTTTCATGGCTCTCCCCCCCGCGCCCCCGGCACCGCGCTTCCGCAGCGGCGCCGGGCGGCTCTGCCTCGACTTCATGCGCACGCTCCGGCTGCGCGGCATGGACGGCGCCAGCGAGGAACTCCCGACCCCTCGGGCACTGGCCGCCTGGGTCGCCCAACTGGGGCCCTTTCCGGACGACGTGACCGTCCCGGCCCCGACGCAGGACGTGCTCGACCAGGCGCGGCGGCTGCGGGAGGCGGTGTACGCGCTGCTGACGGCGGCCCGCGGGGAGAGCCCCGCCGGCTGTTCGCCGGACGAGCGCGCCCTGTTGAACCGGGCCGCCGCGGGTTCGCCTCCCGTTCCGGTGCTCGGCGAGGACGGCTCGGTGACGTACACCGCCGGCGATCCCGTGGGCGCCGTCCTCACCGCGATCGCCCGCGACGCGCTCGACCTCGCGACCTCCGCCGCGCTGGAGCGGGTGCGGGCCTGCGCCGGACCGCGCTGCGCCGCGTGGTTCCTGGACACCTCACGCCCGGGCAACCGGCGCTGGTGCTCGATGGACGCGTGCGGCAACCAGGCCAAGAAGAACGCCTGGCGCAGCAAGCACACCTCGGCAGCGTCGAGTTGACCGTCCCGCACCATGCGTGACCACAGCGCGTCATACGGCGGCCGCCTCGGCCACCGCCTCCATGACGCGCGCGCACGCCACGGCGTCCTCCAGGCCCGCCGGCTCCCGGGGGTCCGACAGGAAGGCGGTCGTCGCGTCGCCCGCGGCCGGCGGTCGACGCGACTCCCGGAGGATCCCGTCCGCCGTCGTCAGCGTCAGGTCGCCACCGTCGACGCGCAGCGTTCCCCGCGTCCCCTCGAGCACCAGGCGTACGCCGCCCGGGTACGACGTCCACCCCGCGTGCAGGGTGGCCGGGACCGAGCCCCACTCCAGCAGGGCGGTGCCGCCGGCGTCCCCCGGCCCGCCCGTCGGCAGCGGGGACAGCGCGGCGGCGCGCACCCGGAGTGGGGCGTCGGGGCTGAGCCGGCGCAGCAGGTCCACCAGGTGCACACCGAGATCGGCGAAGGCGCCCCGGCCGCCCCACGCGGGGCTGAGCATCCACGCCGCGTCCCCGGCGAACAGGCCGTCCTGGAGCCCGGGATGGGTGAACCGGGCGTCGCACGCCACGAGCCGGCCGAGCCGGCCGTCGGCCAGGAACTCTGCGGCCCTGCACAGCCCGGGGGCACGGCGCAGGAACATCGCCACGGCGACCGGCACCCCGGCCGCCGTGAGCCGTCCGGCCAGGTCCTCCGCCTCGGCGGCGGTGGCCGCGAGGGGTTTCTCGACGAGGACCGGCAGTCCGGCCCGCGCCACGGCCGTGACCAGCTCCGCGTGCTCGGCGGTCGTGGAGCAGATCAGAGCCAGGTCGGCATCGGCAAGAGCAGCACCGGGCTCGGCCACCAGGGGAACGCGACACAGCCCGAGCGGTCCCGGTGCGCCTGGTGGCGAAGGGAGCCCTGGTGGTCCAGGCATCCCCAGGAGCCCCGATGCCCCGGGTGATCCGGATGGCTCGGGTGGTCCCGGTGGCCCTGGCAGACCATGTGGCCCCGTCGACCCCGGTGGTCCGGGTGGCACGGGTGGCCCCGGCGGCCCGGGCAGGCCGCGCGCTCCTCGCACCCCGGCGGCCCCGACAGGCGCGTCTGCTCCGAAGGACCCGTCGGCCCCCGCAGCCCCGGCGGCCCCACACGACGGGTCGGCCCTGAAAGACCCGGCTGCCCCGAGGAACCCTGCGCCCTCCACGGACCCGGCGGCCCCGCCGGGCAGGTCGGCCCCGCGGGAAGCGCCCGTCGGATGGCGCCCCGGGTACACGGCACACACCTCGGCACGGCCGGACAGCGCGTGCAGGTGGTCGGCCAGATGGGGATGCGCCGTGCCCAGGACCGCGACCCTCGGCCGGCGCGGAGCCCCGGCCGGAGCGCGGTCACCGGGCACGGACGGCTTCCTGGGCCACGGTGCGGACGAAGCCCCGGTCGACGTACACCAGTGCCTCGCGGCCGGCGGCGGTGACGCAGTCCAGGACCCGGCCGACCAGGATGCTGTGGTCGCCGCCGTCCACGACGTCGTGCATGCGGCACACGAGCCGGACCACCGCCTCCGGGACGCCCGGCAGCCCCCGCTCCAGGGGGACAGTGTCCCCGGCGGCGAACCGGTCGATGCCGGAGGTCGCGAAGCGCCGGGCGATGTCCGCCTGGTCGTGGGCCAGGACGTTGACCATGAAGTGGCCGGCGACGGTGAAGGCGGCGTGCGTACTGGCCTTCTTCCCCAGGCTGACCGTCACCAGGGGCGGGGCCAGGGACAGGGAGACGAAGGAACTCGCGGTGAAACCCCAGTGGCGACCGCTCTCGTCGACCGTGGTGGTGACGACCACGGGGCCGGGGACACGGGCCATGGCGCGAGTGAAGTCGAGTTCTTCGGCAGCGACGGACATGGGATACGACGCCTCCTCGGGCGTGACTCACGGTTGGGGCGGTGGAAGTGCGGTTCCGGCTCAGGCGGCGAGTTCCCGCGCGGTGAACGTCCGCAGCCAGGCTCGGAACTCCGGGCCGATGTCCTCGCGCGCGCAGGCGAGGCGGACGGTGGCGCGCAGGTACTCGCCGCGGTCACCGGTGTCGTAGCGATGGCCGGTGAAGACCACCGCGTGCACCGGGCCGGCGATCCCGGGATCGCGGGCCAGGATGCGCAGGGCGTCGGTGAGCTGGATCTCGCCGCCGCGCCCGGGTTCCGTCTTGGCCAGCACCTCGAAGACACCGGGATCAAGGACGTAGCGGCCGATGACCGCGAGGGTGCTGGGCGCGCGGCCCGCCTCCGGTTTCTCGACCAGGTCGGTCACCCGTACGACGCCGCCCGGGCCGGCGGGCTCGACCGCGGCGCAGCCGTAGCGGTGGATGTGCCCGGCGCCGACGTCCATCAGGGCGATGACGCTGCCGCCCAGTTCCTCGCGCAGACCGGTCAGGTGCGCGAGGAGGGGCTCGGCCGGGTCGATCAGGTCGTCGCCGAGGAGTACGGCGAAGGGCTCGTCGCCGACGTGCGGCGCGGCGCACAGCACCGCGTGCCCGAGGCCCTTGGGGTCGCCCTGGCGCACGTAGTGGACGGTGGCGAGGTCCGTCGCGGCGCGCACCAGGTCGAGCCGGGCGGTGTCGCCCTTGCCGGTGAGGACCGCCTCCAGCTCGGCGTTGCGGTCGAAGTGGTCCTCCAGGGCGCGCTTGCCACGGCCGGTGACCATGAGGACGTCGTCCAGCCCGGCGGCGACGGCCTCCTCGACCACGTACTGGATGGCGGGCTTGTCGACGAGGGGCAGCATCTCCTTCGGGGTGGCCTTGGTCGCGGGCAGGAAGCGCGTGCCCAGCCCGGCGGCCGGGATGACGGCCTTGCGGACGCGCGGCGATGGCGGGGGTGTGGCGGGCATGGGAGGTCTCCGCGTGGTCGGGGTCGGGCGGTTCGGGACGGTGGCGGGGTGGTGTGATGCCGAGGAGTGAGCCGGCCGGCTCCCGGCGCGCCGGCCGTTACGCGACGACCGCGGCCTGCGGCGAGTCGCCGGAGTCGGACGGCAGCGCGCCGCCACCGGCGTGCAGCACGGCGAGGAAGGAGCGGGCCCAGTGGTGGACGTCGCGTTCCCGGACGCGCTGCCGCAGGTCCCGCATCCGGCGGCGTCCCTGTGCCGGGTCCTGGCCGAGGGCGGCGGCCATGACGTCCTGGAGTTCGGCCGGATGGTGCGGATTGACCAGCAGTGCCCGGGTCAGTTCGTGTGCGGCACCGGCGAACTCACTGAGGACGAGTGCCCCGCCCAGGTCGGGGCGGGCGGCGACGAACTCCTTGGCGACCAGGTTCATCCCGTCGCGCAGCGGCGTCACGAGCATGACGTCGGCGGCGCCGTAGAGGGCGGCGAGTTCGGCGCGGCCGACCGTGGTGTGCAGATAGTGCACCGGGAACCGACCGACCTGCCCGAACGTCCCGTTGATCTGCCCGACCAGGGCCTCGGTCCGGGCGCGCTGGCGCCGGTAGTGCTCGACCCGTTCCCGGCTCGGGGTGGCGATCTGCACCAGGACGGTGTCCCGCGCGCCGGCCCGGCCGTCGGCCAGGAGCGCCCGGAAGGCGCACAGCCGCTGGTCGATGCCCTTGGTGTAGTCGAGCCGGTCGACGCCCAGCATGATCCTCCGGTGCTCGCCCAGCTGCCGGCGGATCTGCCGGGCTCGGTCCCGTACGGCCTTGCTGCGGGCCAGTTCCTCCAGGCCCGCCGTGTCGACGGAGATCGGGAAGGCACCGACGCGGACCTCCCGGCCGCGCACGAGCACGCGGCCCAGCAGGGACGAGCGGGAGGCGCGGCCCACGCTGCCGCCCCGGCGCAGCCGGCGCACCAGCTGCAGGAAGTTCTGGGCGCCGCCCGGCAGTTGGAAGCCGACCAGGTCCGCGCCGAGCAGGCCGTCCACGATCTGGTCGCGCCAGGGCAGCTGGAGGAAGAGTTCCGGCGGGGGGAAGGGGATGTGCAGGAAGAACCCGATCCGCACATCGGGGCGCAGGGTCCGCAGCAGCGCCGGGACCAGCATCAGCTGGTAGTCCTGGACCCACACGGTGGCGCCGGGTGCGGCCAGGGCGGCGGTGTGCCGGGCGAACCGCTGGTTGACCCGCAGATAGCTGTGCCACCAGGCCTGGTCGAAGTCGGGCGGCACGACCACGTCGTGGAACAGCGGCCACAGCGTGGTGTTCGAGAATCCCTCGTAGTAGTCCCGGTACTCGTCCTCGGCGAGGGGCACCGGGTGCAGCCGGATGTCCTCATCCGGCAGGGTGGGGCGGTCGCCGCCGTTGACGGTGCCGGCCCAGCCGACCCAGGCGCCCCGCCGGGTCCGCAGGATCGGTTCCAGAGCGCTGACCAGTCCGCCCGGGCTGCGCCGCCAGCGCGGTGCGTCCGCCTCGCTCGTGTCGAGGTGGACGGGGAGGCGGTTGGCTACGACGACGAAGTCCGCGTCGGACGCCGCGGGTGCCTGCCGGTGCTCGCCGGCGGTGCGACCGGGCCTTGGGGTGTCCACGTCCTGCTTCCCTTCTGCGGGGGCCGGACCCGGCGGACACGGCGGGGATTCGGGCGCCCGCCGGGCTCGGCAGCATGTGCGGGGGGATTGGTCTAGGTGTATTGCCCTGTGAGGTTGGGGACGCGGCTGGCGGGTGGTTGGCCTTTCAGCGCGGTGTGTCCGCGGTGGTGATTGTAGGTGTGCAGCCAGTCGGGGAAGGCGTCGCGTCGTTCCTGTTCTGAGCGGTAGGGGCGGGCGTAGGCCCATTCGTCGAGCAGGGTGCGGTTGAAGCGCTCGACCTTGCCGTTGGTCTGCGGCCGGTAGGGCCGGGTCCGCTTGTGGGCGATCCCGGCTGCTGCCAGCGCTTCGCGCCAGTTGCGTGAGCGGTAGCAGGAGCCGTTGTCGGTCAGGACCCGCTCGACGGTGATCCCGCACTCGGTGAAGTAGGCGTGGGCCCGCTGCCAGAAGCCGGTCGCGGTTTCCTTCTTCTCGTCGGCGTGGATCTCGCTGTAGGCCAGGCGGGAGTGGTCGTCGACGGCGGTGTGCAGGTAGCTGTAGCCGGCGTTCGCCCGGTTCTTGCGCCCCGCAGCCCGGCCGAGAACCTTGTGACCGCCGCCGTCGGGGATGTTGCCGAGCTTCTTGATGTCGACGTGGACGAGTTCGCCGGGCCGGTCTCGTTCGTAGCGGCGGATGACCCGGCCCGTCGCCCGGTCCAGATGGGCGAGGCGGGCCAGTCCGTAGCGGGTCAGGACGCGGTGCACGGTGGAGGGCACCAGATTCAGCAGGTGCGCGATGCGGGCCGGTCCCCACCGGCGCAGGAGCCGGACCTTGATGATGCGGCGCTCGGTGCGGGTCGGGGTGCGGCGCGGACTGTGGCGAGGGCGGCTGGATCGGTCGGTCATGCCCGCCTCGCCGAGCCGGCGGTAGCGGTCGGCCCACCGCTGGGCCGTGGTCGGCGAGACCTGGAAGCGTTCGGCGGCCCGGCGCAGGGGCCAGCCGTCCTCGACCACGCAGCGGGCCAGGCGCAGTCGTCCGGTCTCCGTCAGGGGTGCATTACGGTGGGGCATGAGGGCCTTTCGTTGCTTCGGTGGAGATGTCGCAATCCACACCGAACCGGAAGGCCCTCACCCGTTCAAGATCCCTCAGCCGAGACCTGGCTCACCCGTCCACAACCTCCCGAGACAGAACATCTAGGCGGCGCGGAAGTCGACGATCGTCTTCAGGTCGGTGGTGCTGCGGTAGTTCTTGAAGATCTCGACCAGGCCGTCGTAGTCGCCGAACCGGTGCACGGTGGACAGCAGGCGTTTGCCGTCGACGATGCCCGACAGCAGCATCTGCATGGCCGCCTGGATCACGTTCGCGGAGTGGTGCATCGGGAACGCGGTGACGTCGAAGGGCGAGGCGCTGATGTTGATGCCCTTGGCGAGCATCAGCCAGGTGTCGAACTTCTGCATCTCCTGGGATGCGCCGTACAGCACGTACCGGCCCTTGGGCTTCAGCCGCCGCATGGCCACCCGGCGGGGGTCCTTCTCCTCGTCGTCGACCTGGACGGTGGGCAGCGCGTCGAAGACGTAGTCGAAGGTGTTCTCGTCGACCTCCGCGATGAGTTCCTCGGGCAGGTAGGCGCGCTCGGAGAAGTGCTCCTCGGCGTGCCGGTTGCGCACCGGGTTGGCGTCGACGGACACCACCAGGTTCGGGGCGAGCAGACGCTTGATGACGCTGCCGGCGATGATGCCGATCGGTCCGGTGCCCATGATGAGGACCTTGTCGCCGATCTTCGGCGGGTTGGCGAGGATCGAACGCAGCGCGCCGGTGGTGGGTTCGATGAAGGACGCCTGCAGGTCGTCCAGGGCGTCGGGCACCTTGACGGCGGCGGCCCGCAGGTCGTCGCTGAAGTTCCGGTCGGCCCAGAACACGTCCTCCTTGATCTCCCCGGAGAAGATCGGGCGCAGCGAGCGGTACTCGGCGAACCCGCCGAAGTCGGTCTGCCCCCAGTACACGACCCGGTCGCCGATCCCTATGTCGGAACGGGTGAACTCCGGGCCCTTCTCGACGACTTCGCCGAGGTACTCGTGCCCGAGGATGATCGGGTACTCGGAAGGGAAGAGGTGCCCTTCGAAGAAGGAGATGTCGGTCGAGCAGATCGACACGCAGCGGGTGCGCAGCAGCAGTCCGTCGGCGGGTACGGCCGGGCGCGGCACCTCGGCGAGGACCGTCTGGCGCGGGGCTACGAGCTGAAAGGCCTTCATGGTCGGCATGGTTGTCCTTCCGGGCGGATCACGGTTTCGGTCAGGAGCGGGGCCGGGCGTGGGCCGGGTCAGCGGCGCATGGCGAGGCCGCCGCCGAGGAGGTACTGGCCGGTCATCTCGACGTTGGTCGGCGACAGGGTGATGTGCTTGGCGGCCGAGTGCGCGTCGCGGAAGTAGCGTTCGAGCATGCTGCTCGCGTACAGCGACGAGGTGCCCGCCACGGTGAACAGGCTGGCGATCGCCGCGCAGGAGAGCTCGGCCACGGTGGACGCGGCCAGCCGGACGGTGGCGCTCAGCGCGTCCCCGCCCGTCTCGCCGCACCGTTCGGCGTGCCAGGCGGCGTCCGCCAGCAGCAGCCGGGCGGCCCGCACCTGCGCCTCGGCCCGGGCGTACCGCTCCTGCGCGGTGTGGCTCGCCGCGAGCGTGGCCGTGCCGGCCATCGGCTTCTTGGCGGTGGCGAGCCGCTGGAACTCGCGCAGCGCGCCACGGGCAGCGCCGAGGACGGTCGACGACGACCCGAACAGGCCGAAGTCGTAGTAGCTGATGCCGTAGCCGCGGGACGGGCGTGTCGGGGGCGGGGCGAACATGGCCCGCTGGTCCACCGTGTACTGCTCGGCGACGAAGACGTCGTCGATCTCGTAGTCCTCGCTGCCCGTGCCGCGCAGTCCCAGGGTGTGCCAGTTGTCCAGCATCCGTACGGCGGACTTCGGGACGAACAGCATCCGGATCTCGGGGCCGTGCCCGGTGGGCCGCGGTGCGCCGCCGGCGGTGGTCCGGGCCGCGCACACCAGCCAGGCGGCGTGCGCCGAGCCGCTGGCGAAGCCCCAGCGTCCGCTGAGGCGGTAGCCGCCGTCGACGGCCTCGGCCGTGCCGGTGGGGTTGACCGATCCGACCACCAACTGGTCCTGCTCCAGGAACAGCTCGCGCGCCGCCGGCTCGGGCAGGTAGTCCGAGAGTCGGCCGATGGCGGCCTGCACGCCCATCTGCCAGGCGACGGCCGGGTCGATGCGGGCCAGCGCCTGCAGCACGTGCGAACCGGTCTCCAGCGACACCTGCGAGCCGCCGAGGTCACGGGAGACCAGCATGCGATGGATGCCGGCTCCCTGGAGCGCCTCGAACACCGGGAGCGGGGAGAACCGCTGCCGTTCGCCCTCCTCGCGCCACTTCTCGATGACGGGGGCGATCTCCTCGACGCGGGAGAGCCACTGAGCCGTCTGTGCCGGCACGGGCTTTTCGTCGATCAGGGCGAGAGGCTGCTCGCCGTCGTGGTTGTGTGCCATGCCCACCTCCTCGGGTCGCTCGGAGCGTAGGCAGCGCGAAGGCCTGTTCAATACGGGAACTCCGGTGCGGGAGAGCGCCGTCGAGGCCGCTCGTGCGCGTGCGCCCGCACAGCGGGAGCGGCCGGCGTCGAGGACGCCGGCCGCTCCGGGGAAAGCGCGTGTTCAGCTTGCTTGGTCGAGCACGGTGACGAACGACAGCCACAGGTCGATGTGCTGGTGCACGGCGGCGACCAGCACGGCCCTGCTGTGCCGGGGCACGGCCGCGAGCAGGGTCTGGGAACCGCCGTCCACCAGTGCGCGGTTGTCGAGCAGACGCAGCAGCCGCCGTCCCGGTTCCGAGAACCGCAACGAGGGGTCGCGGGCGAGGGCGGCGAGGGGGTCGGAGGCCGGGGTACGGCGCCGGCCCTGGGCCGGCGGGTCCTGGTCGCGGGAGGCCGCGTCGCGTCGGCCGTGGGCGACCGAGGCCAACGGGAGGGGCGCGGCCGGGGTACAGGTGTCCTTGCGTGCGACGGGGTCCTCGCCCCGCTGCACCCGGGCCCGCACGTCACGGGCGGTGCCCACGGACACCTGGGCGGCGGAGGCGATCTTCCGCAGGGACGCGTCCGGATGGTCGCGCAGGTAGACCGCGGCCCGCTGCCGTCCGGCGGACGGGTCCACCGGGCGCGCCCGTCCGTCCCGCCCCACCCGGGTGTTCAACTGGGGCCCGTCACCGGATGAACTGCGCCGGATCGCGGCGACCGTCTTCGTGGACAGCCCGGCCGCCTGGGCTATCGACCGGTTCGACCACTGCGGGTAGGCGGCCAGGATGCGGCGGGCAGCCGCGGTCCGCTCCTGCTGGGACAGTCGCCGCCCGTGGTGCAGATTGGCCTGCACGGCCTGGACGAACGCCTCCTCCTGGTCGCCGTCGAAGTAGCGCACCTCGACCTCGGCGCGCCCGGCGAGCAGTGCCGCCGTGAACCGGTGCATGCCGTCGATGACCCGCATCGTGCGCCGGCACACCAGGATCGGCGGCAGTTCCGGCAGCGCCATCAGTGACCTCGCGTAGGCGAGGTCGACCTCCCCGGCCCGGGGCGAGTCGGCGGGCGCCAGCGCCGAGAGGGGCACCCGCTCCGTCCGGGGCGCCGCTGAGCCGCTGCGCCCGGGAGTCGTCGGCGCGGTCATGGTCGGCCCTCCCGCAGGGCCCTGGCGACGGCGGTGAGCAGCTCTGCGACCCCGACCGGACCGGACACCCGCAGGTCGGAGCTGTTTTGGAGAGCCGTGACGACCTCGCCGGGGCACGCGGGCGCGCTGTGGACGACGAGGGCCGGTGCGCCGTGCGCGCGGCGGTCCGCCAGCATCCGGGCCACCGGGAGGTCGGCGAGGTCGTCGCCCGCGTACAGCACCGCGCGCACCGGCCGCTCGGCCAGGAAGGCGGCCAGCGCCGTGGCCTTGTCGACACCGGCCGGGCGCACCTCCAGGGCGAAGCGCCCCTTTTCCAGGCGCAGTCCGAGGCCGTCGGCCAGGGCACGCGCCGGCGGTTCCAGCAGCCGTAGGGCGTGGGCGGGATCCGGGCACGCACGGGTGTGCAGACAGAGGCTGTGGGTCTTGTCCTCGATCCGGGCGGGGATGCCGTGGCCGGCCACCAGCCGGTGCAGGCGGGTCCGTACCCGGGCCATCGCCGGATGCGGCGCGGGCGAGCGCAGTTCGCCGGTCGCCGAATCCCAGCGCTGCAGCCCGTAGTGGCCGAGCACGGTGACGGGCGGCTCGGCGGCACCGGTCCGCAGGCCGGCCGCGGCCACCACGTACCCGGCGGGGCGGCCTGTCACGATCACGACGCGCACGCCTCTTCGGGCCAGGGCGGTGAGCGCCGCCACAGCCCGGGGCAGGGGCCGCGCCGCCGCGGGGTCGGGCACGACCGGCGCGAGGGTGCCGTCGAAGTCGACGGCCACGACGGCCTGTTCCGGGGCGCGCAGCAGTGCCTCCAGCCAGTCGGCGCCCGAGGACGGAAGGTGCGCCGAACCGGCCGCGGCCAAGCGCCGTACCAGCGCTTCTTCCGGTTTCCGGGCAGGAGAGAACGAGGGCGTACTGGTCATGGGAAATGTCCCCCTGGATGTCCATGACGTGCGTCGAGCGGTACGGAACTGCCGGGAGCGTCACTGATCCGCGACTGGACTGTTCCGGGCCCGGGTGACGGTCGGCTGCGGGCAGCCGCTGGTCAACGGCGGAAGAAGAGGACGACGGCAGCGATCGGCTGCCGTACGGGCCGGGCCGGCCCGCGGCTCACCGCTGTGCGAAGAAGGGCCCTGGCGTGGACGAGCAGGTCGGGCTCGCGCCGTACCGGGGCCACCGGGCGACAGAGTCGGCTGCCCGGTACGTCGTCGTCCCCGGCCCGCCGTCCACCATGGTCATGCTGATGTACATGCTCAGACTTCCCCCGCCGTGCAATCACACGTGCCGCTGTGCACTGGCGAGTTCACAGGGTGGGCACGTCGATGGCCAGGCGGACTTGTGGCCGATTGGACGCAAGTGGCCACCGCACCGCCCTGCGGCGTCCGTCCGGCACCGCTGCCGCCATCGGGCCGCCGTTCGGCCACCCGGACGCGCCGGCCCGCGACGCCCTCCCTACAGAAACCCTGTGACCTGCGGTGACTTGAGGGTGTCGGGCCCGTGACGAAGGTTTCAAGCCGTTCGCAAAACGACTGTCACGATCCGTTGCGAGACTGCACGATGGGCACACCGAAACGGGGAGGAAGATTGTGGACAGCAGGCCACCGGGAGACGCCCAGCTCATTGACAGACCCGTCGCCCTCACCGCCAGGGCCTCCGACTTACTGGCCCGGACGGTCGGCACGCTGACCGCTCTGACGACCACCGAACTGGCCGAGGGCTACCGCATTCTAGCGGAGGCGGACGGGCCGATTCCGTTGGAGGGGGCGGATGCACGGCTGGGCGGCGAGGGGCGCAGCGCGCGTCTGCTCGCCATGGGTCTGGCCCACGTACTCCCGTACGACCCGCCGGTCCTGGCGGCCGCGGCGCCCGTCCCGGCGCTGGAGGCGGCGCTGGCCCAGAAGCAGCACGATCTCCACGCGCAGTACGACATCGTGGCCCGCGCGCAACGGGAGGCCGCGCAGATCCGCCAACTCACCGACCGGCAGGCGCAGGAGGGCTCCTCGCACCGGCTGGCGCGCGTGCTCACCGACTCCGACGACATCGCCGCGCTGTCCAACACCATCGGCACGGCGGCCACGGAGGAGCACCTGACGCTGGAGACCTTCCGTTACGACCTTCCGCTGACGGAGAGTTCCGCCCAGCCCCCTACGGCCGCCTCGGTCGCCCGCGGGGTGCGGCACCGGAGCATCTACGAGACCGGGTTCTTGAGCGACCCCGTGGGCTCGGCGATCGTCGAGCGCTGCGCGGCGGCCGGCGAGGAGATACGCCTGCTGCCCCGCCTGACCATGAAGATGAAGATCACGGACGGCTCGCAGGCCCTGCTGGCGCTCACCCCGACCGGCTCCAGCGTGGCCCTCCACCTGACCTCACCGGTCGCCGTGGACGCCCTGCGCCACTACTTCGAGCTGCTGTGGCAGGAAGCCCGGCCGCTGACGGCCCCGCCGTCCTCCTCGGGCGCTCTCGGCGAGCGGGAACGCCAGCGTCTGGGAATCGCGGCGCTGATGCGGCAGGGCCTGAAGGACGAGGCCATCGCCCGGCGCCTCGGTCTGACCCCGCGCACCGTACGCCGACGCATCAGCGAGCTGATGGAGGAACTCTCCGCCGAGACCCGCTTCGCCGCGGGCGTCGAGGCCCAGCGACGGGGCTGGTTCGACGACACGGGCGAGTAGACCCCGACGGCACGGGTCCGTGGGCCCCCGACGACGCGGGCGCGTGGGCGAGGAGAACGAGCGGACGGCCGGCGGGACGACGAGGTCTCAGCCGGCGTCCTCGAAATACGCGTCCAGCACCGCGTCCAGCTGCTCGTCCCACTCCTTGAAGCGGGACCTCGACGCCGCCTCGATCTCGATCGGGTACCAGCGGCGGTCCGGGGTGTGGACGGTGATCGTGAAGCGCTTGCCGAAGCGGGGGGACTCGGTCTCGACCGCGGCGATCTCGTCCCAGCGGAAGTCGCACCCCTCCTCGTCCAGGCGCAGGCGTACGCCCCTGCGGTCGGCCACGATCCTCGCGCGGCGATCGGAGGCCTCGAAGACCGGGCCGTCGTCCGGGCCGTGGTCGTCCGTGGGCTCGTCGGCATCCGCGGCCTGCGCGACCTCCGCGGTCCCCGCGGGCTTCTCGGGCGCCGCCGCGTCCCTCGGCCGGTCCGACGGCTCGTCCCGGTCCGGCACGGCGTCCGCCGGTTCGTCCGGCCCGGCCTGTGCCGGAACCGTGATTCCGGGGATGAACGCCGGGTCGAAACCGGCGCCCGTCACGGGCTCGGCCTTCAACGGCTGTGCTTCGGACGGCTTGCTGCTCGCTCCTGTGCGCTGCTCCACGGCGGCAGTATGGACGACTTCCCTGTGCCGGAACCAGTCACCCCGCCCGTCCCACCGCGTGCACCGGGTCAGCCCAGTACGGCGAGCGCGTCGATCTCGATCAGCAGGCCCCTGGGCAGACCGACGTACACCGTCGTACGGGCGGCGGGCGGCCGGGTGAGGCCCTGCTCCTCGAAGTACGCGTCGTAGATCTCGTTCATCTCGGCGAAGTGGTCCACATCGGTGAGGTGGACGCGGATCATCATCACGTCGTCCCAGCTCGCGCCGCCCTCCTGAAGGATCGCCTTGACGTTGGCGAGGGTCTGGAGCGTCTGTTCGCGCAGGGTGGGCCCGGCGGGCGTGGGAGGCTGCCCGTCGACCGCGGGCAGGAAGCCGACCTGGCCGGCGACCTGGAGCAGGTTCCCCTTGCGCACACCGTGAGAGAACTTCGCCGGCGGGGTGGTGCGGGTCTTCGGGGTGAGCGCGATCTTGTCGGTCATACGGTGTCCTTCACCGGTGTTCTTCCGGAGTACTCGCCGCTGATGGCGTCCGCGGTACGGCGGACCTGCGGGAGCAGCGCGAGGAGTTCCTCGGCGGTGACGACCACGCTCGGCGCGGACACCGACATCGCGGCGACCACCCGGCCGTCCGCGCCGCGGACGGGGGCGGCGACGCAGTTGATGGACTCCTCGTGGCCACCGAGGTCGGCGGCCCAGCCCTGTTCGCGCACCTTCTCCAATTCCCGCACGAAAGCGACGGCGTCGGGAGTGGACCGGGGCGTGTACTGGGGGTATTCGAGCTTGTCCGCGAGGGCGCGGCGCTCGGGTTCGGGCAGGTCGGCGAGGAGGATTTTGGCGACGGCGGCGACCGTGATGGCGACGGGCTTGCCGATCCGCGAGTACATGCGGACCGGGTAGCGGCTGTCCACCTTGTCGATGTAGAGGACCTCGCCCTCCTCGTACACGGCGAGGTGCACGGTGTGCCCGCAGGCCTCGCCCAGCCGTACGAGGTGGGGGTGGGCGATCTCGCGGATGTCGAGGTTCTCCATCGCCTCCTGGGCGAGGGCGAACAGGCGGGCGCCCAGGCGGTAGCGCTGGTCGGACTGGCGGTAGACCAGACCGTGTTCGTGCAGGGTGCGCAGCAGGCGCAGGGCCGTGGACTTGTGCACGCCGAGGCGTTCGGCGACCCGGCCGAGGTCGGCCGGTCCCTCGGCGAGGAGCGGCAGGATGCTCAGGGCGCGGTCGACGGTCTGGCTCATGGGGTGTTCGCCTCCTGTGCGGCCCGCGTCCAGCCGGGGGGTCGCTCCGCCCTTGCCCTGCTTGACGACGACCGTCGCCGGCTCGGGCAGCGCGTCGTGTGCCCGGCGGCGGCCAGCACACAGGCCACGTCGGACTCGGCGCCGCCGACGGCACGGTCGAAGGAGGGCACGTCGGCGAGGCGGCCCGGCCGGCCGGGCAGGAAGGTGACCATGGACTCGCCGAGCGCGACCACGTCCACGACGTTCCCGACCGTGGCGTTCCCGGCGCCAGCAGTGTCGTTGATGATGGCTCCTGTCCGAGGTCCGCAACGGGTCCGTTGACCCGGTGTCGGGGAGATGCTAGACACCGAATGACACTGTGTGCAATGACCGTTGCAGATGATGCAACGGCAGGAGAGGGGCTCCATGAGCAGCAGCGAAGCGCTCGTCCGGCTGGCCGGGGAACGCGTCGACCACCGCTTCAAGGGCCTCCCGCCGGACGCCGAGGGCCTCACCGTCGGCGAGCTGGCCGCCCAGCGTCGCAACCTCTTCACGGACGGCTTCCCGACCCCCGTCCTCGTCCTCTCCGCCGAGCGCCTGGAGCACAACCTGGCGCTCATGGAGACGTACATCGCCCGGCACGGCCTCGCCTTCGCCCCGCACGGCAAGACCTCCATGGCCCCGCAGCTCTTCCACCGCCAGATCGGGCACGGAGCCTGGGGCATCACGCTGGCGGTGCCCCACCAGGTGCGGGTCGCCCGGGCGTTCGGCATCCGGCGGGTGTTCCTCGCCAACGAACTCGTGGACGCCGCCGCGCTCCGCTGGATCGCCGGGGAGCTGGCCGACGATCCCGGTTTCCGGTTGATCTGCTACGTCGACTCCGTGCACGGCGTCGAGCTGATGGACCGCGCGCTCGAGGGCACCGCACGGCCCGTGGACGTCGTCGTGGAGCTGGGTGCCGGCGAGGGCGCGCGGACCGGTGTGCGCACGGAGGCGGAGGCGCTGGCCGTCGCCGACGCGGTGGCCGGCAAGCAGACGCTGCGGCTCGTCGGGGTCGCGGGGTACGAGGGCGAGGTCCCGCGGGCCGACGCGGAGCGGGTGCGGTCGTATCTGCGGCGGCTGGTCGCGCTCGCCGTCGCCCTCGACGAGGCCGGGCACCTGGAGGACGCGGAGGAGATCGTGGTGAGCGCGGGCGGCAGCGCCTGGTTCGACGCGGTGGCCGAGGTGTTCGCGGAGATCCCCGCTCTGTCCCGCCCCGTGCTGAAGCTGCTGCGCTCGGGGGCGTACGTCTCGCACGACGACGGGCACTACCGCAGGATCACGCCGTTCAACCGTGTCCCCGAGGAGGGTGCGCTGGAGCCCGCGTTCCGGCTGTGGGCGCAGGTCGTCTCCCGTCCCACCCCCGAACAGGCCTTCGCCAACGCGGGCAAGCGCGACGCGGCCCACGACCTGGACCTGCCCACCGCCCAGGTGGTACGCCGAAGAGGGGTGGAACGCCCGGCGGACGGCATCACCGTGACCGGCCTGTCCGACCAGCACGTCTGGCTGCGCACGGGCCCCGGCGCGGACCTCGAGGTCGGTGACTGGATCGGCCTCGGCCTCTCGCACCCGTGCACGTCGTTCGACAAGTGGCAGCTGATCCCGGTGTCCGAGGCGGACGGGACGGTCGTCGACTACATCCGCACCTTCTTCTAGAGCCAGAGAGGTACCGGCCGTGGAGCAACTCGTCATCCGGGACGCCGACGTCGTCGACGGCAGCGGCGAGCCGTCGTACCGGGCCGATGTGGTGGTCGACGGCGGCCGGATCGTCTCGATCGTCAAGGAGGCCGCCGCGGCCGGCTGCCAGCGTCCGCGCGCCATGCGGGAGCTGGACGCGGAGGGTCTGGTCCTCTCCCCCGGCTTCATCGACATGCACGCCCACTCCGACCTCGCCCTGCTGCGCGACCCCGATCACGGCGCGAAGGCCGCGCAGGGCGTGACGCTCGAGGTCGTCGGCCAGGACGGGCTGTCGTACGCGCCGGTGGACGACCGCACGCTGGACGAGGTCCGGCGGGCGATCACCGGCTGGAACGGGTACGGCGACGACATCGACGTCGACTGGCGGACGGTGGGCGAGTACCTCGACCGGCTCGACCGCGGGATCGCCGTGAACGCCGCCTGTCTCGTCCCCCACGGGACGGTCCGCGCGCAAGTCGTCGGCTGGGAGGACCGCGCGGCCACCCCCGGAGAGCTGGACCGGATGCGGCGGCTGGTCGCCGAGGGGATGGAGCAGGGCGCGGTCGGGCTGTCCTCGGGGCTGACGTACCCGCCCGGCATGTACGCCCCGGACGCGGAACTGACCGAGCTGTGCCGGGTGGTGGCGTCGTACGGCGGCTACTACTGCCCGCACCACCGCTCCTACGGCGCCGGCGCCCTCGAGGCGTACGCCAGGACGATCGCCCTCGCCCGGGCGGCCGGCTGCCCGCTGCACCTGGCGCACGCGACGCTGAACTTCGGTGTGAACCGGGGCCGCGCGCCCGAGTTGCTGGCCCTTCTGGACGAGGCCCTCGACGCGGGCGCGGACATCACCCTCGACTCATACCCCTACACCCCGGGCTGCACCACCCTGGCCGCGCTGTTGCCGAGTTGGGCGAGCGAGGGCGGCCCGGAGAAGATCCTGACCCGGCTCACCGACCCGGCGACGGCCGCGCGGATCCGGCACGACCTGGAGGTCACCGGCTCGGACGGCTGCCACGGCGTGCCGGTGGACTGGGGGACGATCGAGATCTCCGGGGTCACCGACCCGGCGCTCGGCGATTTGGTGGGCCGTACCGTCCGGGAGGCGGCCGGGCCGCACGGCGAGGCGCCCTGGGAGACGGCCCGCCGACTGCTGGTCGAGGACCGGCTCGGTACGACGGTGCTTCAGCACGTCGGCCACGAGGACAACGTCCGCGCGATCATGCGGCACCGCACCCACACCGGTGGCTCCGACGGCATCCTCCGGGGCGCCAAGCCGCACCCGCGCGCCTACGGCACCTTCCCGCGCTATCTAGGCCACTACGTACGGGAACTGGGGATCCTGTCCCTGGAGGAGTGCGTCGTCCACCTCGCCTCCCGGCCCGCGGCCCGGCTGCGGCTGCCGGACCGGGGGCTGGTGCGCGAGGGGTACCGGGCCGACCTCGTGCTGTTCGACCCGGAGACGGTGGCGCCCGGCGCGACCTTCGCCGAGCCGCGCAGGCTGCCCATCGGGATCCCGTACGTCCTGGTCGACGGCCGGTTCACCATCGAGGACGGGAAGCGGACGGACGTGCTCGCGGGCCGGTCCGTCCGCCGTACGGGCGTCCGACACTAGGCGTGTTTCGAAAGTAGCGTCGTCCGCCCGGAGGGCGGGGTCCGCGGCGTCTGGTGCGGTGCATCGCAAGGCGGAGGGTCGTCCTCGTACCGGGCGTACGGGGCCGATCCCGACAACGCGGCGAGGTGCCGTGCCAGGCGTCGCGGACCAGACAGGACTTTCGAAACACGCCCTAGGCCTGTCCGACCATTCGCGTCGTTGCGCGAAGGGCGGCCGCACGGCGTCAGGTGCGTGCTCTGCCGTGCCGGCCCCAGGCCCTCGTACTGTGGACGTGCTCGGGTCCGGGGCCGGTGCGGCGAGTGGGGGCACCTCCCACGCCCCCGGGCAGTGGGAGGTGCCGGGCCTCGCGCGGCAGACGGGAATTCTCGGACACGCCCTCCAGCGCCCCGGCAGGCAACGTCTGCCCGTCAAGGAGCGGCCTCGGGTGCGTGCTGTCGGCGTGCCGGCCAGAAGCCCTCGTACCGGACGTACGTGGGCTTCCGGTCGGTGCGGCGAGTGGCACCTCCCACGCCCCCAGGCAGTGGGGGAGCGTGCCGGGCGTCGCGCGGCAGACGGGAATTCTCGGACACGCCCTCCAGCGCCCCGGCAGGCAACGTCTGCCCGTCAAGGAGCGGCCTCGGGTGCGTGCTGTCGGCGTGCCGGCCGGAAGCCCTCGTACCGGACGTACGTGGGCTTCCGGTCGGTGCGGCGAGTGGCACCTCCCACGCCCCCAGGCAGTGGGGGAGCGTGCCGGGCGTCGCGACGGGGCGAACGTTGCCTGTTGGGCCACTAGGGCTTGGGCAGGGTGCAGCCGGCGGCGCTCAGGTCCAGCTTGTTGCCCGTGCCGAAGCAGGCCGGGATCTGATACGTCTCCTCGGCGTAGTTGATGCCCTGGTGGACGGTGACGTTTCCGCTCTCGTCGACCTCGCAGGGGTTGTCCACCGTGCAGGTCTCGCCGTCCTCGTTGCCGGTGTTGTTGACGGCTACGACCTTGCCGGTGCTGGTGTCGACGACCGGGGAGCCCGAGGTGCCGCCGATCGTGTCGCAGGCGGAGGTGTAGCGGACGGAGTCCTTCCAGGTCCAGTCGCCCTCCTTCAGCCGGTACACGAACCCGTCGATGCTGCAGCTGTAGGTCCGCTTCCAGTAGCCGGAGACGACCTTGATGGCGGTGCCGGCGATGGGGTGGGTGTCGTTCACGGTGAGCGGGCTGATCCCGTACGCGCTCTTGATCTGCGCGTAGGTGGTGGTCAGCCGGTAGATGGTGACGTCGGTGTCCGTCATGGTCGAGTAGACGACCTGGTTGGCGCGCAGGGTCGCGACCCGGCTGCCGGAGGCGTTGAGCAGGCCGAAGCTCCGGCTGGAGGACTGGCCGGTGATGACCTCGCCGGGGTCGGGGAAGCCGGTCTCCAGGCAGTGGCCGTTGGTGAGCACGAGCGCGGGGTCGCTGTCGGCGGAGCCGGGGAAGCGGATGACCGAGCCGGAGCAGTTGCTCAGCGCGACGGTGCCGGCGTACGAGACGGTCACCGCGGCGCGCCCGGCCGTGTGCGGTGCGGCGACCGCGGGGGCGGCGCCCAGCGCGGCCAGGGCCAGCGAGGAGAGTGCGGCAAGGAGAGGCTTGTTCATGTGGGGGTCCCCTCTCACGACGTGCGCGACCGGAGATCTTCCGGCCGCCGTCGCTTGTCATGCGCATTGTCAGCATCGGAGGGGGGTGGGGGCAAGAAGGCGGGCCGGGCCGTAGGGGTTTCCCTGTGCGCCGGGCAACTCCTATGGAGAAACGGCGACTTGACAGTCCCGGAGGGCCTGGGTCGCTGCCTGCGGCTCCGGCTTCTTGACGACGGCGCCGAACCGGGCCGGGAACCCTCACGAGGGCGCGCGCCCGTTCGCACCCCCGGCCGCTTCGCTCCCGCCGGACGGCAACCCCGTGCGTCGGGACGGCGGTTCGCCCGGCGCCTGGACGCCGTGCGGCTGCTCACACGTTCCCGGCCCGAACGCGTCGCGCGTCCGTCACTGACGGTGCTTCCCGCCCCGGCCGTGCCCCCGGCCGGGGAAGGCCGTCCAGGAGGTCGTCGGGGTGGGCGTGGGCACGCCGGACGCGGCGGAGGCCGGGGCGGAGGCCGTGAGGCTCGGGCTGCCGGCCGTCCGCGACGGGGCCCCCCGGACGGACGGAGCCGTGGACGACGGGGACGGGGAGCCCACGGGGACACCGGCGGCCGATGTCGAGGCGGCCGCGGCCGGGGAACCCGCGTCCGTGCTGCCGCTCGGGCCGGCGGAGTCGCCGACGGTCACGCGTGCGCCGCGGGCCGGGCCGGAACCGTCCGGCGCGGGGGAATCCGAGCCGCCCGCCACGGTGGCGATCACCGCGACCGCGCCGGCCACTCCCAGCGCCCCGGCCACGGCCGCCAAGCGGCGAGGGCCACCCGTACGCCGCTCGGCACGCCGACGCGCGGCCCGCCCCTCACTCGGCGGGGCCGGCTCGGTCAGCCGGGGCAGCCGGCTGGTCTCGTCGTAGGCGCTGGTCCAGCCGTGGGCGGCGGCGGGGTCGGTGTACGCGTCGTATGTCGGAGCGGCGGACGCCTGAGGGAGGTACACGCTCGGCGCAGCCGCACCCGGCAGGACCTGCGTCGACTCGGCGCTGTGCCCGCTCGGCGAAAACGGAACCGGCGGCTCGGCGACGTGCCCGTTCGGCGGAACCGGCAGTGACGAATCCGCGGTGTACCCGTTCGGCGCAGTGCCGGGCGATTCGCCCGGTCCGTGTCCGCCGTCCATCCCCGTCTCTGCGCGCATCCCCGCCCCACTCCGCCTCGTTGTGCACACGCCGCCACCAGGCCCGCCCCCGGACGGCCCCGCCGTACCGGCCCGGGCCGGCGCGGCGGAGCGGCACCGCATTTTAGGGACGCGAGTGGCTCCTGAGACAGCCTTCGGCGATATCCGGGCAAATCGCTCCGTCTCACGTGTCGGAAAACACGACCCATGAGGCGTTACCGGGCCGTAAGCTCGCGACATGCAGGTGATCCAGTCGACCAAGCTCGCCAACGTCTGTTACGAGATCCGGGGCCCGGTTCTCGAAGAGGCCATGCGGCTTGAGGCGGCGGGTCACCGCATCCTCAAGCTCAACACCGGCAACCCGGCCGCCTTCGGCTTCGAGTGCCCCCCGGAGATCCTGGAGGACATCCTCCGCAACGTCTCCAGCGCGCACGGCTACGGCGACGCCAAGGGCCTGCTGGCCGCCCGCCGCGCGGTCGTCATGCACAACCAGACCCTGGGCATCGAGACGGACGTCGAGCACGTCTTCGTCGGCAACGGCGTCTCCGAGCTGATCGTGATGGCGATGCAGGGCCTGCTGGACGACGGCGACGAGGTCCTCGTACCGGCCCCGGACTACCCGCTGTGGACCGCCGCCGTCTCGCTCTCCGGCGGCACGGCCGTGCACTACCGCTGCGACGAGCAGGCGGACTGGATGCCGGACCTGGCGGACATCGAACGCAAGGTCACCGACCGCACCAAGGCCATCGTCATCATCAACCCGAACAATCCCACGGGCGCGGTGTACGACGAGGCGATGCTGAAGGGCCTGACCGACATCGCCCGCCGACACAACCTGCTCGTCTGCTCGGACGAGATCTACGACAAGATCCTCTACGACGGCGCCACCCACACCCCGACCGCGAAGATCGCCCCCGACCTGCTCACCCTCACCTTCAACGGCATGTCGAAGGCGTACCGGGTGGCCGGTTACCGGGTCGGCTGGATGTCGATCTCCGGTCCGCGCGCGCACGCCGACTCCTACATCGAGGGCCTGACGATCCTGGCGAACATGCGGCTGTGCGCCAACATGCCGGGGCAGCACGGGGTGGTCGCCGCACTCAGCGGACGCCAGTCGATCAAGGATCTGGTGCTGCCGGGCGGCCGACTGAAGGAGCAGCTCGACACCGCGTACGAGCTGCTGACACAGATCCCGGGCGTGAGCTGCGTACGGCCGAAGGGCGCGCTGTACCTCTTCCCGCGGCTGGACCCCCAGGTCTTCAAGATCAAGGACGACCGGCAGATGGTCCTCGACCTGCTGCGCCAGGAGAAGATCATGGTCGTCCAGGGCACGGGCTTCAACTGGCCCGAGCCCGATCACTTCCGGGTGGTGACCCTGCCGACGGTCGGCGACCTCCGGGACGCGATCACCCGGATCGGGAACTTCCTGGACGGGTACGGCCAGCCGTAGCGAAGAGGGTCCCGGAGACCCCTTTCCGTCCCCACTCGACGAGGCGCGAAGGCCGACGCCGCACCAGCCCCCACTGGTCGCGCGCGAAGGAGCTGGACGTCCGGCTCACCGGACACCTCGCGGCCCCGCTCGCCGGCACGGACGAACTGTACGCGTTCGTGCCCTCCATCGGCCTGGACCCGGCGGCGGCCGAACGGCTCGCCGAGCAGGTGACCCGGCTGCGGAGCGGACGGACGCGGGCCCGCGCGACCGGCACCGCGTCCGAGCCCCGGTCGGCGGCCCCGCACGAGCGGGCCCACCCCTTCGCCGGTCGCGCCCCGGCCGTCGCAGCCTCCCGCGCCGATACGGCGGTGGCGAACCCGTCCGCCGACCGCACGGACACACCGCCGCACCGGCCGAGTCGAAGGAGCTCTGCGCACCCCGCCGAACCCCGCCCCCGGTATCCGCGACGGCGACCCGGTCCGCGCGCACGCGCGGCGACGCGCGGACCGGACGCCCTTTTTTCGCGCGCGCGACGCGTACATTCGGGTGGACTGCAAACGCCAAGTGGCCGCCAAACGGTGGCCGCACCCCCACTGCCTCGTAACGTCGGTGGAAATGACGGTGGTTCGGATTCCGACACCCCATCGTCCCTCACTATTCCACGAGATGTGACAAAGTGAAACGTAGGAAATTGTTGGTGGGGCTTGTCACGGTGGCTGCGGTTGCCACCGGAGTGACATCGTGGGCCATTCGTTCGTACTCGGCAGAGCCCCCGGATTCCAAGGACCCGTCATCAGCGGATCAGAATCTGGAGGATGCCGACACCCTGTTGCAGGCCGGCATTGCGCAGCAGGAGCATCACGACGTCGAAGGGGCCGACCGTACCTACCGGCGCGTCCTGGAGCTGGACCCGCAGAACAAGTACGCCTGGTACAACCTGGGGGTCATGGCGCACGAGGGCGGCAGGACGGCCGATGCCCGTGCGGACTACGACAAGGCCCTGAAGATCGACCCGGTGTTCACGTCGGCTCTCTTCAACGAGGCGCTTCTGCTGGAGTCAAGCGATCCCGACCAGGCCGGCGAACTCCTGAAACGTGTCATTGCCGGTAAACCCAAGGCGGGCCCGGCACATCTGCACCTCGGACGAATCCGGGCGCGCCAGAAACGCACCAAGGAAGCCGCGGACGAGTTCCGTCGTGCGATCGCCGCCGATCCCTCACTGCGTTCCCAAGTGCCGGCGGAATTCCGGTGATTCCCGGCTCCGCACTTCCTCTCACCGACATCGAGCCAAGCAGGGAGCAACAGATGACGTCGACCGCGACACCGAGGTTCTCCGTCTTCACCCCCAGCCACCGGCCCCGTTTCCTCGATGAGTGCCTGGCAACCCTGCAGGCACAGACCTGTTCGGACTGGGAGTGGATCGTCCTGCTCAACAACGGCGCCCGGTGGCGGCCGGAGCGGCCCGACGACCGCGTACGCGTCGAGATCGCGGACGGCGTGGAGGGCGTGGGTGCTGCGAAGCGCAGGGCCTGTGAACTGGCACGCGGCGAGATCCTCGTGGAACTCGACCACGACGACCTGATGGCGAAGTCGTGCCTGGCGGAGGTCGGCAAGGCGTTCGACGAAAATCCCGACGCCGTCTTCGTCTACAGCAACACCGCGCAGATCGCCGAGGACGGGGGACGGGACGAGAGCCGTTTCGACGAGACGTGCGGCTGGCAGTACGAGGACGTGGACGTCGACGGCCGCAAACTGCTGCAGGTCGTCTCCCTCGCGCCGACGCCGCACAACGTCGCCTACATCTGGTACGCACCCAACCACGTGCGGGCGTTCCGCAAGGAGAGCTACGAGAAGGCCGGCGGGTACGACGCCGAGCGTACGGTTCTGGACGACCAGGACCTGATGTGCCGCCTCTTCCACCTCGGCGACTTCCACCACGTCAACCGATGCCTCTACCTCCAGCGGGTCCACCCCGGGAACACCCAGCGCGACCCGGAGATCAACGCGCACATCCAACGCGAGACGGTCGCCCTGTACGACAAGTACATCGAGGCCAACGCCCTCGCATGGACCTACCGGCGCGGACTGATCGCATTGGACCTCGGCGCGGCCCACCGGAAACCGCCGGGCTACGTCGGCGTGGACCGGCGGCCGGGAGCCGGTGTCGACATCGTCGCGGCCCTGCCGGGGAAGCTGGACCTGCCCGACGGCTCCGTCGGCCTGATCCGGGCGGTCGACTTCCTCGAGTACGTGCCCGCGAAGGTGCCGCTGATCAACGAGCTGTACCGGCTGCTGGCGCCCGGCGGCATGCTCCTCACCATGACGCCCAGCGCCGACGGCCGCGGCGCCTACCAGGATCCGACGCACGTCGCCTACTACAACGAGAACTCGTTCTGGTACTACACGGACGACCAGTACCGCACCTTCGTACCGGACCTGGAGGCCCGGTTCCAGTCGTCGCGGCTGGTCACCTACTTCCCGACCGAGTGGCACGCCCAGAACGACATCTCGTATGTGGTCGCGAACCTCATCGCGATGAAGGACGGGGCCGCGCGATGCGGCGGAAAGCTGCTCGTCTAATCCGTCCGGAACAGTGGGCGCCCGGAGGACCGCGAGGTCTCCACCGGGCGCCCTCGGCGCATGTGGGCCGCACTCACACCACGTCAGACTCCGACGCGTTGCTTCACCCCGGCGACTTGCCTCGAACGCAGGTGGCGTCGTGTGAGCTCCAGATTCCGGAGCACGCGGTCACGATGTTCGGCGGGCAACCTGCCGCCCGCCAGCAGGCGTTCACCGCAGTCCTCCGCCTCCTCGTACTCCCCCACCCAGTAGGCGGCGATCCCGAGTTCGTCGAGCGCGCGCCAGTCGTACCAGTCGGACTCGACGAACAGGTGGTCGTTCCCCGGATACGGCAGGCGCGCCGCCTGCCGCGCGAAAAGGTGGGCGAGCGGCCACCGCTGCCCGCTGAGACGGCACCAGCGCGCCAGCTCTCCGAGTGCTTCGGCACGTGTGGGGCGGCTCTCGTGCGCGCCGAGGTAGCGTTCCATCACCTCGGCCGGCGGCCGCTCCAGCTTCTCGGCCAGCTGTGCGGCGAACAGGCGGGAGCAGAAGACCTCCTCGGCCCAGCCGCCCATACCCGCCCGGCGGTCGTAGGCTTCGATCGCCTTGTCGGACTCACCGACGCTGCGCCAGCTCTGAGCCAGGTAGAACACATAGCGCTCGTTGCCGGGCTCCTTGATCAGGCCCTGCTGGAGGATCTCGACATCTCCCAGGTACTTCTCCCGCGGGCTCTTCCCCCTGCTGCGTCCACCGCCGCCCAGGACGACGATGGTGGCGCCTTCCAGGTTCCCGAGGCTGTACTGCGTACCGCAGTCGAGGTACTCGTGCAGGACACCGACGTACCGCCACGGCAGCCGGGTCGAGACCAGGGCGCGGCGCCGGTGCGTGTAGCGCCCGCTTCTGATCTTCAGCCGGTAGGCGTCGAGGGTCAGCTCGGGCATGCGAGAGCCGGGGGCCACCTCCATCACGTCGTCGGCGTCCATGAAGAGCAGGTAGTCGGCCCCGGCACGAGCGAGTTCGATCGCCTCGGTACGGCTGCCGTCGAACCCCTTCCAGGGCCGTTCGTACAGTTCGCCGGGCAGGTCGCCGTAGACGTCGCGGACGATGTCCTGCGTGCCGTCCGTCGAGCCGGTGTCCACGATGACCCAGGTGTCGATCAGGGGCCGTACGGATTCGAGACAACGCCGGATCACCGGAGCCTCGTCCTTGACGATCATGTTGAGACAGACCGTTGACTTCACGGGTCCCATCCAATCCAGCCGATGAAACCCATGCAAAGAGGCCGGGCCGCAACCCCTTCTCAGGACTCGTGCATTCGAGTGGTCTGAACGCCCCTGGCGCCTGCCGTACGACAGCACCGTCCGGGGCGCCTCGTAACGTCGGTGCCGACGACCAGAGACAGGCGAACTCCATTCGTCCGCCACCTTCCACGAAAAGTGAACAAGTGAAACGTACGAGATTGTGGGCAGGGCTCGCCGCGGCCGCGACGGTTGCCACCGGGGTGACCGTCTGGGCGATTCATTCCCCGTCGGCCGAACCCTCGGAATCCAAGGCCGCTTCAGTGACCCGGAACGCGGAGTCGGTGGACGCGCTGCTGAAGTCCGGCCTCAAGCGCCAGGTTCAACAGGATTTCCCTGGTGCCGCCGAGGACTTCCGGCACGTTCTGGAACTGGACCCCGGAAACAAGAACGCCTGGTACGGCCTCGGGCTCGTCGATCAGCAGTCCGGCCGGACGGTGAATGCCCGGGCAGAATTCGACAAGGCCCTCGAGATCGACCCGCACTTCATGTCCGCTCTCTACAGCGAGGCGTACATGCTGAGAACGAGTGCCCCCGACCGGGCCATCGACCTCCTCAAGCGCGCCGCTGCCCTCGATCCCAAGGCGGGAACGATCACTCTGCAACTGGGGCAGCTCCTGACGGAGAACAACCGTAAGAGCGAGGCCGAGGCCGTGTACCGTCGTGCGGTCGCGGCCGATCCCAAGTTCCTCTCCCAAGTGCCGAAAGAGTTCCGGGACGCCGTGCGCCGGTGAATGCCCGGAGCGGATCGCGGGGTTCGCCGGGCGCCCACGCCCGGACCGGACGCAGGACTCCGAGAGGCGCCCGGCGGACCGTGTGGTTCCGCCGGGCGCCTGTCATGTGCGGCGGGCGCCGAGGCGCGCCGCGGCGGCCCGTGCGGCGAACTCGGGCACCTTCAGGGCGGCCGTCAGCTGGTCGCCCCAGGGGGAGAGGGGCGCCAGGCCGGCTCGCGGCCAGTTGCCGTGGCCGAGGACGCCGAAGGCCGGACGGGTGGCCGGACGCGGGAACTTGTCCGAGCCGACCGGGCGGACGCGCTCGGGATCGAGACCGCTGAGCCGGAAGGTCTCACGCGCCAGGCCGCACCATGTGGTGCTGCCCGCCGCCGTGCCGTGGTAGATGCCGGCCGGTGCCCGTCCGGTCAGCACGGCGCGGCCGAGAGCGGCCAGCTGCCGGGCGAGCGCCCGGGACCAGGTCGGCTGACCGTGCTGGTCGGCCACCACGTCCAGGGTCTCGCGCCGTGCGGCGAGTTCGAGCATGGTGGCCACGAAGTTCGTGCCGTGCGCGCCGTAGAGCCAGGCGGTGCGCACGATGTAGCCGGTGTGCGGGAGCAGTTCGACGACCGCCCGCTCCCCCGCCAGTTTGCTTCGCCCGTACGCGTTGAGGGGCCCCGTCGGCGCGTCCTCCGGGTACGGGCGGCGGGCGTCGCCCGGGAACACGTAGTCGGTGGAGATGTGCAGCAGGATGGCGCCGGCCTCTGCGCACGCGTGGCTGAGGTGGCGGACGCCCGTGCCGTTCACGGCAGTGGCCGCCGCCTCGGACCGCTCCGCGCCGTCGACGTCCGTCCACGCGGCGCAGTTGACGACCACTCGGTGACCGGCGACGGCGGCGCGCACGGCTGTCGGATCGGTGATGTCGAGCCTGTCCCTGCCCAGTCCCGTCACCCTGGCGTCCGGATCGAGGGCGAGCTCGGCCAGCACGTCCCGGCCGAGGAGCCCGCCCGCACCGGTGACCAGCCAGGTCGTCGTCATCGCGGCTCGGCCCTCTCCTTGAGCGGCTGCCACCAGGAACGGTGTGCGCGGTACCAGGCGACGGTGGCGGCCAGGCCTTCCGTGAAGGACACCTGCGGGGCATAGCCGAGGTGCTCCCGGATCTTGCTGTCGTCCAGCGAATAACGCAGGTCGTGGCCCTTGCGGTCGGCCACGTACTCGACCCGGTCCCAGCTCGCGCCGACCGCGTCCAGCAGCAGTCCGGTGAGCTTGTGGTTGCTCAGCTCGGTTCCGCCGCCGATGTTGTAGACCTCCCCGGGCCTGCCGCCGTGCAGGGCCAGCTCGATGCCCCGGCAGTGGTCGGAGACGTGCACCCAGTCGCGGATGTTGCGGCCGTCTCCGTAGAGGGGGACGGTCTTCCCGTCGATGAGGTGGGTGATGAAGAGCGGGATGACCTTTTCGGGGAACTGGTACGGCCCGTAGTTGTTGGAGCACCGGGTGATCACGACGTCCAGTCCGTGAGTGCGGTGGTAGGCGAGCGCCAGCAGGTCGGAGCCGGCTTTCGAAGCGGAGTACGGGGAGTTCGGCGCCAGGGGCCACCCCTCCGTCCATGAGCCCTCGCTGATCGAGCCGTACACCTCGTCGGTGGAGACGTGGACGAAGCGGCCGACACCGTGCCGGTGGGCCGCGTCCAGGAGCACCTGGGTGCCCATCACATTGGTGCGCACGAACGGGCCGGCCCCGTCGATCGACCGATCCACGTGCGACTCGGCTGCGAAATGGACCACCGCGTCCTGGCCGGCCATCACCTGGTCGACCGCGTCCGGGTCACAGATGTCGCCCCGGACGAAGGTGTGGCCCGGGTGTTCCGCCACCGGCGCCAGATTCGCTTCGACCCCCGAATAGGTGAGTTTGTCGAGGACGGTGATCCGCGCTGTCGGATCCGCATTCAGTTTTTGGCGGACGAATTCCGAACCGATGAATCCGGCACCGCCGGTGACAAGGATGCGCATGGTTCTCCGAGTCTTTCGTGCTGCCCGGAGTCCGGCACCAGAGCCTTGGACGCCGGGCCGCGGCCGTGGGCACAAAGCGGACGGTGCCCGCGAGGCCGAAGCCTCGGGGCACCGTCACTGGTTCCCATGGGGAGCGGTCGATCCGCACGGTACCGCCGCTCGCGTGGGAATCAATGCGCGTTGCAGACCACGAACGCGGTGATGAAGGCGGTGCCGGGAGGCGCACCCACGGTAGCCGGGGTCCCGACCTGCCACCCGCTGGGGATGGTTCCATCGGGGCCGGGAGGGAGGGGCCTGTTGATCGAGATGTTGGAGCCAGTGGCTTCGTATCCGCCGCCGGTGGCCACGTCGCCGGTGTCGCAGGTGACTTCCACGTGGTGGACGTTCTCGTCGACAGTAGCGCTCTTGTAGTACGTGTGGACGCCGCTTGCGCCCTGAGCGCCCTGCGGACCCGTCGCACCCTGCGGACCCGTCGCACCGGCCGCACCAGCCGCACCCTGCGGACCCGTCGCACCGGTCGCACCGGCCGCACCAGCCGCACCCTGCGGACCCGTCGCACCGGCCGCACCAGCCACACCCTGCGGACCCGTCGCACCCGTCGCACCGGCCGCACCCTGCGGACCCGTCGCACCCGTCGCACCCTGCGGACCCGTTGGGCCTCGCTTGCCCGGCTTGCCGTCATGGCCGTCATGGCCGTCATGGCCGCCCCGGCCGCCCCGGCCGCCAGCCATGTCCTCGTTCGTGCTGCTGGACGACGCCTGGGGCAGAGAGCCCGACCGGTGGATCGCGTCGGCGATGGCCACCGAGCTCTGCCCGACATTGAGCGCCAACGCGAGAGCGCCCGCGGACACGAGCGTGGCGGACCTCAGGCGTGAACTTCGGATCGTTCTACGGTTCAAGAGAACCTTCCTCAGTAACTGGGAGTCAGACCGCAAGCGTGCGCACCGGTGTACGCTTTCCGCATGCGTGTCACGTCGCCTCTGGCTACGGACAAATCCATTCTTAAACTCGCGGCAACCGAATGGTTACGGATCAGACCGCGACTTGCGTCAAGATCACCCGTGCGGCCTCAAGGAGCCCACTTCCTCCGCGTCTTCCCTGCGGATTCCATTGACGAGCCCTCTGCGATATGCGACGCAGTCCTCGTAGAGCGGCAGCAGGCCAAGTCGCCGTGCTTCCCCCAGCGTTGGCGCAGCGGCGTCCTTGTCGGAAAGATGTGGGGTGAGTTCCTCGGGCCAGGAGATGGCCAAATCGGGGTCGAGCGGGTTGATCCCGTATTCGCGGTGCGGCGCGTATGCCTCCGAACAGAGGTAGATGACAGTTGAATTATCCTCCAGAGCCATGAAGCCGTGTCCCAGGCCTTCCGAGATGTAGACGCAACGGTGCGTCGAGTCGTCGAGCCTGACGGCCTCCCATTTCCCGAAACTGGGAGAACCGGTGCGGATGTCGACCACCACGTCCAGGACGGCGCCGCTGACACAGGTGACGAACTTGGCCTGGCCCGGTGGGACCGATGCGTAGTGGATGCCGCGGAGTGTGCCGAGAACGGAGCGGGAGCAGTTCGCCTGCGCGAGCAAAAGTCCTTGGCCCGTGGAGTCCTGGAACCTGTCGCCCCTGAACCACTCGTGGAAACGTCCTCTGCCGTCTGTGAACACCTTCGGCGTGTCCACCCAGGCGCCTTCGATGCGAAGTCGTCGCATGTGCAAGCTCCATTCCGCTGCCGCTCTTCCCTGCTGACCACCGGATGTGCCTTCCGGGACATCGCCACCGGTCCACAGGCCAGGGCGCGGATGGTGACGAAGACCGTCAGGCAGGAACGCCCGGCCCTGTTCGCAGCGGTTCCTCCCGGTGCGTCCGGCTGCCGCGCTGGGACATGAGAACGCACCGGGAGTCATCCAGCAGGCCAAGCAGATAGTGCCCGTAACCGCTCTTGAGCAGCGGCTGGGCCAGTGCCCGGAGTTGGTCGTCGTCGATCAGGCCGGCCCGCCAGGCCGCCTCCTCGACACAGCCGACCTTGAAGCCCTGACGCTCCTCGACCACCCGGACGTATTCCGAAGCCTGGACCATGGAAGTGAAGGTCCCCGTGTCAAGCCACACGGTGCCTCGGTCGAGTCGGGTGACGTGCAGCGACCCGGACTCCAGATAAACCCGGTTGACGTCGCTGATCTCCAACTCCCCCCTGATGCTCGGCCGCAGGCCCCTGGCGATATCCACGACATGATTGTCGTAGAAGTAGAGACCCGGCACGGCGTACCGGGACCTGGGCCGGGTCGGCTTCTCCTCGACGGACAGCGCCCTGCCCGACTCGTCGAACTCCACGACACCGTAGGCCGAGGGATTGGCCACCTGGTAGGCGAATACCCTGGCGCCCCTCAGCCCAGCGTTGTGAGCGAGTCGAGTTCCAAGGCCGCTCCCGTGGAAGATGTTGTCACCCAAAATCAGGCCAACCGTATCGCCGTCGATGAATTCCGCGCCCAGCACGAGTGCCTGCGCGATGCCCTCCGGCCGTTCCTGTGCCAAGTAATGCAGCTGCAGTCCGAGTTGACTTCCGTCACCCAGCAACCGGCGGAACTGCCACTGGTCTTCCGAAGTGGTGATGATCAGAATCTCACGGATGCCGGCCATCACCAGTGTGGAAAGGGGGTAATAGACCATGGGCTTGTCGAATACCGGGAGCAGTTGCTTGGACACCGCCCGGGTCAACGGCCACAACCGCGAGCCGGTACCTCCGGCCAACAGAATTCCACGCATGGCATCACCATAGGGGAACCTGTCCCGGATGGCACTTCTCCAAGAACGGCCCGTGTCCCCGCAGATGCCTGGGAAGCGGTCCTCCGGTATGCCGCCACAGAATCGACCGGCACTGGCGACGGACCCTTGGCCCATTCCAGCCACCAAACCTTGGGAGTCGAGAAGATGTCAGGCGGAAGACCTCCGTTTCGCCTTCCCCTTGACCAAAGGCTTGGGAATCCCGGGAGCGCGTTCCGCGGGAAAACGGCGGTTGTCGATCGTCTGCCTGCGTACGGCATCCGGCAGATCGGGCATGGCGAGGAGACGGTCGCAGGCGCCCAGCGAGCTTGCCGCATCACCCACCCAGTAGGCGGCGATGGAGTATTCGAAGAGCAGGCCCCATCGGTAGACCCAAGGCTGGACGAAGAGGATGTCATCGGGCATTTCCGTGTCCAGCACGCCGCGTACGAGAGCGTGCGCCATATGGTGGTGGCCTCTTTGCCTCAGTCGCGAGACGAGTTCATAGCAGGCTTCCAGCCTCTGCGGCCGCGACTGCCAGGCTTCCGAGAGTGTGTCCACGGCCTTGGGCCAGTTGCCCGTCTCGGCGTACAGGACGCCGACTTGGAGCAGTGAGTAGTAGACCTCCTCCTCCCAGCCACCCATTGCGGCCCGCCGCTCGTACAGGCGAATGGCCTCGGTGGAGTCGTCCATGTCCCGCATGGTCTGCGCCAGGTAGAACACCGTGCGTGTGTTGCCCGGGTCGCGTTCCAGTTCGGCCCTGAGCAGACGTGCGTCCCGTTCGAACTTGTCATGACGGCATCCGCCGTCCGCGTGGTCCTCGATGACGAGCGCGTCGAGGTGCTCTTGGGTGTGATGCCGGCCGGTGTCGATGTATTCGTGAGTGACGCCTTCGTAACGCCAGGGAAGGCTTCCCCGTACCAGGCGCTTGATGCGGTATTCGGTGGCCCCCTCGTGACGGAGCATGTAGGCGTCGGCGCTCAGCTTCGGCAGGGGGCCTTCCCTGCGCAGGACGTGATCGGCGTCCAGCAGAAGGAGGTAGTCCGCCTTCCCTCGGGCGTGCTGGATGTTCAGGGACCGGTTGTGGCCGAAGTTGACCCAGGGCTCCTCGTGCAGCTCGCCCGGGATCCCCTCCAGGGCGGCGCGGATGAGCCGTTGGGTTCCGTCGGTCGACCCGGTGTCTGAAATGACCCAGGTGTCGACCAGGTCACGGACGGAGGAAAGACAGCGTTCGATGACGGCTGCCTCGTTCTTGACAATCATGCACAGGCAGATGGACTGCTTCACTGCATCACCAACCGTGTGATTCCGCAGGGGTCGGGAGGAGGAAGGCGGCGTCGGTGAACTCACCGGCTGCCGCCTTGGTGGGTGCGGGACGGGTGCGGCCCGGCACCTCGACAACGGCCCGGGGCCTGGGCCTGAGCGTCGTGAATCGTCGCTTGACGCGTCATGTCCGGCGGCGCAGCAGGATGAAGCCTTGCTGATCGGTGACGGTGCGGTAGTCGTGGTCCTGGGCCTGCTCCAGTGACTGGTGCTCCGCCTCCCAGCTCAGCGGCCACCGCATACTCATGGGGATCCACGTGTCCACCATGATCCACTCAGGGTTTCGACGACTGCTGTACCAGCCGTAGAGGCTCACGCTGGTGCGGTTGCTGAGTTGCGGTACCAGATTGGTCGAGGCCTGGACTGTTGCGTTGTCCGGGATCTTTTCCATGATCTTGTGGGCGAGGGCGACCCGTGGGCTCGTTCGCCACGTTTCCGGCTGGACCAGTTGCCACAAGGGAAAGTTCGGCAGGATGAGGAGGGTGACGGCGGCAGACCCGAGGAGATAGCGCCGCACGCTTGCGCTGTTCGAACAGCGCAGGGCAAGCGCGTCGACGAAAGCGGCGAAGACGATGGGCATCAGCACCATCGAGTAGTGGTAACCGGTGCCCCAGTGCACCGAGTTGCTGGAGAAGAAGCGCCACGCCAGGGTGGGCACCGCGATCAGCAGCAGTGGGGAGCGGATCGCCAGGAACAAGGTCGGGGCCAGCACGAGCACGAACGTGGACAGCTTCGTCATGGGCGTGATGAGCCCGATCGTGCTCTTGTACAGCAATCCGGCCAGTCCGCCTCCCGAGCCGGCGGTACCCTGCGGGCTGTCGGCGAGCCACCAATAGGCGAACGACCCGCTGGGATTGAAAGCCGGCAGGATGACCAGGAGGCACAGTGCCGTTCCGATCACGCCGAGCGCCGCTGTGGACAGGCCCAGCCTGCGGTCTCCTCGCCAGGCGATCAACACGCCGATGACGGCCACGGTGAGGCCGAGGTCCTCCTTGACGAGGAGCAGTGGCAGGGCCCAGGCCGCCGCGGCTTTCGACTTGCCGAGTGACAGTGCAGCAAGGGAGAAGCTGATCAGCGGAACCGCGAAGGCTACTTCGTGAAAATCGAAACCAACGCCACTGGCGATTCCCCAGGAAAGGCCGTAACAAACGGTGATGACCCTGGCGGCGAATTCGCCGAGTGCCTGGCGGGCCCAGAAGGCGAGCGGCACCACGCTCACCGCCAGCAGCGCCGCCTGCACCACCAGCAGGCATTCAGGCGACGCCCATAGTCGGTAAAAAGGCGCCACAAGAGCGAGGATCGGGGAGAAGTGATCCCCCAGAATGGGGAAGTCGGGCCCCTTGAGCTCCGACACCGGCAGATGCCCTGATGCGTAGGAGCGAATCACCTGGTCGAAGATGCCCAGGTCGTAGCTGTTGGACAGCATCCGCTGATGGATACGCAGCGACACGGCCGAGTAGACGACAAAGAGTGATCCTGCCAGTGCCCACACCCACCAAGCGGATGGCGAGCTCGAGCGGGGCAACGCCGCATCGTCCGCCTTCTCCTTCTCTGCCACGACCAGCTGCTGGGGCAGCCTGGCACTGTTCACGGTGGGTGACTGCATGCCAAATGCCTTTCGCCCGGAAGAGGAGGAGTCACACGTGCGCAGAGCTCACAAGATGCCATGCGAGGGAGACGGCACCTCAGTCCAACGCGAGGTGTGCGCGAAATCCACCGATCGGACGCACCGCGCTACAGGTGATTTCTTCGGATTTCCGTCGAGCGTGCTCAAGGGAGCGCACGACCGGACGAAAGCAGAGCCGACCCGCGCCGCGCTCCAAAACAGGTTGCTTTTCCCGTGGTTGGAGGCGAAGAACGCGTGCCCGGCGGTCGAAGCCGTTGAAGCCTTCTGGTCGTCGACGGGGTCCGCCGCCCGCGCCATCGCGTTCGGGCTCCGGCGAACACCTCCCTGCCAAAGGGCATGAGGTGCACGTCGCGTGCCCACTGTCGATCTCCCGCAGGGGCACGTACGCGTGGTGTGGGGTCCGAGTGGACATACCGAAGAAATCGGATATGCACACGTGTGTGAGTATCCGACCTCTTGCGGGTCCACACCGGGGCGACGTCTCAGGTCACGACACGTCGCGGCCGACCTCGGAGCTCAGGCCGAACAGGGGTCGGCGAGAGGTTGCGGCACCTCGGCCCAGGCGGGCGACCAGCGCGCGGTCGGGGTCCGGCGCGCCCTCGACCGGCAGCGCACCGCACCGGTGTGCTCACCGGTGTTCGGTGGGCTCGAGAGCTTCCCGGCCGAGTACGGCCGACCGTTGCGGAGGAGTCCTGGAGACTCCCTCCCGTGATCCGACTCAACTTTAGACGAAATCCAAGCTAGGATGGCTTCCTGTCCGAGCACAGGAGGCCATCCCCCATGTACGAACCGATCCGCACCAAGTCGGTCCACAGCACGAGGGCCGGCTCCGCCTCCGAATTCCCCCACCGGTCGCGCGAGGAGGAGCTGGACATCCAGCTCGCCGGACACCTCGCCGCGCTGCTGACCGTGACCGACGAGCTGCGCGGGCTGACGCCGTCGCACGGGCTGGACACCGCCGCCGAGCGGCTGGCCGCGCAGGTGGGCCGGCTCCGTGGCGGGCACGGTCCGCTGCGGGCGGCGCCCACCGCCGCCGGTGACCCCCTGGCGCTGCACCAGCGCGCGCACGCCCTCGCCGGCCGCGCGCTGGTGGTCGCCGCCTCGCGTGCCGACACGGCGGCGGCGATCCTCGCAGCCGAGCGGATGGACGCGCACGCCGACGCACTGGCCGAGCCGGGGCGCGACGCGCCACTGGAGGCGAACGAACTGAGCACCACCGCCTGACCCGCTGGGGTCCCCCCGATCGGCCCCGGTCCGCGTGCACCCGCAGCGACGCGCGGACCGGGCGCCACAGTCCTCCTCGTCTCCTCCCATTTCCCGGTGTTCTTCCTGCGCCTCAGATGAAGATGAAGAAGAGGATCAGGATCACCACCGCCAGGACCAGCCACCACACCCATGCGTGCCGGTGACCGGTCCGCGGCCGGCTCTCGGGACCGCCGCCGCGCGGGCGGTCCTCCGCCAGCTGCGGATTCTCGGGACGATCCTGGGAGTAGAAGTCATTGCCGCCTGCCATCCGCCATCCCTCCTTCCCCTGGTCACAGCCGGGTACCCGAGGAGCCGGATGCCGAAGCACGGCACGAGGGCCCCGCACTTCCGTCGATGCTGATGCGGGGCCCTCGGTCGTTGTCACCACGGCCGGCCGTGACGATCGCTGGTCAGGGCATCCGGACCGGCCGTGGAGTCTTTCGGCGGGCTTGTCAGCCCAGGCGCTCCACGAGCGCGTGGTACTGGTCCCACAGCTCCTTCGGGGTGTGGCCGCCGAAGGTGTCGAGGTGCTCGGGGATCAGGGCGGCCTCCTCGCGCCAGACGCCCTTGTCCACCGTGAGCAGGAAGGCCAGGTCGGACTCGGACAGCGCCAGGCCCTCGGTGTCCAGCGCGCCCTTGCCCGGCAGCACACCGATCGGGGTCTCGACGCCCTCGGCCTTGCCCTCCAGACGCTCCACGATCCACTTCAGGACCCGGGAGTTCTCGCCGAAGCCGGGCCAGACGAACTTGCCCTCGTCATTCTTGCGGAACCAGTTGACGTAGTAGATCTTCGGCAGCTTGGACTGGTCCTTGTCCTTGGCCACGTCGATCCAGTGGGCCATGTAGTCGCCCATGTTGTAGCCGCAGAAGGGCAGCATCGCGAACGGGTCGCGGCGCAGCTCGCCGACCTTGCCCTCGGCGGCGGCGGTCTTCTCGGAGGCCACGTTGGCGCCGAGGAAGACGCCGTGGTTCCAGTCGAAGGACTCGGTCACCAGCGGCACGGCGCTGGCGCGGCGGCCGCCGAAGAGGATCGCCGAGATCGGCACGCCCTCGGGGTCCTCCCACTCGGGCGCGATGATCGGGCACTGCGAGGCCGGCACGGTGAAGCGGGCGTTGGGGTGGGCGGCCGGGGTCTCGGACGCCGGCGTCCAGTCGTTGCCCTTCCAGTCCGTGAGGTGGGCCGGGAGCTCTTCGGTCATGCCCTCCCACCACACGTCGCCGTCGTCGGTGAGCGCGACGTTGGTGAAGACCGCGTTGCCCCACAGGGTCTTCATCGCGTTGGCGTTGGTGTGCTCGCCGGTGCCGGGCGCGACGCCGAAGAAACCCGCCTCGGGATTGATCGCGTACAGGCGGCCGTTCTCGCCGAAGCGCATCCAGGCGATGTCGTCGCCGATGGTCTCCACGGTCCAGCCGGAGACCGTGGGCTCCAGCATGGCGAGATTGGTCTTGCCGCAGGCGCTCGGGAAGGCGGCGGCGACGTACTTGGACTCGCCCTGCGGCGGGGTGAGCTTGAGGATCAGCATGTGCTCGGCCAGCCAGCCCTCGTCGCGCGCCATGACGGACGCGATGCGCAGCGCGTAGCACTTCTTGCCGAGCAGGGCGTTGCCGCCGTAGCCGGAGCCGTAGGACCAGATCTCGCGGTCCTCGGGGAAGTGCGAGATGTACTTGGTGGAGTTGCACGGCCACGGAACGTCCGCCTCGCCCTTCGTCAGCGGGGCGCCGAGGGAGTGGACGGCCTTCACGAAGAAGCCGCTGTCGCCGAGTTCGTCCAGGACGGCCTGGCCCATGCGCGTCATCGTGCGCATGGAGACGGCGACGTAGGCGGAGTCGGTGATCTCCACGCCGATCGCGGAAAGCGGGGAGCCGAGCGGTCCCATGCAGAACGGGACGACGTACATGGTGCGACCGCGCATGGAGCCGCGGAACAGGCCCTTTTCGCCCTGGAAGATCTCCCGCATCTCGGCGGGGGCCTTCCAGTGGTTGGTCGGGCCGGCGTCCTCCTCCTTCTCGGAGCAGATGAAGGTGCGGTCCTCGACGCGGGCGACGTCGGTCGGGTCGGAGGCCGCGTAGTAGGAGTTGGGGCGCTTGATCGGGTCGAGCTTCTTGAAGGTGCCCTTGGCGACGAGCTCTGCGCAGAGTCGGTCGTACTCCGCCTCCGACCCGTCACACCAGACCACCCTGTCCGGCTGCGTCAGTTCGGCGATCTCGTCGACCCAGGAGATCAGCTCCTGGTGGTTGGTGGGAACGCTGGAAGCCGATGTGTCGCGCGCCACGGTTGCTCCTAAGTGAGGGATTTATGCCCTTGTGAGGGATTTTGTCCTTTGCCCCGTGGGGGCTGCGACCCGGATGCTTCACGGGATGCTCATCCGGTGCCGACCGCACTCATTTGATCATCCGCCCAGAGTGCGCATCTGTCCAGGGGAGGCCACAGGTGAGCGAAGTGAGGAAGGCCACGGTTTCCAGGCGCGTTTACGTTCCCTTTACGTCCAGGTTTGCGTCACCTGACGGTCTTTTTGCGTTCGATGAACCAAGTCCCGCCCTGACACCCGACTTACGGTGTCGTCGGTACCATGCGGCCCATGACTGCGTCCGCCCCCGACGCGCCCACCGAGACGCCGGCCGACGGCCGCGGTCCCGTGGCGCTCTCCCTGCCGCATCCGGTCAAGCCAAGGCTGCGCGGTTGGCTGCACCTCGGCATGTTCCCGGCCGTGCTCATCGCGGGCCTCGTGCTCACCGCCCTCGCCGACTCCACCAGAGGCCGCATAGCCTGCGGGATCTACGCCCTCACGGCCTGCCTGCTGTTCGGCGTCAGCGCGCTGTACCACCGGGGCAGCTGGAGCCCGCGCATGGACGGCGTCCTGCGCCGCCTCGATCACGCCAACATCTTCCTGATCATCGCCGGCACCTACACCCCGCTGACCCTGCTGCTCCTGCCCGGCGCCAAGGGCCAGTGGCTGCTCTGGGGCATCTGGGCCGCGGCGGCGGCCGGCATCGTCTTCCGCGTCTTCTGGGTCGGCGCCCCGCGCTGGCTCTACACGCCCTGCTACATCGCGATGGGCTGGGCCGCAGTCTTCTTCCTGCCCGACTTCCTGCGCACCGGCGGCATCGCCGTCCTGGTCCTCGTGGTCGTCGGCGGCCTGCTCTACAGCGCGGGCGGCGTGGTCTACGGCATCAAGCGACCGAATCCGTCACCGCGCTGGTTCGGCTTCCACGAGGTCTTCCACTCCTTCACCCTGGCCGCGTTCGTGGTGCACTACGTCGGCATCTCGCTGGTGGCCTACCAGCACACGTAACCCGCCCCCCTCCCCTTCCGGCCGCGGCTCACCAGCCGTGGCCGTTTTCGTGTGCAAAGAGCCACCGCAATGTGACAGCTACTTTCATGTCATAGCTACTGCCACGAAGCGGGAGGCGCGGCGCCCCGCCGCTGGTGGGCCCCCGGCGCCCTGGTCGCGAGCATGCTCACGCTCGGGTTCGACAGGACGACCGTCAGTGTGGCACTGCCGACCATGGCCGCCCGACCGGGCGCGACCACCGGCGGCGGCTTCGGCTTCCGCGTCGTGCAGGCGATGGACGGCGTCATCGGCAGGCTGCCCAGCGACCGGGCCGTCCGGGGTCCCCCCACGCCTTCGGGGGGCTCGGGCCTGCTCATGACGCTGCGCCAGGCGCCGCGATCGGCATCGTGCTGCTGGGCAGCCTGCTGTCGGGGATCTTCCGCGGCCGGCTCGACGTCACGGGGCTGCCCCCGCGAGCCGCCGACACCGCCTGGGACTCCGTGGTCGCCGCGCACTGGTCGGCGACAGGCTGGGCTCCACCCGCCCGGTGGCGTCCGCGGACGGCGCCTGCGCCCACGGCACGGGCGTCGTGCTGCTCGTGTGCGGCACGACGCCCCGGTCTCCGCCCTGCCGGCGGCCGCCTTCCTGCCGAAGGGGACACCGGGGAGGAGCCCTCAGGGCGGCGGACCCGACATGGTCCCGATGCCGGAGGATCCCCGACAATGACCAGCATGACGGCAGCACGCTCCCCCCTCTCCCCCGTCGGCCGGCCCCGGCTGAGCCTGCGGGAACGCAAGAAGATCAAGACACGGGAGGCGATCCGCGCCGCGACGTACGGCCTGATCCGGGAGCAGGGGTACGACGCCACGACCGTCGAGCAGATCGCCGAGCGGGCCGAGGTGTCGCCGTCGACCGTCTTCCGCTACTTCCCGACCAAGGAGGACATCGTCCTCACGGACGAGTACGACCCCCTGATGGTCGAGGAGCTGCGGGCCCGCCCCGCCGACGAGCCGCTGACGGACTCGCTGCGGCACGTCGTGCACATCGCCCTCGACGCCGGCCTGGCGGAGGAGCCCGAGGTGGTCCGGATGCGCACGCGCCTCGGGGCCCAGGTTCCCGCCGTCCGCTCCCGGATGTTCGAGAGCATGTCGCGGACCGGGACCCTGCTGCGCGAGGTCCTCGGCGAGCGCACCGGCCTGGACCCGCAGAGCCTGGAGGTGCGCGTCTACGCCATGTCCCTCATCGGCGGCCTCATGGAGGTCTCCATGTACTGGGCGGAGAACGGCTTCCAGGGCGACCTGCGCGACCACGTGAACCGCGCCCTGGACGTCCTGGAGCGCGGCCTGCCCGCCGAAAAGCCCTGAGCCCGGCGGCCGGGCCCATGACATCCTGACCAGGTGAACGGTCCCGAGATCCGCGTCGAGTTCGCCCCCGGCCTGGCCCTGTTCGTCCCCGGGAAGCGCCGCCACGGTGCCACCCCGCTGACCACCGACGGCGTCTCCACCCTCGGCCATGTCGTCGAGTCCCTCGGCGTCCCGCTGACCGAGGTCGGCGCGCTGGTCGTGGACGGCCACCCGGTGCCGGTGTCGCACATCCCACGGGCCGGCGAGTCGGTGAGCGTACGGCCCGTCGACCGCCCGCAGCGGGTCCCCGGCGCCCCGCTCCGCTTCCTCCTCGACGTCCACCTCGGCACGCTCGCCCGCCGGCTGCGTCTGCTCGGCGTGGACACGGCCTACGAATCGACCGACATCGGCGACGCGGCGCTGGCCGCCCGCTCGGCGGCCGAGAAGCGGGTGATGCTCAGCCGCGACCGGGGCCTGCTGCGCCGCCGCGAACTCTTCGCCGGCGCCTTCGTCTACAGCACCCGCCCCGACGACCAACTCCACGACGTCCTCGACCGCTTCGCCCCCGCCCTGAACCCGTGGACCCGCTGCACCGCCTGCAACGGCCTGCTGAAACAGGCCACCAAGTCCGAGGTCGCCGACCAGCTCAGGCACGGCACCCGGCGCTCCTACGACGTCTTCGCCCAGTGCACCGCATGCGGCCGCGCGTACTGGAAGGGCGCGCACCACGAACAGCTGGAGGCGGTCGTGGAGCGTGCGTTGAGCATGCGTACCCATTGCCGGTGAAACGACGGCATGAAGGAGTTCGGACTTCCCGCCGCCCGGCTCCCCGCGCTGCTCAGTGGGCGTTCAGCGCCGTGCGCAGCCGTTCCGGGTCGGTGGTCGGCGCGTCACAGGTGAAGTTGCGGCAGACGTACGCCGCCGGTTCACCGGACACGAGGGGGCGGTCGGCGAGCAGCGGGAACTCGTCGCTCTCGGCGGTGCCGGCGGCGACGACGGCGCCGGGGGCGGTGCCCAGCAGTGCCGTACGGTGCAGGGTCGCCGTCCGCTCGTCCGCGAGGCCGCGACCGACCACGGCGATCTCCCTGGGCCCGTCCAGCAGGGCCTCGGCGACGGCGAGGCCCCAGCCGATGAAGCGGGGCACGCGCGGCCCGAGCGTCCTCACCACGCCCAGTGCCCGCTCGGCCGCGGTCCGGTGCGCCTCGGAGCCGGTGTGCGCGGCATAGCCCAGCAGTGCGCCGGCCGCCGCGGTCCAGCCGGACGGGGTGGCGTTGTCGGTGGGGTCCTGCGGCCTGCGGATGAGCCGCTCGGCGTCGGCGGCCGTGTCGTAGAGGGCGCCCGTCGCGGGGTCGGCGAAGCGGGTGAGGACATGGTCGAGGAGCAGTCCGGCGAAGTCCAGCCAGACACCCTCGCCGGTCACGGAGGCGAGCGCGAGGAAGCCCTCGGCGACGTCGGCGTAGTCCTCCAGCACACCGGCGTTGGGGCCGACCCGGCCGTCCTTGCTGGTGCGGGCGAGCCGGGCGTGCTCGTCCAGGTGCACGCGCACGATCAGGTCCGCGGCGGCGACGGCGGCCTCGACCAGGTCGGGCCGGTCGAAGTAGGCGCCGGTCTCGGCGAGCGCGGCGACGGCGAGGCCGTTCCAGGCGGCGACGACCTTGTCGTCCCGGCCGGGCGCGGGGCGCAGGGCGCGCTCGGCGAGGAGCCGGGCGCGGACCGAGTCGATCCTCTCGGCGTCGAACACTCCCTCGCTCTGCGGGAGTTGCAGGACGGACTGCCCGTGCTCGAAGGTGCCCTCGTCGGTCACGCCGAAGTACTGGGCGGCGAGGACGCCGTCCGCGTCGCCGAGGACGGCGCGCAGCCGCTCGGGCGTCCACACGTAGTAGGCGCCCTCGACGTGCCGGCCCGTGGTGTCGTCGCTGTCTGCGTCGAGCGCGGAGGCGAACCCCCCTTCCCCGGTGCGTAGTTCACGCACGAGGAAGTCGGCGGTCTCCAGGGCGACGCGCCGGGCGAGGCCCGAGCCGGTGGCCCGCCACAGATGCGCGTACACACGGCAGAGCAGGGCGTTGTCGTACAGCATCTTCTCGAAGTGCGGCACGACCCAGTCCCGGTCGACGGAGTAGCGGGCGAAGCCGCCGCCCAGCTGGTCGTAGATGCCGCCGCGGGCCATGCGCTCGCAGGTGTCCTGGACCATCTGCAGCGCACCCTCGGCGCCGGTGCGGGCGTGGTGCCGCAGCAGGAACTCCAGCACCATGGAGGGCGGGAACTTGGGCGCCCCGCCGAAGCCGCCGCGCTGCGGGTCGTACTCGCGGGTCAGTCCGAGCAGCGCCTGCGCGAGGTCCTGCTCACCGGGCGCACGGTCGACGTGCCGGACGATCTCCCGCTGGGCGAGGTCGCGCACGATCTTCCCGGCGACCTCGGCGACCTCGTCGCGGCGGGTGTTCCAGGCCTGTCGCACGCCTTCCAGGACCTGCCGGAACGAGGGCATGCCGTGCCGGGGCTCGGGCGGGAAGTAGGTGCCGAAGTAGAAGGGCTCCGCGTCCGGGGTGAGGAAGACGGTCATGGGCCAGCCGCCCTGCCCGGTGGCGGCCTGCACGGCCTCCATGTAGACGGCGTCCACGTCGGGGCGTTCCTCGCGGTCGACCTTGACGCTGACGAAGTGCTCGTTGAGGTAGTCGGCGGTCGCCCGGTCCTCGAAGGACTCGTGGGCCATGACGTGGCACCAGTGACAGCTCGAGTAGCCGACGCTCAGCAGGACGGGCCGGTCCGTCCTGCGGGCCTCTTCGAAGGCCTCGGCCGACCAGGGCCGCCAGTCCACGGGGTTGTCCGCGTGCTGCAGGAGGTAGGGGGACGCCTCATGGGCCAGTCGGTTCGGCATGCCTCCATCCTCCCGCATGCCCGTCCACGGCGCGTGCTCCGATCGCCCGGCGACGCGTCCTCGGGCCACGGGGCCGTACGGGGCGGATCCTGCCCCTGAACCGCCGACCGCCGTGACGCGTCGCCGGGGACGTCACGCCACGACAGGCTGCGGGAGGCGGACTTCGGCGCCTGGGAGGGGCGGCGTACGCGGAGGGGCGCGAGCGCCACCCCGCCGAGTTCGCGGCGTGGCTCCGGTCGCCGGCGGCCGTGCCGGGCGGCACCGGTGAGACGTTCGAGTCGGTGACGCGCCGGGGTCGTACGGGTGCGGGACGATCCGCCGGCCCGGCTCGCCGAGCGGACCGTACCGGTCGTGTCGCACGTCGGCCCACCGCGGCGGCGGCCCGGTTGTCCGAGGCGGTGTCCGACGGCGACGCGAATGCGTCCGCGCGCTCGCTGGCGACACCGCACAGCTGAGGTGAGTCCGCCCGCCGCCGGCACCCGTCCGGCCGGCGGGTGAGCCGGACTCAGTAGTCGGTGCGGTCGGGCTTGGCCAGCCACGCGTCGAACGGCGCGGTCCGGTGCGGCAGGTCCAGTTGCTCGACCCGGGTCGGCCACATGGACTGGGGCTTCTTCTCGAACAGGTCGTAGAACTTGAGGTCGTCGAAACCGGCGACCGCGGCATCGTGCCGGTCGGCGCAGTAGACGATCCGGTCGACCCGCGCCCACAGCGCGGAGGAGAGGCACATCGGGCACGGCTCGCACGACGTGATCAGGAGGCAGCCCTCGAGCAAGAAGGTGTCCAGCTTCCTGCAGGCGGCGCGCATCGCGCTCACCTCGGCGTGCGCGGTCGGGTCCAGGGTCGCGGTGACCTGGTTGTTCCCGAGCGCGACGATCTCTCCGTCCTTGACGACCAGGGCGCCGAACGGACCGCCGCCGTTCGCCACGCTGTTCGTGGCCAGTCGGATCGCCTCGTCCATCCACACACGCTCGAGGTCCTGGATGCTCTCTTCTCGGGTCTGCGCTGTCACGATCACTTCTTTCGGAGAGGGTGGGATTTCCCGGAGGCTCTTCCCGTACGGGGCCTCGCGCCCGGGGCGACTGGGGGACCCGCGGGTGCCGTCCGGAGGCCGGCCCGGCCGGCGACGTCCGCGGGGGTGGTCACGGCTCGACGCCGCGGATCTGCTCCGCTGCGACCGGGAGGTGGGTCGGTTCCGGCCCCGTCGCATTGCGGATGGCGTTCATGATCGGGGCGGCGAGGAACAGGGCCAGCCCGCCGTCCTCGGCGGGGACCGCCGGGCCGGGGAGCCGGGTGCCGAGTCCACGGATGATCCGGGCGTACGGCACGGCCGCGCCGATCCGCACCCGTCCGCCGGCCTCGGACCACTCGGCCGGCTCGTCGATCCGGGTCAGGTCGAGGAGCGCTCCGGGCCGACGGAGATCCATGTCGATCCCGGTCATCACGTCGGTGCCGCCCGCGACCGGCGGCGCGTCCGGACGCCGAGCTCTCACGTCCGGCGCGTCCGCCCAGGTGGCGGGTCGGAGGAAGTCCACGGCACTCATCCCTTGCTTCGTTCGGCCCGTGTGAGGAGTACACCGCCACCGGAGCGAAGTCAGCCAGGGGTGGAAGACATGAGACATCCGTCGGCCCCGGACCGGCTCTTCGTAGATTTCCACAAGAGGTGGTTCTTGGGGGATGTCACCACTGGACGACGTGGAGGTCAGTGCGGGGAACCGGTGAGGTCACGGGGGATGAGGGCCGGCGGCGTGGGCGTGGAGCCCGGCTTCGGGGTGAGTCCGCCGGGGGCGGCGGGGCCGTTCCGGGACGGAGGTTCTCGCGGGAGGCCGTCCGGGCGGCGGGGGCGCGTGCGGGGAACTTCGTCCGGGGGCAGGAGGCCGCTCGAGGGATGCCTCGGGATCCCGCGTTCCGGGGTGCCTCACGCTCCCGCCGGTTCGCCCCTCCGCTCGCCCACCGGTCCCGGGGCGGCGTGGCCGTCCGGCTCGGAGTCGGCGTGGCCGTCCGGCTCGGAGTTGGCGTGGCCGTCCGGCTCGGGGACGGCGTAGAAGCGCATCAGCACGGGGCGGGCCCCTTCGGGAGCCGCCTCGCGCGGGTGGCCGTAGCGCTCGAGCAGCGCCTGGTACTCGCGCATGAAGTCGAGGAGTTCCGCCCTGGTCAGCCAGGTGCCGTGGCGCTGGACCTGGGCCCAGCCCTCGGGACCGCGGTACTCCTCATGGGCACGGCGGTACAGGGCGGTGTCGAACTCGATCTTCAGGCGGGCGAGCTGGACGGCCGCCCGGTACTCCTCGGGGCTCATCGCGGCCGGGTCGGGCGTGGTGTGCGGGAAGGGCAGCGCCCGCCACCAGCGCTCGCGTCCGCCGGACTTCTCCGGGATCTCCTCGATGAGCCGCTGCTCGGCGAGTTTGCGCAGGTGGTAGCTGGTGGTGCCGGAGCTCTCGCCGAGTTCGCGGGCGAGGACGGTGGAGTTCGCCTCGCCGTGCCGGCCGAGGTACTCGAGGATCCGGCGGCGCAGGGGGTTGCCGAGGGACTTGTAGAGGGCCGTGCGCTCCAGGCCGGTCATCTCGGTCAGGCCGTCGGTCATCCCGCCACGGTAACCCCGAGAACCCTGAGAGGCCCCCGATCCCTGCCGAGTTTTCTTTGCAGAAATTTCTCTGCGTTCTAGCCTGGGGCAGTCGGCGCGATGCGAGAGGGGGAGGTCATGCGAAAGAGGTGGACCCTGGGCCTGCTGGGCACGGCGGCGGTCCTGCTGGTGCCGTGGATGGTGGTGCTTGCCCTGACCCTGCCGGGCAGCACCGAGGTGGACAACTGGCCGCTGGCCTGGATCGGCCTCGACGTCCTCATGGCGGCGGGTTGTGCGGCCACGGCCCTGCTCGGCCTGCGCGACGACGCGAGGGCCGGCCTGACGGCCTCGGCGACGGCGTCGGTGGCGGTGCTGGACGCCTGGTTCGACACAACGACGGCGGGCACGGGCGCCCCACTGGCCGAGGCGCTGCTGTGCGCGGTGGCCGAGGGCGCGCTGGCGTGGGCGTGCGTGTGGCTGGCGCTGGGCAGAGGGGCGGGGCGACCGGCACCGGGCGACGGACGCCGACGTCCGCACAGCCGCCGGCCTCCCTTCCCGCACCGGACCGCACGGCACGCGCTCACAAGGACATCGCCGCACCTCCCCAACTCCTCACCGGCTGTCACCCCTCCCGTTACCGCCTTGCCCGAAGGACACTCGTGGGCAAGGGAGTTGACACCGGAGGGGGACGGGACATGCGGGACGGCCACCGGGCGGAAGCCGAGCGTCTGCTGGCGCGCGCCGTCGAGGAGGAGGTGCGGCGCTCGGGCGGACGGATCGACGGCGGGCTGCTGCTGTCGCGGGCGCGCGCCGCGCTGGACGCGATGGCCGGGGCGGCGGACGAGGAGTACGAGGCCTACACCCGCGCGCTGGACGAGACCGAGGCCGGCCGGCCGACCTTCGCACAGCGGTACGCCCGCGACGGCGCCGGAACGGCGTTGTGGGCGGCGGTCGTCGCCGCGGTCGCCGCCGCCGTGGCCGACCTCTCCCTCGGCACCGGTACCGGTACGGCCGTCGGCGCGGGCGTCGTCGCGGGCGTGGCCGGTGCCGCCGCCTCCGTGGTGAAGGTGGCCGGTGCCCATCTGCCGGCCGCGCATCACCACGCGGGCGTGGCCGGCCGGCCCGGTGGACCCGAGCAGCTGCGGCTGCAGTGGCTGACGGCGTTGGAGGTGCGCGGCATTCGCCCGTTCCTCGACCAGCAGCGGGTGCTCACCGCCTCCACGAACCCGAAGACGAGGGGTGGCCCGCCCCTGCGCGGCACGGACAAGAGCGCGGCGGCCCGCCGGCGCTCGGTACTGGAACGGTCCTTCGGGCATCTCCCGGACACGGACGGCCCGTTCGCGGGGCGGCGAGCGGAGCTGGCGCGGATCCGGCAGTGGGCGCAGTCCGCCCGGGCGGCCACGGAGACCCGGCCCACGGTGGTGGTGCTGCACGGCGAGCCCGGCTCCGGACGGTCCACGCTCGCGGTGCGCGCGGCGCACGAGCTGCGCGACCACTTCCGCGGCGCGGTGGTCGTGGACCTGCGCGGCGGCAGCCGGGAGGAGACGCCGCTCACGACCCGGGACGCCCTGCTGCACCTGCTCAATCGGCTCGGCGCGCCGCGCGAACAGCTGCTGTTCCGGGAGCGCTCCTCCCCCGACCAGCAGGTCAAACGGCTCGGCGAGCTGTACCACCGGCATCTGGCCGGCCTTCCCGTGACGATCGTGCTGGACGACGCCTTCGACCCCGAGCAGGTGCGGGCGCTGGTGCCGGAGCGCTCCGACAGCCTGGTCCTGGTCACCGCGCGCACTGCTCTGGAACTGCCCGCGGACCTGTCGGCCTGGGTGCACCACCTGCCGGTCGGGGCACTGGACGCGGCGGGCGCCGAGGACCTGCTCGGCGCCGTCGCCGAGGACGCGTCGGGGCCGTACGACGCCGAGTCCGCCGACCGGATCCGGGAGCTGACCGGCGGACTGCCGCTGGCGCTCAGGATCGCGGGCTCCGCGCTGGGCCCGCGCTCGCCCCGGCAGCTGGCCACGGACCTGGGCGCCTACGGCCCGGTGAAGCCGGTCGAGCGTGCCCTGTGGCTGCGCTGCACCGACCAGCCGGAGGCCTCCCGCCGGCTGCTGCGCCGGCTCGCCCTCGCGGGCCGGGCCTCGCTGGGCGCCGCGGCTGCCGCCGCCCTGCTCGCCACCGACGAGGCCGAGGCGTCCCAGCACCTCCTCGCCCTCGCCCGCGCCGGCCTCCTCGACCACGTGCGCGGCAACCGCTACCGGCTGCACGACCTGGTGCGCTCCTTCGCCCAGGCCAGGCTGCTGGACGAGGAGGACCCGGCCGAGCGCACGGCCGCGCAGGAACGGCTGCTCGTGAACTACGCCGAACTGGCCGACTCGGTGCTGCGCCTGGTCGACGGAAACATGTCAACGCGGTCGCACCGGTTCGGCCCGCACGGCTTCACCTCGCTGGACGAGGCGCTGCGCTGGCTGGACGACGAGTCGAGCTTCATCACCGCGGCCCTGCGCCACTCGGAGGGCGTGAACCAGCGAGCGGTGCAGAACCTGCTGGGCGCGCTGTGCGACTACTGCCTGCTGCGCGGCGACCTGTACCGGCTCGGTGAGATCAGCGAACTGGCCGAGGCCGTGGACCAGGGGCTGCTGGTGCGCTCGGTGCAGTGGCGCACCGGCATCGCGGCCCGGCAGCTGGGCGAGCTGGACAAGGCGCGTACCACGCTGGCCTCGGTCGTCGACCTGTACCGGGAGGCCCACCACGACGCGGGGGCGGCCCGCGCCCTGTGCTCCCTCGGCATCACCCTGCACCACCAGGGCAACCTCGCCGAGGCCGCCGCCAAGCTCCAGGAGGCCCTCGACCTGCAGGCGGCGCCGGAGCTGGCCACGGACCGGGCCTGGACGATGCACGCCCTGGCCGCCGTCCAGCGCGACCGGGCCCGGCTGGCGGAGGCACTGGACCTGCTCACCCGTTCCCTGGTCCTGCACCGCGAGGGCGGCTCACTGCACGGCGAGGCCTGGGCGCACTTCCAGCTCGGCCAGTTGGCGCTGCGGCTGGGCGACGTACGGCGCGCGGAGACGGAACTGCGGGCCGCCCTGGACCGGTACGGCAGGACGCACGACGCGCGCGGCGAGGCCTGGGCGCTGACCCAGCTGGCCCGCGCCGGTCTGGTGGCCGGTGACACCTCACCGGCCGTGGAGAACCTGCGGCAGGCCGCCGCCCGGCACCGTGAGAACGAGGACGCGCGCGGCGAGGCCTGGACGCTGTACTACCTGGGCCAGGCGCTGGAGGAGGCCGGCGACCTGGACCTGGCGGTGCGCGACCTGGAGCGCTCTCGCACGATGTTCTCCCGGATGCGCGACGTCTACGGCCTCGCCTGCGCCCGGCACCACTCGGCCCGGGTCACCCGCGACCAGCGGGCCGCGCAGACCGGCGGCTTGCGCAACTCCGGCTTCGCCCGGCAGCTCCTCGTCGACGCCCGCGCCGACTTCCAGCGCATCGGCGTCGCCCACGGCGAGGCCTGGACCTGCCTGGAGCTGGCGGTCGTCGACGCCGGCAACGCCCGTACGCAGGCGGCGCTGGCCCTCGCCGACGAGGCGCTGGACCTGTTCGCCTCCTACGGCGACCGGCGCGGGGTGGACTGGGCCCGCTTCCTGCGCTGCACCCTGCTGCCGTACGCGGCGCCCGGCGGAGTGGAGGTGGGCACGGCGGTCGCCCAGGAGGAGCTGGCGCAGCTGGCCCGCACCGGCCATCCCCTGCGGGACGAGAAGCTGGCCGAGTACGTCCCGGCGTACGCCCTGCTGCTGGAACGCGGGGTCAGCCTGGAGGACGGCTGGCAGGCCTGGCGGCTGCGCATGACCCCGGACCGCCACGCCCGGGAGGTGATGGGAGTGGCGGTACCGGCGGCGCGCTGAGGCTCTGGTCAGCCCCGCCGGGCCGTGGAGTCGGCCTTGCCGGACTTCTCGCCCTGCTCGGCCCCGGAGTCCGGCGGCTCCTTGAAGTCGACCCTGTTCATGTGCTTGCTCATCGACTTCATCAGGCCCCACACCGCCAGGGCCATCACCGCGAAGACGATGAAGCCGAGGACACCGGGGGTGACCTTGTTCTGGTCGAGATCGGCGAGGGGGACGAGGTGCGTCACTGCCTGGCTCACGCTTGCGCTCATGTCAGGCATTGTCCCGGATGCCCGCGAAGAGGTCGTCCTCGGGGAGGGAAGTGTCGACGAGCGACTTCGCCAGCTCGTACTCCTCCGTCGGCCAGACCTCCTTCTGCAGCTCCATCGGAACCCGGAACCAGCCGCCGTCGGGGTCGATCTGCGTGGCGTGCGCGATCAGCGCCTTGTCGCGGATCTCGAAGAAGTCCGCACACGGGATGTGCGTGGTCAGCGTGCGCTCGGTGCGCTCCATCTCGCTCCAGCGCTTGAGCCACTCCCCGTACGGCGACTCCAGGCCGCGCTCCAGCATCGCGTGGTGCAGCGCCTCGGTGCGGGGGCGGTTGAAGCCCTGGTTGTAGTACAGCTTCAGCGGCTGGTAGGCGGGGCCGTACTCGGCCTCCGGATACTTCTCGGTGTCCGCCGCGCCCTCGAACGCCACCATCGAGATCTTGTGGGTCATGATGTGGTCGGGGTGCGGGTAACCGCCGTTCTCGTCGTAGGTGGTGATCACCTGCGGGCGGAAGGCGCGGATCCTGCGCACCAGCTCGCCGGCCGCCTTGTCCACGTCCTCCAGGGCGAAGCAGCCCTCGGGCAGCGGCGGCAGCGGGTCGCCCTCCGGCAGGCCGGAGTCGACGAAGCCAAGCCACTCCTGCTTGACCCCGAGGATGTCCCGGGCCTCGTCCATCTCCTTCTTGCGCACCTCGTGGATGTGCTCCTCGATGTACGCGTCGCCCTGCAGCTTGGGGTTGAGGATGGACCCGCGCTCTCCGCCGGTGCAGGTCACCACCAGCACGTCCACCCCCTCCGACACGTACTTCGCCATGGTGGCCGCGCCCTTGCTCGACTCGTCGTCGGGGTGCGCGTGAACGGCCATCAGTCGCAGCTGGTCAGTCAAGACTCAATCCTCGGTCAGTCGGCGCCCCGTGGTCCCGGCGCGATCGGCGGCTTCTATAGTGACGGAATCGGGGGGCGAATAATTCCGGGCCCGGTCCCCGGCGGAGAGGACGACCATGAGTACGGCGAGCACGCGACTGCCCGAGGGCCGCTACGGCCGTTCCTCGGACGAGCGCGCCGACCGGAAGCTCAAGGTCGCCGCTGCCGTGCTCGGCGCCGCCCTGCTCGCACTGGTCGCCTACTTCGCCTACCACTACGTCGTGGAGAGCAGGATCAGCGCCCAGGTGATCGCCTTCGACGCCACGGACAACGCGGTCAAGGTGCATCTGGAGGTCCACAAGGACTCCGGCACCTCGGGCTACTGCACCCTGCGCTCCCAGGCGGCGGACGGCTCCGAGGTGGGCCGGGCCGACTTCCGCTTCACCGGGCCCGCCACCCGTATCGACAAGGTCGTCACGCTGCGTACGACGGCGAAGGGCACCACGGCCGAGCTGCTCGGTTGCCATACCGGCTGATCACGCAGCGGACACTCCCCGTCTTCACCGGAATACGTGGACCGTGACCTGCGTTGATGTGAATCTGATGGCTTATGTCCTCCCCCTCCCGGCCTCGAATTGTTAGGCTCGTGGTTTCGCCCACCCGAGAGGGAACATTCTTCTGGGTAGGGCGATGCTTTGTATTCCCAGTACCGACGAGGAGCACCCTGTGACCCAGACCAGCGAGAACGTCACCTGGCTGACCCAGGAGGCGTACAACAAGCTCAAGGACGAGCTTGAGTACCTTACTGGTCCTGCGCGCACGGAGATCGCCGCCAAGATCGCGGCCGCGCGCGAGGAGGGCGACCTGCGCGAGAACGGCGGGTACCACGCGGCCAAGGAGGAGCAGGGCAAGCAGGAGCTGCGCGTGCGGCAGCTGACCCAGCTTCTCGAGAACGCCAAGGTGGGCGAGGCCCCGGCCTCCGCCGACGGTGCCGTCGCGCCGGGCATGGTCGTCACGATCGCCTTCGACGGTGACGAGGACGACACACTGACCTTCCTGCTCGCCTCCCGCGAGTACGCGAGCTCGGACATCGAGACGTACTCGCCGCAGTCCCCGCTGGGCAGCGGCGTCATCGGCCACAAGGTCGGCGAGGACGCGGAGTACGAACTGCCGAACGGCAAGAAGGCCTCGGTGAGGATCCTGAAGGCCGAGCCGTACTCGGGCTGATCCCCGCCCTTTGCGACCCCGGGCCCCCGGTGTCCGCCGGCTTCCGCCGGACACCGGGGGCTCCGCCGTGTCCGGGGCCGTCGGACGGTGGACGAGCACACGGTGCGTGCGGACCGAGGGTGCGGAAGACCGCGACGGTCAGTGGTATTCGCGTCTGTCGACGCACTGGGGGCGGGGACAGCGCGAACGAGTGGTCGGAGCGCTTTGCGCCCGTGGGGGGACCTCAGCCGATGACCGTGTAACCCGCCTCCCGAAGGGCCTGGCCGAGCTCGGTGCAGTGTTCCGGGCCCTTCGTCTCGAGGTGCAGTTCCACCTCCGCCTCCGTGAGCCCGAGCCGAGGATCGGTTCGTACGTGACTCACGTCGAGGACGTTGGCGTCCACCGCTGACAACACCCCGAGGAGCGTGGCGAGCGCGCCCGGGCGGTCCGTCAGCCGCAGCCGGACGGCCAGGTAGCGGCCCTGCGCGGCCATGCCGTGCCGCAGCACCCGCTGCATCAGCACCGGGTCGACGTTGCCACCGGAGAGCACCGCGACGACCGGGCCCTCGAAGGCTCCCGGCGCGGCCAGCAGCGCCGCGACCGGGCTGGCCCCGGCCGGCTCCACGACCAGCTTGGCCCGCTCCAGACACAGCAGCAGCGCCGCCGACAGCTGGTCCTCGCTGACCGTGCGCACCTCGTCGACCAGGTCCCTGACGATCCCGAACGGCACCACGCCCGGCCGCCCCACCTTGATGCCGTCGGCCATGGTCGTCGGGGTCTCCACGGACACCGGGTGTCCGGCGGCCAGCGAGGGCGGGTAGGCCGCTGCACCCTCCGCCTGGACGCCCACGATCGTGACGTCCGGCCGGATCGCCTTCACCGCCACCGAGATCCCGGCCGCGAGCCCGCCGCCGCCGACACCGACGACGATCGTGCGCACCTCGGGGCACTGCTCCAGGATCTCCAGGCCGACCGTGCCCTGACCGGCGATGATGTCCGGGTGGTCGAAGGGGTGGATGAGCACCGCGCCCGTCTCGGCCGCGTACTCCTCGGCGGCGGCCAGCGTCTCGTCGACCACCTGGCCGTGCAGGCGCACCTCGGCGCCGTAGTCGCGCGTGGCGCTGATCTTCGGCAGCGGGGCGCCCTTCGGCATGAACACCGTGGAGTGCACGCCGAGCAGCGAGGAGGCCAGCGCCACGCCCTGCGCGTGGTTCCCGGCGCTCGCCGCCACCACACCGGCCGCCCGCTGCTCCGGCAGCAGCCCGGCGATGCGCACGTAGGCGCCGCGCAGCTTGAACGAGCCGGTCCGCTGGAGGTTCTCGCACTTCAGCTGCACCGGGGCGCCGACCAGCTGGGACAGGTGCCGGCTGCCCTCCATCGCGGTGGTGCGGGCCACACCCGAGAGCATTTTCTGCGCGCCGCGCACGTCGTCGAGGGTGACGGAACGCAAGGAGTCAGCCGTGCCGTAGCTCATGACTCCAGCATCGCAGTCCGCTGGCGCGTACGACTGGTGTGACCAAGCTCCGAGACCGGTTTGTGCAGCGCCGGTACGGCCCGCCGCCGAGCCGCGTACCCTGTCCCCCAACCAGCAGCCCTTCATGAAGCGAGCCTCCGGCCATGCCCACAACACCTGAAATGTCGATGGACATGACGACCGTCGGTGACACCGGTCTTCTCGACGTCCTCCAGCACGAGGTGGCGGTGTTCGCCCGGCGTGCCGAACAGACGCGGCTCGGCGGGGTCGGGCAGGTGCGCAACTCCATGGACCGTGCGGCGTATCTCCTGCTCAACCGCCTCGACAGGGAGGGCCCGATGGGCGTCAAGGCGCTCGCGGCGAGCATGGGCATCGACTCCTCCACGGTCACCCGTCAGGTGGCTCCGCTGGTCGACACCGGACTCGTCAAGCGCACCTCGCACCCCGAGGACGGGCGTGCGGTGGTCCTTCAGCTCTCTCCGCGCGGGGCGGCCCGCCTGGAGGAGGTGCGCTCCTCGCGGCGCCAGCTGATGGCCGAGCTGACGCAGGACTGGGCGCCGGAGCAGCGCGAGCAGTTCTGCGTGCTCCTTACCCGCTTCAACCGCGCCCTGTCCGCGCGGATGTCGGTGCAGGGGCCGGCGCCGGCGGAACAGCCCCCGGCGTCCTGAGCCGCGGCGGGGAGAGTTGCGGGTCCGGAGTCTTGACCCCGGGCCGCCGCTGGCCTCATATGAGACCGGGTCCTGTGTCGTACGCGGTTCACCCTTTCCCGTGGCGGACGGGGCCCCTCTGGGGGGAGGCAGGGTGCGTGATCGGCAGGTGTCCCGAGGTGCCCGCCGGGCCCGGGAGTTCGAGGCGTTCGTCGCGGGCGCGGCCGGACGTCTGCTGCATGCCGCCACGCTGATGACCGCGGAGGCGCCGAAGGCCAACCCGCGGGCGCGGCGCCTGCTGACGCTCGCGCTCGCCCACACCTACGCACGTTGGGAACGGCTGCACGGCGAGGATCCGTACGACTGCGCCCGTCAGTACCTCGCCACCCGTTTCGCGCGCGCGGCCTGGCACCGGTACGGCGCCTTCGGCCGTGCCCGCCCGGACCCGCGCAGCCCGCTCGCCGCGCTGACCCCGCAGGAACGGCTGATCCTGGTGCTGCGCCTCTACGAAGGCGTCGCCGAGGAACAGACGGCGGCTCTCCTCGGCCTTCCCGCGGAGCGCGTGCACACCATCTGCGACCGCGCGACGGCCGGCCTCCTGCACCCGCGGACCCCGCCGACGCCACGCACGGCGGGCCGGGAGGTGGCACCGTCATGAGGGGGAGGCACGCCGGGCGCACGCGGAGGGCACGGTGAACCGGCCGCAGCGGGAGGCCGCCGCGCGGCAGATCATGGAGCAGGCCCCGGCGCCGGTGCCGCCGGACCTGTACGCGGAGGCCGTGCGCCGCGGCGAGCGCCTGCTGCGGCGCAGGCAGCTCGTCGGACGCGTGCTGTGGCTGCTGGCCTGCGCCGCGGCCGTCGCGTTCGGGGTGTGGGCCGCCCGCGTACACCCGTGGACGGCACCGCCCGCCCAGACGACTCCGCCGATCACCGGGTGGTGAGCCGAGCGGCCGACGGGGGTGCCGGTGCGGCCGACCGGCCGACGGGAGCACGCGTTTTTCTCGTGGCCGCCCTCCGAGGGCCCCGCGTTCCCGGCGGTGGCTAGCCCAGGGCCTGCTGCAGGTCGGTGAGCAGGTCGTCGACGTTCTCGATGCCCACGGAGAGGCGCACGAGGTCGCCGGGAACCTCCAGGGCGGAGCCGGCCGCGGAGGCGTGGGTCATCCGGCCGGGGTGCTCGATCAGGGACTCGACGCCGCCGAGCGACTCGCCGAGGGTGAACACCTGGGCGCGGTTGCACACCTCGACCGCGGCCTGCTCGCCGCCCTCGACGCGGAAGGAGACCATGCCGCCGAACGTCTTCATCTGCTTCGCGGCGACCTCGTGGCCGGGGTGCTCGGGCAGGCCCGGGTAGAGGACGCTGGTCACACGCGGGTGCCGGGTGAGCATCTCGGCGATCCTCGCGGCGTTCTCGCTGTGCCGGTCCATCCGCACCGCGAGGGTCTTGGTGCCGCGCAGCACCAGCCAGGAGTCGAAGGGGCCGGCGACGGCGCCCATCGCGTTCTGGTGATACGCCAGCTCCTCACCGAGGCCCTGGTCGGAGACGATCAGCGCGCCGCCGACCACGTCCGAGTGACCGCCCATGTACTTGGTCAGGGAGTGGACGACGACGTCCGCGCCGAGCGACAGCGGCTGCTGGAGGTAGGGCGTGGCGAAGGTGTTGTCGACGACGAGCCTGGCGCCCGCGTCGTGCGCGACGGACGCGACGGACGCGATGTCGGTGATGCCGAGGAGCGGGTTGGAAGGGGTCTCCACCCAGACGGCCTTGGTCTTCGGGGTGATCGCGGCCCGTACGGCGGCCGGGTCGCTGGTGTCGGCGACGGACCACTCCACGCCCCAGCGGGTGACGACCTTGGCGAAGAGACGGAACGTGCCGCCGTAGGCGTCGTTCGGGATCACCACGTGGTCACCGGGGCTGAGCAGCGTGCGCAGCAGGGTGTCCTCGGCCGCGAGGCCGGACGCGAAGGCGAGACCGCGACGGCCGCCCTCCAGCGCGGCGAGGTTCTCCTCGAGGGCGGTGCGCGTGGGGTTGGCGCTGCGGCTGTACTCGTAGCCGCCGCGCAGCCCGCCGACGCCGTCCTGCTTGTAGGTCGAGACCTGGTAGATCGGCGGGACGACCGCGCCGGTGAGGGGATCCGCGGTGTTGCCCGCGTGGATCGCGAGGGTCTCGAAGTGCTGACTGATGTGCCTGTCGCTCATGTGCACCGAGCGTAGTGCGCTCGGCCGGATGCTGACGCCCGCCGGGCTGGGCCGGCACGGGGGGAAGGGTTTTCCCTGCGGGGGCGGGCCCGGCACCGCGGAACACGCCGCAGCTCCGCGGGACGCGGCCCGGCTGTGCGGGAAGACGGCCCGGGCTGGTCGTCCGTTGGACCGGACGGGGTTTTCCACAGCCTCCGCGACGGGGTTGGCCAATTGTCGGCGGCGTCTGGTTCGCTTGGGGCATGGCGATTCTCTGGCTGCTGATGGCGCTGCTCATGCTGAGCTTCGTGCTGCTCTCGGTCGTGCGGCGCAGGCGCGGGGTGATCCAGCAGGTTCCCCCGGGACACCCGGACGCCGCCGACCCGGCGGCCTACGGCTTCGTGCGCCAGGAGGAACTGGACGTACGCATGCCCGGCCCGGACCAGGACCTGCTGGACGTCCTGGAGTTGGTGCAGCGCACGCAGGACTATCGCGCGGCCTCCCAGCTGCTGGCCGGCACGGAGACGGCGGGCGAGCTGCGCTGGCAGAGAGTGCAGGCCTTCGCGGGTGCCGCCGCGCTGGAGCTGCAGCAGCGGCCCGGCGGGGTGCACGAGACGCCGGGCGGCCAGTGGCTGCGGGTGTGGCGGGCCGAGCAGCCCAAGGACGCGGGCTGCGCCGCCGTCTACGCGGAGTTCCTGGTGCAGCAGGCCTGGCGGACGTCGACGCCGGGCACGGACGACTTCAGGATCATCATGGAGGAGGCCCGGGACGCCTGCGGGCGGGCCGCGCTGCTGGCCCCCGGCGATCCGGTGCCGTACATCGTCGAGCTGTCCATCGCCCGTGGACTCGCCTGTTCCCAGGCCGAGTTCGACCAGCTGTGGCTGAAGATCCTCGATCGTGCCCCGCACCACATGGGCGCACATCTGGCCGCCCTGCACTACTGCTGCGAGAAGTGGCACGGCTCACGCGAACAGGCGTACGCCTTCGCCGAGGCCGCCGCGGCCCGTGCCCCGGAGGGCTCGCTGCTGGCCGCGCTGCCGCTGTTCGCGGTCTTCGAGCACCTCCCCGAGGTGAATCTGGTGGCGAGTTTCTACCAGAGCGAGGTCGTCACCAAGGCGATGCACGGCGCCCTGCACGCGGTGCACTCGGCGCGCCCCGACGACCCGATGCTCGCCCACGTCCGCCATCTGCTGATCTTCTTCCTGGTCCGCGCCGAGCGCTGGCACGAGGCCATGTACCAGCTGATACAGGTGGACGGGCACGTCGGCGCGCTGCCCTGGACGCTGTCCGCCGACCCGGCGGCCGAGTTCGCCCTCTACCGTGCCCTGGCGGTGGCCGGTTACGAGGCCAACGGAGGCAGCCCGGCCGCCCTCCCGGGCTGATGCGGACTCCGGCGCCGCCAGGGTCCGGGAAGCGCCGGCCCCGGCGGTGACGGTGGGCGGCGCGGGGTAATTCCGGCGACGGCGGTGGCCTGCCCCCCGTACATTCGCCGTTCGCGGCGACAGCACCGGACGGCGAGGGGGAGGAAACCGGATGAGCACGTTCCTGATCGGTGGCGGGTGGGACACGGCCGAGGTGTACGAGCCGTTCGTCCGCGCGGTCGGAGGGGAACGGCGGATCGGATGCCTGATCGTCGACGAGGGGGACGGGGCGGCGCAGTTCGAGCGGTATGCCGGGGCGCTGCGGAAGGCGGCGGCGGACACGAGCGTGCCGTTGCTCGTGCCGCTCGGCGTCCGGTTCGAGCCGGAGGCCGCGCTGAGCGGGGTCGACGGGCTGCTGGTGTGCGGTGGGCTGACCCCCGCGTACCAGGAGGCGCTCGCCGGCTGCCTGGAGCGGCTGCCGGAGCTGCTCGCCGCGCGCGGGGTACCGTACGCCGGTTTCTCCGCCCGTGCCGCCGTGGCGGCGCGGCGCGCCGTGGTCGGCGGCTGGCTGGTGGACGGGGTGCCGGTGTGCCCGGAGGAGGCCGGGGAGGACCTGGCGGAGGTCGAGGTGCGGGCAGGGCTCGGGCTGGTGCCGTTCGCGGTGGACGTCCACGCCGCCCAGTGGGGGACACTCCCCCGGCTGATCGCGGCGGTCGGACGGGGTGCGGCGCCGTACGGTGTCGCCGTGGACGAGAACACCCTGCTGGAGGTGGCGGACGGGGAGGGCCGGGTGACCGGAGCGGGTCGCGCCCATGTCGTACGGCCGGGCGGGGACGGAGACGCCCTGGTGCGGGCCTACCGCGCCGGGGAGTCGTTCCCGGTCGCGCAGGTCCGGCGGCCACCGGTCACGGTCCCGGCCCGACGCGAATCGGCTCGCACCCGCGCGGGACGCACCCGCCCCCGTCGCTCCGGCCCGACCTCAGATCGTCGCCGTGTCGATCACGAACCGGTAGCGGACGTCGCTCGCGAGCACGCGCTTGTAGGCCTCGTTGATGCGGTCGGCGGTGATCAACTCGATCTCGGCGCCCAGGTCGTGCTCGGCGCAGAAGTCGAGCATCTCCTGGGTCTCGGCGATGCCGCCGATCATCGAGCCGGCGAGGGTCTTGCGGCCGCCGATCACCGAGAACAGGTTGAGGGAGATGGGCTCCTCGGGAGCACCCACGTTCACCAGCGCGCCGTCCACCTTCAGCAGCGACAGCAGTGCGCCGAAGTCCATCGGCGCCGAGACGGTGGAGACGATCAGGTCGAACGTGCCGGCCAGGTCCTCGAAGGTCTTCGGGTCGCTGGTGGCGTGGTAGTGGTCGGCCCCCAGCTTCAGGCCGTCGTCCTTCTTGCGCAGGGACTGCGACAGGACGGTGACCTCGGCGCCCATCGCGTGCGCGATCTTGACGGCCATGTGGCCGAGACCGCCGAGGCCGACGACGGCGACCTTCTTGCCGGGGCCCGCGTTCCAGTGCTTGAGCGGTGAGTAGGTCGTGACGCCGGCGCAGAGCAGCGGGGCCGCCACGTCCAGGGACAGGCCGTCCGGGATACGCACGACGTAGTTCTCGTCGACGACGATCTTCTCGGAGTAGCCGCCGTAGGTGGGCTCGCCGTCCTTGCCGACGCCGTTGTAGGTGGGGACGTTGCCCCTGAGGCAGTACTGCTCCTCTCCCCTGACGCAGTTCTCGCACTCGCGGCAGGAGTCGACCATGCACCCGACGCCGACGCGGTCGCCGACGGCGAACTTCGTCACACCGGGGCCGACCTCGGATACGACACCCGCGATCTCGTGGCCCGGGACCATCGGGAAGATCGCCTCGCCCCAGCCCTCCTGGGCCTGGTGGATGTCGGAGTGACAGATGCCGGCGAACTTGATGTCGATCAGGACGTCGAACTCTCCGACCGCGCGTCGCTCGATGGTCGTCCGCTCCAGCGGAGCCTTCGCGGCGGGGGCGGCGTACGCAGCAACAGTGGTCATGCCGGGGTTCTCCTAGCAGCTGGTCCGTGCCCGGCCGCCTTCCGGCCGGGTACGCGCTCCAGCCTGCCCGAGGCCGCCCGGGTCACCCAGACCACGCTGTTGCGTACGACCCCTGTGCCTACCACTGGCGGGGTCAGGCTCGTGTGCGTACGACCAGCGATACTGGGCGTATGGAACGCAGGGACCAGGCGCAGGAGGCCACGGCCACCGCAGCGCACGCGCTTGACCGGCGGGCCGAGCTGAGCGAGTTCCTGCGCAGCCGGCGGGCCCGGCTGAAGCCGGAGGACGTGGGCCTGCCGGACTTCGGGCGGCGCCGGCGGGTGCCGGGCCTGCGCCGCGAGGAGTTGGCACAGCTGGCCGGAGTGTCGGTGGCGTACTACACGCGCCTGGAGCAGGGCAACGGCCGGAACGTCTCGGCGGAGGTCCTGGACTCCATCGCGCGGGCGCTGAGGCTGTCGGACGCCGAGCAGGCCCATCTGACGCATCTGGCCAAGCCGAAGTCGCACAAGAAGAAACCGGCGGCACGGCAGCAGCAGGTCCGGGGCGCGCTGCGACAGCTGCTGGACAGCATGGACGGCGTACCGGCGTACATCGTGGGGCGCCGGTCGGAGATCCTCGCCTGGAACCGGATGGCTGCGGCGATCTTCGGCGACTGGGCGGAGCTGCCGGCGGCCGAGCGGAACTGGGCCCGCCTGACGTTTCTGCGTCCGAACTACCGGGATCTGTTCGTCGAGTGGGAGCAGAAGGCGATCGACATCGTCTGCGCGCTGCGCATGGACGCGGGCTGCCACCCGGACGACCCGAAGCTGTCGGCGCTGGTGGGTGAACTGTCGGTCAAGAGCGAGGAGTTCCGCCGGCTGTGGGCGACGCACGACGTCAAGGAGAAGAGCCACGGCGTCAAGCGTCTGCACCACCCGCTGGTGGGCGACCTGTCCCTGCACTTCGAGTCGTTCCGGCTGACGGACGACTCGGAGCAGTCGCTGGTCACCTATCACGCCGAGCCGGGTTCCCCGTCCGCCGACTCCCTGCGGCTGCTGGCCAGCTGGGGCACGGAGGCGGCCCGCACGGTGCCGTCGGCCTGAAAGCTGCAAGGGGCGCCCGGAGCCTGTGCTCCGGGCGCCCCTCACCTCACGCGGCGGGCGCTGCGGCTCACTTGCCGAAGTACGCGTCGTAGATCGTGATTCGCGAGGTGTTGCCCTTCTTGTCGGTGATCTCGGAGCGGAAGGAGACGGACCCGCCCTTCGCCGGGTTCCTCACCGTGATCCTCCCGCCGCGGACGTCGACCTTCTTGAAGGTCTTGCCGTCGTAGGAGACGTACACGGTCAGGGACTCGAGGTTGCCGCCCGCCGCCGCGCCCTCGACGGTGACCGGGAAGGTGACCGTCCGGCCCGCCGGCACCCGGCTGTCCAGGTCGGTCGTGGCGCCGTAGTGCAGCACGGAGGCGGGGAGCCGGACGGCGGTGCCGGACACCTTCTTGGAGCGGAAGGTCCAGGTCGCGTCGATCCGCGAGGACGCCTGGGCGACCTTCGCCGATCGGGTGACCGAGGTGGTCAGCCTGTACGCGGCGTCACCGGCCGGAACCTTGAACGTCGCGTCGCCGAGCAGCGGGTCGTCGGTGGAGCCGACCTCGGTGCCGTCGCGGTACAGGGTCGTGCGCGCGGAGGCGAACTCCGAGGAGCCTGGGTGCCTGCCGGAGTCGGCGAACAGGGGCAGCAGACCGTAGATCTCGTTGCCGTCGCGGAACAGGCCGAGGTCCTTGCCGACGTGCGGGCCGAAGACGGCGGTGTTCGCGGTCCTGGTGTAGCTGTGGCCGGCCTTGAAGGAGGACTCGCCGAGCGAGTACCCGGCGTCGGCGACGGGGAATCCGTCCTGGTCCTTCCCGCCGTACTGGGTGAAGTACAGGTCCCACAGCACCCCGTCGGCCGTGGACAGGTGCAGGGTGCGGGTGCCGGGCAGCTTCTGCGCGATGTCGACGGAGGAGGCGCCCACGCTGTCGGGCAGCCAGCCCACGGCACTGATCGAGCCGGTCTTGCCGCTCGCGGAGGCGCCGAGGCGGGCCTTGACGGTGGCCAGCTCGCTCGCCCTGTAGTGCTTGGTGTATCCGGTGGCGAGCTGCCTGACCGGACCGCCGGAGGTGGTGTCGTACTCCTCGCTCGCGCCCTTGGTCCAGTGCCCGTCCCACTGCTGGATCAGCCGGCCCGCGGGCAGCCGCGGGCCGAGGTGGGCGGTGCGGAAGTTCTTGTACGAGTCGAGGAACCAGCTGTAGCTGTACTGGTTGTCGCCGATGGTGAGCTGGTAGCCGGGGCAGGCGAACTGCGAGGTCGCGCCCGCGGCCGGGACGGTGATGTCGACCGGCTTGGCCCGCCGTGCGTCGATCGTGACCGTCTGCTTCTTCGTGACGGTCAGCGTCGGCTGGGCGATCCAGTCGGTGCCCTTGACGCCGTCCTTGTCGACGAAGACGGCGGAGTTCAGGGCGTAGGTGCCCTTGGGCAGGCGCGCCCTGACCGTGCCGGACGGGTCGTAGGGACTCACGCTCGTGCCGCTCGCCAGGCCGGACAGGCCGGAGAGGTCGGCGGTGTAGTACTTGGCGGGCTTGCCTCCCCGGCCGATGACCTTCAGCGTGACGTCGTACGACTCCACCTCGCGCTGCACCGCGGCGCCCGTGCGGACCGCCTGGCCGGCGCCGGTCGCGGTCACGTACGCCGAGTAGGCGCCGTCGAGGGTGCCGCCCAGCCTGGTGTGCGCGGTGAGGGCGACGGAGGCCTTCCCGTGCGCCGGGACGGTGAGCCTGGTCGCGCCGAGCGTGAAGAAGCCGACCGGTGCCGCATGGCCCTTGGGGTCGAGGGCGGTGCTGCTCAGGGTGAGCGTGACGTCCTTGTCGCCGAGGTTGCGGTAGGTCACCTTCCTGGTGACCGGTTTGTCGTCGGTGTGCGGCCACGCCTGCGTGCCGAAGTTCACCGAGACCGGGTCGGCGATCACGGACTGCTTGATCGCCTTGTCCACCGCGATACGGCCCGCACCCTGCTGGTACGGCGTGTAGTCGCCGCCCTTGGCGGAGCCGGTGAGCGCGCCCTTCAGCTCGGCGTATCCCCAGTCGGGGTGTTCCTGCTTCAGGATCGCGGCGGCGCCGGCGACGTGCGGGGTGGCCATCGAGGTGCCGGAGATGGTCAGGTAGCCCTCGGGCTTCTCGCCGACCTCCTGGTCGATGACGCTGCCCTTGGCCGCGGCGGCGGTGATGTCCACGCCGGGCGCGGTGACGTCGGGCTTGATGGCGCCGTCGCCGAGGCGCGGGCCGGTGGAGGAGAAGTCGGCGAGCTTGTCCTTCTTGTCGACGGCGCCGACGGTGAGCGCGGCGTCCGCGCTGCCCGGCGAACCGATCGACTGGGGACCGTCGTTGCCCGCGGCGATCGCGAACAGGATGCCCTTGGTCGCGGAGAGCTTGTCGACCTCGGCCTCGAGCGGGTCGATGCCGGGGCTGTCGTAGCCGCCGAGGCTGAGGTTGACGACGGAGGCGCCCTGGGCGGCCGCCCACTCCATGCCGGCGAGGATGCCGGAGTCGTCGCCGGAGCCGGTGTCGTCCAGCACCTTGCCGTTGAGGATCTTGGCGTCGGGAGCAACACCCTTGTACTTGCCGCCCGACTTGGCGCCGGTGCCGGCCACGATGGAGGCGACGTGGGTGCCGTGCCCGTAGTGGTCGGTGGCGTCGGCGGCGGAGGTGAAGTTCTTGGAGGCGATCACCTGGTCCTTGAGGTCCGGGTGGCCGGTGTCCACGCCGGTGTCCAGGACGGCGACCTTCACGCCCTTGCCGGTGTAGCCGGCCTTCCACGCGACCGGGGCGCCGATCTGCGGCACGGACTTGTCGAGGGAGGCCTTGCGGACGCCGTCGAGCCAGACGTGCGCGATGCCGGAGGCGGCCCGGTCGCCGTCGGTGACGGCGTGCCAGAGCGCGGCGGTGTCCTTGACCGGTGTCTGCACGGCGTCGGCGTCGAGCGCGCTCAGGCTGCGCCGCAGCCGACTCGCGCTTCGGACGCCGGACTTGGCGGCCGCGGCGGAGCCGCTGTATCCGACGATGACCTTCAGGCCGTCCTTCTGGGCCCGGCGGGTGGCGGCCTTGTTCAGCTCGGTGACGTCGAACAGGCGCTGGTCCAGCGTGCCGGAGGCGATCAGGTGGGCCGCGTCGACCGGGACGACCAGCGTGTGGCCCTCGGTGCGGCGGATCTGGAAGGGTACGTGTGCGCGGCCCTTCGCCCGCTGCAGACCGACGATCCGGCCCTTGGCGTCGAGGGCGACGCGGTCTCCGGTGATCAGCGTGACGTGGGTCCGCGCGGTGAGCGCGGAGGCAGCGGCGGTGCGCTCCACGGGCCTCGCCGACGCCGGGCTGGTCATACCCGCTGCGAGGGCGACGGCTGCTGCCGCGGCCACGGTGGCCGCGGCAGCCCTTTTCACTTGTCTGCGCAAGTTCTCCCCCTGGAGATGAGGTCCCGGGTGAATTCCCCGTTCACCCGGCCGGGGGCGGTCTCGCACGCATGTGCGTCAACCCCCCGGATCCCGCAGTATGCCGGGGGGCGATCAGACGGCTCAACAGATGAGAGGAGGGTAAGAAAGAGTGACGGGAAACTGTTACGTCGTGGGCGGGACACCGTTACAGATCCGCGAAGTGCCCTGGGTTCAAGGGGCGTTGCGTGGCGTCAGGCGCCGGCGTTCTCCTTCACCGTTATCTTGCCTTTGCGGATGGTCGCCAGGCGCGGGGCCTTCCTCGCGATCGCGGAGTCGTGAGTGACCATGATGAAGGTCAACCCGTGCTCCTCCCACAGGCGTTCCAGTACGTCCATGATCTCGTCCCGCATCCCCTCGTCGAGGTTGCCGGTCGGTTCGTCCGCGAGCAGCACCTTGGGTTTCTTGACGACGGCCCGGGCGATCGCGACGCGTTGCTGCTGGCCCCCGGACATCTCGCCGGGGAGGTGGTGCAGGCGTTCGCCGAGACCGACCGAGTGCAGGGCCTCCGCGGCGAGTTCGCGGCGTTCCCCGACCTTGAGACCGAGGGGGACGAGGGCCGTCTCCACGTTCTCCTGGGCGGTGAGGGTGGGGATGAGGTTGAAGGACTGGAAGACGAAGCCGATGTTCTCGCTGCGCACCTTGGTCAGCCGGGCCTCGCTCAGCTTGGCCAGGTCGGTGCCGTCCAGGACGACCTCGCCGGAGGTGGGACGGTCGAGGCCGCCGAGCATCTGCAGGAGGGTGGACTTTCCGCCGCCGGTGGGGCCCTGGATGACGAGCCGGTCCCCGTCGCCGATGGTCAGGTCCACGCCGTCGAGGGCGTGGACGGTGTCCTTGCCCCTGGTATAGCGCTTGGTGACGTTTCTGAGGTCGTACATGGTGGCTCCTGAGTAGGTGGGTTCGGGGAGTACGCCGGCGCCGGCTACTCGACGCGGCGCAGTGCGTCCGCCGGGCGGAGGCGGGACGCGCGCCAGCCGCCGAACGCGCCCGCGACGAGACCGCCGGCCACCGCGAGGGCCACCGCCAGGGCGATCGTCGTGACGCTGACCGGGGCCGTGAGGGCCACCTCCAGGGTCTTCGCCGCCTGGCGCCCGGGGCCGAAGCCACCACCGCCCGGGAAGCCACCGCCGCCGCCGAAGCCCCCGCCGGTACCGCCCAACTGGGCCTGCAGGGTCGGGCTGATCTCGGTGACGGCGTACGCGCCCGCGAGGCCGAGGGCGATGCCGAGGACGCCGCCGACCAGACCGTTGACCATGGCCTCGCCGACCACCTGCCGGGTCACCCGGCCCGACTTCCAGCCCAGCGCCTTGAGCGTGCCGAACTCGCGGACGCGCCGCGAGACCGCGGCGGAGGTGAGCAGTCCGGCCACGAGGAACGCGGCGACCAGCACCGCGACCGAGAGCCACTTGCCGACCTTGGTGGCGAGGGAGGAGGCGGTGGAGAGGGAGCCGGAGACCGTCTTGGCGAGGTCGGAGGACGTGGTGACCGTCGTGCCGGAGACGTTCTTCTGGATGGCGCTCTTGACGGCGTCGATCTGCTGCGAGTCGGTCGCCTCGACGTAGATCGTGGTGATCCTGTCCTTCTCGCCGGCGAGGGTCTGCGCCTGCTTCAGCGGAATGTACAGGTTGGCCGCCGAGTCGCCGCTGTTCGCGGTCGCGATGCCGATCACCGTGAACTTGGTGCCCTTGATGGTGACGGTGGAGCCGACCTTGTACTTCTTCTCCTTGGCGTACGCGGAGTCCGCCACGGCCACCGCGGCGTCGGTCTCGGTGGCCTTGAAGGTACGGCCACTGGTGATCTTCGAGGAGGACAGCGGGCCGATCCCGCTGTGGGTGACGTCGGTGCCGAAGACCGTGTACTGGTTGAGGTCGAAGTCGGCGCCGCCGCCCTTGACCTCGCCCTGCGGCGCGCCGGTGGTGCCACCCCGCCGGAATCCTCCGGCGCCGCCGCTCTGCTGGAACTGGCCACGGGTGAACTGGCCGCTGATCCGGAACACGTTGAGGCTGAGCCCGCCGACGGCCGACGACACGCCCTTCTGGCCGGCGACCTGGGTGACCGTGGAGGAGGCGAGGGTGGTGAAGCCCTGCACCCGCACCCGGTCGCTGCTCTGGGTGGACTTGTCGTCGTTGCTGCGCGCCCCGAACCGGAAGCGGGGCTGCTGGGCGCCGGCGGCGGTCGGCGTGGCGGCCTTGGTGACGGTCATGTCCGTACCCAGGCCGTACAGCGACTGCAGGACCTTGTCCTGCGCCTTCCCCATGCCGCTGGACACGGAGTCGACCACGATGACCAGCGCGATGCCCAGCGCGAGACCGGAGGCGACGACGAGGGCCGCCTTTCTACGGCGGCGCAGTTCGCGCCTCAGGTAGGTGAAGAACATGGCCCGGAAGTTAGGCACGGACCGTGACGGCACACTGAGGCCCGCATAAGAGATCCATGAGAAGGCCGCGGGCACACCCGCACCGGGCTCTCGGCGGGCCCGGAAATGCCGGTGCCGCCCTCGGGAGAGGGCGGCACCGGGCAGCTGTGGCAGTCCGTCAGGACGAACGGTCAGACGGCCGAACCGGCCTTCCACTGGGCCCAGTTCATGTTCCAGCCGTTGAGGCCGTTGTCCGGGGCGACCGTCTTGTCGCCGGTGTTCTGCACGACAACCACATCACCGATCAGGGAGTGGCTGTAGAACCAGGCGGCCGGGGTGTTCGGGTCGCCGGCGCCCTTGACGTCCTGCAGGCCGACGCAGCCATGGCTGGTGTTGACGTTGCCGAAGACGGACGGCGCGCCCCAGTAGTTGCCGTGGATGAAGGTGCCGGACGTGGTCAGGCGCATGGCGTGCGGCACGTCCTTGATGTCGTACTCGCCCTTGCCGTCCGAGTCCTTGAAGCCGACCGTCGCGCCGTTCATCCGGGTCTGGGTGAACTTCTCGGAGATCACCATCTGGCCCTCGTAGGTGGTGTGGTCGGGGGCGCCCGCGGAGATCGGGATGGTCTTGATGACCTTGCCGTCCTGCGTGACCTTCATCTGCTTGGTCTTCGCGTCGACGTAGGAGACCTGGTTGCGGCCGATGTGGAAGGTGACCGTCTTCTGCTGGACGCCGTGGATGCCGGGCGCGCCCTCGACACCGTCGAGCGCCAGCTTGAGGGTGACGGTGGAGCCTTCCTTCCAGTACTGCTCCGGACGGCAGTCCATGCGGTTGGCGTTGAACCAGTGGCAGGCGACCTCCTGGCCGCTGCTGGAGGTGACCGTGACGCCCTTCTGGACGGCCGCCTTGTTGGTGATCGCCTTGTCGAAGTTGATCGAGACGGGCATGCCGACGCCGACCGTGGCGCCGTTGTCCGGGGTGAAGGTGCCGATGAAGCTGTGGGCGGGGGCGACCGTCGTGAAGGTGGCGTTCTCGTGGGCTATGCGGCCCTGTGAGTCCTTCGCCTCCGCGGCGAGCTTGTAGGTGGTCGAACGCTCCAGCTGGACGCTGGGCTTCCAGCTCGTCCTGTCGGCGGAGAGCTGCCCGGCGACGGCCTTGCCGTCCTGGGTGGTGAGGGTGACGCCGGTGAGCGTGCCCTTGCTGACCGTGACGACGCCGGAGTTGTTGATCGACGCGTTGTCGGAGCCGTCCTTCGGCGAGACCGTGATCTGCGCCTCGGAGGACTTCTTCGCCGCCGCCGCATCGGCCTGTGCCTGCGAGTCCTTCCCGCTGTCGGAGGCCTTGGCGCCGCCGCCGGAACAGCCCGTGAGGGCCAGGACACCACCGAGCAGTGCGGACGCGGCCATCAGACCCTTGCGCCGCTTACCGTCCGTCATCACACGCTTCTCCATCGTTGCCGATTCGCCGAAAACCCCGACTGTCCCCGTAAGAACGTTCAACGCTACGGCCGTACCGTCCCGTTCCACATCCGCTGGATCTGTGGGGCACACCACGTCCAAGGCGTGCGGGTGGTACGGGAGTCGGTTCCGTGCGTCCCCTGAGACGACGAAACCCCGGACGATGGTTGCCGCCCGGGGTCCTGGGTGCCCCGGGACGCTCAGCCGATGCCGTCCTCTTCCTCGTCGTCCTCGTCGTCCTCGTCGTCCTCCTCGTCATCATCCTCGTCCAGTTCCCACTCGGGCGAGTCCGGGTCGTAGTCGATCCACTCGCTCGACCAGGACGCCTGTTGGAGTTCCACTCCGGGCACCTCACTGACCAGGTCGAACGGGTCCACGAGATACGCCAGGGCCTCCGCGGTGTCTTCCGTCACAGCGCCCTCGGCCCGGGTCCGCTCGGCCGGCGGCAGCTCCGGATCGGCGGCGATCCGGCGCAGCGCGGCCTTGCTCACCCCGTCCTCGTCCTGGACCTCGAGGACCAGCTCCACCCGAAGTCGTACAAACCGTGATGTCTCTTCAGCGTTCATGGCGGGAGCGTACGACCGAAACCTCCCGTGACTTTCCTGTGACCCGCGTCTTTCACTAACATCGCTGCCCACGGCCAATTCGCCAGCGTCACAAGGGGATCGATATTCCGTGTCATCCGCTCGCCGTCCGCTGCTGACCGCCACCGCCGCGGGCACCCTGCTGTGCGCCCTGTGGTTCGTCCCGTCCGCGAACGCGTCACAGGACACCTCGGCCAGAGCGGGCGCGGAAGTCTCCGCCACGCACCTGGCCCAGCAGGCCAGGGCGGTGACGGCGGCCGCCGGCGAGGACGATCCCCAACTCGCCGACACCGGAGGCCCGGACACCACGCCGTACGTCGTCGGCGGCACGCTCTTCCTCGGGGTGGGCGCCGGGTTCGTGGTCTATTCGGTACGCCGCGAACGCATGGACTTTTAATTCCTCTTGACGAATCCTTGACGGTCCGCACATAGTTCGCCCATGGAGAGATCGTCGGGCGTACGGCCGTGCGCCGCCGCGGTGGTGGGCGCGCTGTCGTTCGTCCTTGTCACGGGCTGTTCCGGCGGGGAGCCGGGCGGGGATGCGAAGGGTTCCGGTACGGCCGCGAAGGCGCTCGGCACCGCGGAGTTGAACAAGCTGATCATCACCCAGCGCGACGTCCCGGGGTACGCGGTGGGACCGGTGTCGGCCGGCCGCGCCGAGCCGATCACGACCGACAGCACGGCGTGCCGGCCGCTGGTCCGTGTGATGAGCGGGCTCCCGCCGGTCGACGCGGCGGCGCGAACCGGCCGTCTGGCGACTCAGAACAAGAAGAGGAGTCCCGCGGCGAAGCCCACTTCACTGGACGACCTCGACAAGGGCGCGTTCGAGGAGACGATGCGCAAGTCGCTGGACCGGGACGTCACCACGGTCACCCTGGCCTCGTACGAGGGGGACGGCGCCGAGAAGGCCCTCGCGTCGGTCTCCGCCGCCGTGCAGTCCTGCACGGGCGGCTTCCCCGGCGAGCAGGCGGGGACGACGGTGCGTTTCACGAAGGTCGCCGAGGAGAAGGCGACGGGCACCGGGGACGGTGCGGTGGCGTTCACCGCGACCCTGAACTCGGACGAGGGCGACGCGGCCCCCGTCCATGCCGAGGTCGTCCGGCTCGGGAACATCCTGTCGGTGTACTTCACCTCGAACCTGGGCGCGATGATGGCGAAGCAGGCGTACACCGTGTCGCCGGAGGTCGTCAAAGCGCAGCAGGCCCGGCTGAGGTGACGAGCAAACGGACAGGGGCCCCGCACTCGGCGGGGCCCCTGCTGTCGTGCCGGGACGTCACCGCAGCGGGCCGGTGACCGCCTCCACCGCGGCGACGAGGTGCCCACCGCGCACGAACGCGTCGGCGGCGGCGAGGTCGGGCGCCAGGAACCGGTCGGGACCGGGGCCCTGCACGCCTGCCGCGCGGGCGGCCTCGATGACGGCCTGCGAGGCGGGTGCCGGAGCCAGGCCCGCGCGCAACTCGATGGCGCGGGTGGCCGCGTACAGCTCGACGGCGATGATCCGGGTGAGGTTGTCCACGGCGGTGCGCAGCTTGCGCGCGGCGGACCAGCCCATGGACACGTGGTCCTCCTGCATGGCGGAGGACGGGATGGAGTCCGCCGAGGCCGGTACGGCGAGCCGCTTCATCTCGCTGACCAGCGCGGCCTGCGTGTACTGGGCGATCATCAGCCCGGAGTCGACACCGGCGTCGTCGGCGAGGAACGGCGGCAGGCCGTGGCTGCGGTTCTTGTCCAGCAGCCGGTCGGTACGGCGCTCGGCGATCGAGCCGAGGTCGGCCGCCGCGATGGCGAGGAAGTCCAGCACGTAGGCGACGGGCGCGCCGTGGAAGTTGCCGTTGGACTCCACGCGCCCGTCGGGCAGCACGACCGGGTTGTCGACGGCGGAGGCCAGCTCGCGCTCGGCGACCAGCCGGGCGTGCGCCATGGTGTCGCGGCCGGCACCGGCCACCTGCGGGGCGCACCGCACCGAGTAGGCGTCCTGGACGCGCGGGGCGTCGTCCTGGTGGTGCCCGGTGAGGCCCGAACCCTTCAGCACCGCCAGCATGTTGGCGGCCGAGGCTCCCTGCCCCGGATGCGGCCGGATCGCGTGCAGCTCGGGCGCGAGCACCTTGTCGGTGCCGAGCAGCGCCTCCAGGCTGAGAGCGGCGGTGACGTCGGCGGACTTGTAGAGGGTGTCGAGGTCGGCGAGTGCCATGACCAGCATGCCGAGCATGCCGTCGGTGCCGTTGAGGAGGGCCAGACCCTCCTTCTCGCGCAGCTCGACCGGCTGGATCCCGTGCTCGGCGAGCAGCTCACCGGCGGGCCGTACGACGCCGTCGGGCCCCTCCGCGTCCCCCTCGCCCATGAGGGTCAGGGCGCAGTGGGACAGGGGGGCCAGGTCGCCGGAGCAGCCGAGGGAGCCGTACTCGTGCACGACCGGGGTGATCCCGGCGTTCAGAACGTCGGCCATGGTCTGCGCGACCTCGGGCCTCACGCCGGTGTGCCCGGAGCAGACGGTCTTCAGCCGCAGGAACATCAGGGCCCGCACGACTTCCCGCTCGACCCGCGGCCCCATCCCGGCGGCGTGCGAGCGGACGATGTTGCGCTGCAGCTGGGCGCGCAGTTCCTGGCTGATGTGCCGGGTCGCCAGGGCGCCGAAGCCGGTGGAGACGCCGTAGACCGGGTCCGGCTTGGCCGCCAGCGCGTCCACGATCTCGCGCGCCGCCGCCAGGGCCGCCACCGCCTCGGCCGACAACTCGACACGGGCACCGCCGCGCGCCACGGCGAGCACGTCGGACGCCGTGACACCCGACGTCCCCACCACCACAGTGTGCATATCCATATTCAGGAGCGTACGCATTGAATGTGGCGATGTCACTAGTGGGGACCGGGGGTGACCCTTACCCCGGGATGTGTCCTTCGCCTCACGGCCGACGCCCCCGGAACCGGCGCCGCTCGGCGGGCGCCAGGTGCGGCGGCTCGTCGGCCAGCCGTACGACCGGATCCCCCGGCCCCTCCCGGCCCGCGACCACCGGCCGGTCCGCGCGCAGCGCCTTGGCCCGGTACTGGGCGGCGTCGGCGAGCCGGAACAGCCGCCGGGCGTCCCGCACCTCCCCGATCGGGTCCTCGGTGGAGGCGACCCCGCACGCCACCCCTTCCCCCAGTTCCAACTCCCCTGCCCTGCGGCACAGTTCGTCGGCGGTCTTGACCACGTCGTCGGCCGGCGGACCGACGGCCAGCAGACAGAACTCGTCCCCGCCGAGCCGCGCCACCAGCGCGCCCGGCACCATCGCGCCGCACAGCGACAGCACCGAGCCGAAGCGCTCCAGCAGCCGGTCGCCGACGGCGTGCCCGAGGGTGTCGTTGACCCGCTTCAGACCGTTCAGATCGCAGACCACCAGACTGACGACCACACCCTCCCTCCGGTGCCGCTCGACGGCCTCCCCCAGACGGACGTCCACGGCACGGCGGTTGGCGAGCCCGGTGAGGGCGTCGGTGTACGCCAGCCGGCGGGCCTCCTCCAGCCGCTCGGTCTGCGCGAGCCCGGCGGCGACGACGGCGGCCAGCACGGTGGCGAAGTCGGCGTCGCCGCGATCGAAGACGGGGGCCTTGACGGCACGGGCGACGTACAACTCGCCCCAGGCCCGGCCGTGCAGCACGACCGGCGCGACCACACAGCACCCCCGGCCCCGGCGGCGCAGGGCGGCGACCCGCTGATGGAAGTACCCCGGGGTACCGGCGGCGGTCCCCTCGGCCGTCTCCACCCACGCGTTCGGCCCGCGCCCTCCGGCCCACCGCTCGTGCAGGAACTCGGTGATCTCCGGGAACTGGTGCACCGGATACGCCTCGGACTCGGGAAACTCCTCCTCGTCCGGGCGCCGGTCCCCCACGTTCACGAGGACCCGCAGCCGGCCGAGCTCCCGCTCCCACACCGACAGCGCGGCGAAACTGCCGTCCAGCGCGCGGCAGGCGCCGCGCGCGGCGGCCTGCCACGAGTCCCGCGGGGTGCGTGCCGCCGCCATTCCCTGAGCCAGCGCCACGACTGCGGCCAGCCGCTCGTCCTCAGCCATTACTCCAGGTTAGGGATGATTTGGGGTGATCGGGACATGGATGGGGCGATCAGGTGGATGACTGTGCCCACGAGCTGTCATCTGCCGCACAGCGACACCGACCCGCGCCCCTCACGGGGTGCTTCACTCCCCCGGCCACTGCGGCTTGCGCTTCTCGTTGAAGGCCGCCACGCCCTCCGCCCGGTCGCCCGAGAAGGCCACGGTCCGCCAGGCCGCGTCCTCGACCTCCAGGCCCGCCCGGAGATCCAGCCCGTGCCCGAGCCGCAGCGCGCGCTTGGCGGCCCGCAGACCGACGGGGGAGTTGCCGGCGATGCGAGCGCCCACCTCCAGCGCCTCCTCCCGATCCCGGCCCTCCTCCACCAGCCGGTCCACGAGTCCGAGTTCGGCCGCCTCCGCGGCCTCCACCCGTCGCGCCGAGAAGATCAGCTCGGCGGCCCGCGCCGCACCGACCCGCCGCGGCAGCAGCTGCGTGCCGCCACCCCCGGGGATCACGCCCACCGACACCTCCGGCAGCCCCACCACCGCCGTACGGTCGGCCACGATCAGGTCGCAGGACAGGGCCAGCTCGAAACCCCCGCCCAGCGCGAAGCCGTGCACCGCCGCGATCGTCGGCATCGGCAGCTCGAGCACCCCGGTGTACGCCCCGCGGGTCACCGGGCGCTGCCGCCGCAGATCGGCGTCGCTGAAGGAGTTCCGCTCCTTCAGGTCCGCCCCGACACAGAACGCCCGCTCATGGGACGAGGCCAGCACCACCACGCGCGCGTCCCGGTCGTCGGCCAGCGCCGCGCACGCACCCGCCAGGGAGCGGGCCATCTCCGTCGAGACCGCGTTCATGGCCTTGGGCCGGTCCATGACCAGCTCCGCGACATGCCCGTGCCGCCGCACCAGCACGTACTCCCCGAACCGCTCCTCGCTCATGACACCCTCCGGCTCACGTGTTAACGCGGGTTAACGCACTCTCGGCCCGATCATCGCAGCCGCACCCGATCCCGGGAAAGTCCAGGGGGCTACACCCGTTCGAGTGACATCCCGACTGTCTCGCCGCAGATCACCCACAGGAACGCATAGCGTGCGTCCGCCACTGCGGGGAGGGAAACCATGACACCGATACCGGACGAGACCGCAGACGCCGATGTGACCGGCGAGCCCGTCCCGCACCGCGGACGCCACCGCAAGCCACGCCCCCGCAAGGTCCTGCTCGCCGCCGGCGGTCTCGCCCTGGCGGCTGGGGTGCTCAGCCTGGTGCGGATCGCACCGGAGTCGGGCGTGGGCGTCCCCGGGACGGCGGAGGCCGAGCCCCGCGCCGGCGCGAACGGCAGCGCCACGGACCACGCGACGAACACCGTCGCCACGGTCTCCGCCACCCCCACCGCACCACCGTCGGCGACCTCCGTCATGGGCGGCAGCGGCCCCACACCACTCAGCACCGGGTCACCCGGAACCACCACGCACCCGACCACGCCCGGCACGCAGTCCGGAGCCGGCACGGCACCGACCGCCGCCCCGACAGGCCGCACCCCACTCCCCGGCACCACACCGCGGCCCACGACGCCGACGTCCGCCCCACGCCCGGCCCCGACCACCCCGACGCCGAGTCGGAGCGCGCCCGCCCAGGGTCCCGGCGGCCTGTGCGTCCCGGTGCTGGGCCTGTGCGTGGACGTGCTGGGCGGCACCGGCCACTAGGGGACCTCGGGTGTACCCGGCCAAGAGGTACCTAGGACTGCCCGTCACGACGGTTCAGCAGCCAGGGCTCGACCACGCCCAGCCCACGCACCGGACGCTGCCACATCGGCTGGAGAGCGAACCGGTACTTCGGCGGCTCCTCGCCCTCCTTCTCGGCGGCCGCAGCGGCCTCGGCGGCCTCGGCCTCGGAGGCGGGGGCCTCGCCGGTGCGGATCATTTCCTCGGCGAAGGCGCTGTCCACCAGCACGGCGTCCCGGGGGGCTATGGAGGTCAGCCGGGAGGCCAGGTTCACCGTCGTACCGAACACATCACCCATACGGGTGGTGACCGTGCCGAAGGCCATGCCGACCCGCAGCTCCGGCATCGTCTCGTCGTTCGCCAGCGTCTCGACCAGCCGCAACGCGATGTCGGCGGCCGTACCCGCGTCGTCCGCCGCGTAGAGCACCTCGTCCCCGAGGGTCTTGATGAGCCGCCCGCCACGCGCCGCCACCAGATCGGCGGCAGTGGTCTCGAACGCCTCGACCAGTTCCCCGAGCTCTTCCTCCTCCATCCGGCGGGTCAGCCGAGTGAACCCCACCAGATCGGCGAAGCCGACGGCGAGCCGCCGGTCGACCATCTCCTCGTCATCGGCCGACTGCACGACCCGCCCGGCCGAGGCGGCGAGCTGCCGCCGCCACACATAGACGAGAAACTCCTCCAGCTCGGGCAGGAGCAGCTCGACGATCGGATACGTCACCTCGGTACGGGTCATGCCGGGCTCGGGCGGCTCCGTCAGGCCCTCCAGGAACGAATCCATCTGCCACTCGGCCAACCGGGCGGTGGTCTGCCCCGTGGACCGCGCGACCTGCACCGCCATGGCCTCGCTGAGCAGTCCCGCCTCGACCAGGCCGGCGAGCCGGCGCAGGGCGAGCACATCGGCCTCGGTCAACGCCTTGGCCTGCCCGATGTCCGCGAACCCCATCGCCCGCCAGAACCGCGAGGCCAGCTCCATGGACACACCGGCGCTACGGGCCGCCTGGAACGGCGTATAGCGGCGCTCGGCGCCCAGAATGAGCTGCTCGAGGCGCAGGGCCAGCGGGTCCTCGCCGGAGTCGGCGGCGTCCGCGCCCGCGCCGGAGCCCGTGTCGTCGACGGTCACGCCTGCTGCCCTTCCGATCTGCCGCGGTCACGTTCCGACCGGCCTCAACTCTACGGCAGGTGTGCGCCAGCTCACTCCGTCGGGTTCGGCCGGGCGTTCGCCTCCCGGCACCGGATGCGCCGACCGGCGTCACCCCCGGGCCGCGTTCCCGGGCCCCGCATCGGAGCAGGTCCGCGCGGTACCTCGCGGTACCCGGCCACGGCTCCGTGGTGGCCGGTCGCGCAGTTCCCCGCGCCCCGGCGGGGCACCGCGGGAGCGTCACGGAGCGGGCGAGCGGCGCGGGCACCCCGCACCGCCACCGCTCCGCGCCTACACCGCCCGCAGATGCACGATGTCCCCCGCCCCCACGGGTTCCTGCACCCCCGCCTCCGTAGCGATGACCAGCCGCCCGTCCCCGTCCACAGCCACGGCCTCGCCCACGAGCGAACGATCCCCCGGCAGCTCCGCCCGCACCGTGCGCCCCAACGTCGCGCACCCCGCCGCGTACGTCTCCTGAAGCCCGCTGACGGCCGGATCACCCCCGGCGGCCCGCCACCGCCCGTACCAGTCCTCCAGCGCCCGCAGCACCGCCCGCAGCAACGCATCCCGGTCCGTCCCCACCGCCCCGGCCAGTGCCAGCGACCCGGCCTGCGGCACCGGCAGCTCCTCCGCCCGCAGCGTGACGTTGATGCCCACGCCCATGACCACACCGTCCGCACCGGCCCGCTCGGCGAGGATGCCCCCCGCCTTGCGCTCCTGCCCGCCCACCGTGACCAGCAGGTCGTTCGGCCACTTCAGCGCCGTGTCCACGCCCGCCGCCCGCGCCAGCCCGGTCGCCACGGCGACCCCGGTGAGCAGCGGCAGCCACCCCCACCGGGCCACCGGAACCTCGGCGGGCCGCAGATACACGGAGAAGAACAGCCCGGACCGGGCGGGAGCCGACCACCGGCGGTCCAGCCGGCCCTTGCCCGCCGTCTGCTCCTCCGCCACCAGCACGGCGCCCTCGGCCGCCTTCCCTGCGGCCACCCGGGCGACCAGATCGGAGTTGGTGGAGCCGGTGCGCTGCACCACGTCCACCTCGCTGTACATGCTCCCTTCGCGCACCAGCGCACGCCGCAGTGCCGCGGCGTTCAGGGGCGGACGGTCCAGGTCGGACCAACGGCTGTCGTCTGATGCATCGTGCGGCGTCATGCAAGTCACCCTAGGTGTGGGAAACGCCGCACTGCCGCCCCACCGGCCCAGCACTACTCTACGGATGAGTAACTGTCCCCCCTTTTGAGCAGGCAGGGAGCCGCGATCCCGATGTCCGAGCCGGAAGAGATCGACATCCACACCACCGCGGGCAAGCTCGCGGATCTCCAGCGCCGTATCCAGGAAGCGACGCACGCCGGCTCGGAACGCGCCGTCGAGAAGCAGCACGCGAAGGGCAAGCTGACGGCCCGTGAGCGGGTCGAGCTCCTCCTCGACGAGGGTTCCTTCGTCGAGCTGGACGAGTTCGCCCGGCACCGCTCCACCAACTTCGGGCTGGAGAAGAACCGCCCGTACGGCGACGGCGTGGTCACGGGGTACGGCACGGTCGACGGCCGCCCGGTCGCCGTCTTCTCGCAGGACTTCACCGTCTTCGGCGGCGCCCTGGGCGAGGTCTACGGACAGAAGATCGTCAAGGTGATGGACTTCGCGCTGAGGACCGGCTGCCCGGTCATCGGCATCAACGACTCCGGCGGCGCCCGCATCCAGGAGGGCGTGGCCTCCCTCGGCGCCTACGGCGAGATCTTCCGCCGCAACACCCACGCCTCCGGTGTGATCCCGCAGATCAGCCTGGTCGTCGGCCCGTGCGCGGGCGGCGCGGTCTACTCCCCGGCCATCACCGACTTCACGGTCATGGTCGACCAGACCTCGCACATGTTCATCACCGGCCCGGACGTCATCAAGACCGTCACCGGCGAGGACGTCGGCTTCGAGGAACTGGGCGGCGCCCGCACCCACAACACCGCCTCCGGCGTGGCCCACCACATGGCCGGCGACGAGAAGGACGCCATCGAGTACGTCAAGCAGCTGCTGTCGTACCTGCCGTCCAACAACCTCTCCGAGCCCCCGGTCTTCCCGGAGGAGGCGGACCTCGCCGTCACCGACGAGGACCGCGAGCTGGACACCGTCGTCCCGGACAGCGCGAACCAGCCGTACGACATGCACACCGTGATCGAACACGTCTTGGACGACGGCGAGTTCTTCGAGACGCAGGCCCTGTTCGCGCCGAACGTCCTCACCGGGTTCGGCCGCGTCGAGGGCCGCCCGGTCGGTGTCGTCGCCAACCAGCCGATGCAGTTCGCCGGCTGCCTGGACATCGACGCGTCCGAGAAGGCGGCCCGTTTCGTGCGCACGTGCGACGCCTTCAACGTCCCGGTGCTGACCTTCGTCGACGTCCCCGGCTTCCTGCCGGGCGTCGACCAGGAGCACACCGGCATCATCCGGCGCGGCGCCAAGCTGATCTTCGCCTACGCGGAGGCCACGGTCCCGCTCATCACGGTCATCACCCGGAAGGCCTTCGGCGGCGCGTACGACGTCATGGGCTCCAAGCACCTGGGCGCCGACCTCAACCTGGCCTGGCCGACCGCCCAGATCGCCGTGATGGGCGCCCAGGGCGCGGTCAACATCCTGCACCGGCGCACCATCGCCGAGGCGGAGTCCGCCGGACGGGGTGAGGACACCCGGGCCCGGCTGATCCAGGAGTACGAGGACACCCTCCTCAACCCCTACGTCGCGGCCGAGCGCGGCTACGTCGACGCGGTGATCATGCCGTCCGACACCCGTTCCCACATCGTCCGCGGCCTGCGTCAGCTGCGCACCAAGCGGGAATCCCTTCCTCCGAAGAAGCACGGCAACATCCCCCTGTAAGGAGCCGCTGTGACGATCAGAGTCGTACGGGGCAACCCGACCCCGGAGGAGCTGGCCGCCGCCCTGGCGGTGGTCCGCGCCCGCGCCGCGGCGGCAGCGGCCCAGCCGCCCGGCGCCGAGGGTCCGAGGGACGCCTGGTCGGACCCGTCGCGGATCGCGGCGGCCCGCCTTCCGCAGCCGGGGCCGGCGTCCTGGACCCGTACCTACTGGCCGAGCTGAGGACGCGCGAGCCGGCCGGGCGCCAATTGAGTACACGTACTCAGGCGCCCGCCCGGCGCATGGCCGCAGTCTGGACGAATGCTGTGGTCAGACCCGGAGGACGAGCCGCCGAAAGAACTGCGCGAGACGGAGCACATGCTCCGGCGGCTCGGCTTCCTCATGGCCCTGGCGATGGTCCTGGCCATGCTCGTGATCGGCCTGCGGTGAACGCGCGGCCCGCGAGGTGAGCCGACCGGCGCCCCGCCGCTAACCTGGCCGCATGACCGCTACGCGCCGCAGGCGACTCGTGCTCGCATCGCAGTCCCCCGCCCGGCTGGGCCTCCTGAGGCAGGCCGGCCTCGACCCCGAGGTGATCGTCAGCGGGGTGGACGAGGATGCCGTCACCGCACCCACGCCGGCCGAGCTGGCGCTCGCTCTGGCCGAGGCGAAGGCCTCGGTCGTGGCGGCGAAGCCCGAGGTGCAGGGTGCCCTGGTGATCGGCTGCGACTCGGTGCTGGAGCTGGACGGACAGCCCCTCGGCAAGCCCGCCGACGCCGAGGAGGCCACCGCCCGCTGGAAGGCGATGCGCGGGCGGGCCGGCACCCTCCAGACGGGGCACTGCATCTGGGACACGCGGGCCAAGCGGTACGTGTCCGGGACCGCGTCCACCGTGGTCCGCTTCGGCGAGCCCACCGACGAGGAGATCGCGGCGTACGTGGCCTCCGGCGAACCCCTCTACGTCGCCGGGGCCTTCACCCTGGACGGCCGTTCGGCGCCGTTCATCGAGGGCATCGAGGGCGACCACGGCAACGTGATCGGCATCAGCCTGCCCCTGGTGCGCAAGCTGCTGGCCGAACTGGGCGTCGGCATCACGGAGTTGTGGTCACCGGCCGAGTGACCTGGGCGGGCACGGAGTCCTGCGGCTCGTCGTCCCCGCCGTCCCCGTCCTGCGGCTCGTCCGCGCGGGGCGCCGGTACGGCCGCCGGGGCCGGGGCCGGCTCGGCCTCGGCCTTCGGGTCGCCACCCGGGCCCGCCGCACCGCCCGGTGCGGTCTCCTGCGGCCCGCCGTCCCGGTCGTACGTCATCAGCAGCAGGACGACGAGGCCGAGCACCACCACCATGAACAGGAACGCCGTCCAGCCGACCAGCCCCCAGGCGAAGGCACCCAGCAGGCCGTGCACGACCGCCACGCTGATCAGCAGGACGCGTCCGAAGCCCGCTGGGGCGCGGTCGCGTACGGCGACCAGGGCGGCCACCAGCGCGCACAGCGCGAAGTAGAGGCCGAAGACGATCCCGCCGATCTTCGAGGACGTCGCCATCACGTTCGGATCGAGGCCGGCCAGGGACATCTTCTGACGGTCGACCACCATGCCGAGGAACCAGTTCAGCGCCGCGATGAAGAACGCCTCCGCCAGAAGGACGATCGTCACGACCCATGCCACCGGTCTGCGCACCACCGGTCCCCACCCACTCTCAAGCCGCGCTCACTGTTACCACAGGTACGTTCGAGTCATCGCGAACGCTACTAACGGGTAAACCCCGGGACAAGGGTTCGCGTGGCAGCAAAGAATCATTGGGCCATTCGTAGGGACTCGACAAAGAAACAGAGTGGGCCGCAGCACGCTCTCACAGAGACCTTGACCACATGACGGGGCTAGGGTTTCCCGGAGGACCCCTGCGTACGACCGTGCGACAAGGGTTTTCGCGGGTCGAGCGCGCCTCGCATCACGCTCCGTGTGGGCAAGCTCACCATTGGGGACGGGTCGAAGTGCCGTGTCGGCAGTCCCTAAACTCGGCTTGTTTCAAGGAGGGAGCCTCAATCGTGCGCAAGGTGCTCATCGCCAACCGTGGCGAAATCGCTGTCCGCGTGGCCCGGGCCTGCCGGGACGCCGGGATCGCGAGCGTGGCCGTCTACGCCGACCCGGACCGGGACGCTCTGCATGTCCGCGCCGCGGATGAGGCGTTCGCCCTGGGCGGTGACACCCCGGCCACCAGTTATCTGGTCATCGACAAGATCCTGAACGCGGCGCGCGAGTCCGGCGCGGACGCCGTCCATCCGGGATACGGCTTCCTGTCGGAGAACGCCGACTTCGCCCAGGCAGTCCTGGACGCCGGCCTCATCTGGATCGGCCCGCCGCCGCAGGCCATCCGCGACCTGGGCGACAAGGTCGCCGCCCGGCACATCGCGCAGCGCGCCGGCGCCCCGCTGGTGGCCGGCACCCCGGACCCGGTCTCCGGTGCCGAGGAGGTCGTGGCGTTCGCCGAGCAGCACGGCCTGCCGATCGCCATCAAGGCCGCCTTCGGTGGCGGTGGCCGCGGCCTGAAGGTCGCCCGGACCCTGGAAGAGGTCCCCGAGCTGTACGACTCCGCCGTCCGCGAGGCGGTCGCCGCCTTCGGCCGTGGCGAGTGCTTCGTCGAGCGGTACCTGGACCGACCGCGGCACGTGGAGACCCAGTGCCTGGCCGACAAGCACGGCAACGTGGTCGTCGTCTCCACGCGTGACTGCTCGCTGCAGCGCCGGCACCAGAAACTGGTGGAGGAGGCCCCGGCGCCGTTCCTCTCCGATGAGCAGGTCGCCGAGCTGTACCGCGCCTCCAAGGCCATCCTGAAGGAGGCCCACTACGAGGGCGCGGGCACGTGCGAGTTCCTGGTCGGCCAGGACGGCACGATCTCCTTCCTGGAGGTCAACACCCGGCTCCAGGTCGAGCACCCGGTGACCGAGGAGGTCTCCGGCATCGACCTCGTGCGCGAGATGTTCCGCATCGCCGACGGCGAGGAGCTGGGCTACGACGACCCGCCGCTGCGCGGCCACTCCTTCGAGTTCCGCATCAACGGCGAGGACCCGGGCCGCAACTTCCTCCCGGCGCCCGGCACGGTGACCCGGTTCGACGCCCCCTCGGGCCCCGGTGTCCGCCTGGACGCGGGCGTGGAGTCCGGCTCGGTCATCGGCCCGGCCTGGGACTCGCTCCTGGCCAAGCTGATCGTGACCGGCCGTACCCGCAAGGAGGCGCTGGAGCGGGCCGCGCGCGCCCTGGACGAGTTCCAGGTCGAGGGCATGGCGACGGCGATCCCGTTCCACCGCACGGTCGTCAGGGACCCGGCGTTCGCCCCCGAACTGACCGGTTCCAGCGACCCGTTCACGGTCCACACCCGCTGGATCGAGACCGAGTTCGTCAACGAGATCAAGCCGTTCGCCGCTCCCGCCGACGTGGAGGCGGAGGAGGACACGAGCCGCGAGACGGTCGTCGTCGAGGTCGGCGGCAAGCGCCTGGAGGTCTCGCTGCCGGCCTCGCTCGGCATGTCGCTGGCCCGCACGGGCCTCGCGGCCGGCGCCAAGCCGAAGCGCCGCGCGGCCAAGAAGTCCGGCCCGGTCGCCTCCGGCGACACCCTCGCCTCCCCCATGCAGGGCACGATCGTGAAGGTCGCGGTCGAGGAGGGCCAGGAGGTCAAGGAGGGCGACCTGGTCGTCGTCCTGGAGGCCATGAAGATGGAGCAGCCGCTGAACGCGCACAAGGCGGGCACCATCAAGGGCCTGACCGCGGAGGTCGGCGCGTCCGTCACCTCCGGCGCCGCGATCTGCGAGATCAAGGACTGACACCGGGACGGAAGTCCCGCAACGGGCGACGAGGTCGGCCCCCGGTAGCACGTACCGGGGGCCGACCTCGCCTCGTTTCCGGGCCTGAGCCGGAGGCGTGGCTCTCGTCGACCAGCCCGCGAAGCCCGCGTCGTACCGGCGGCTCACCTTGTTTCCGGGCGTGGGCCGGCCGCGTGGACCTCGTCGACCGGTTCGTGGAGCGGCCGCCGCCGAGAGACCTCGGTTCCGAGGGCCCTCAGCGTCGCCGCAGGTCGGCGACCCGCCCCCGCTCCGCTCCGGTCTGCTGCTCGCCCATCACCCCGCGCAGCCCGCCTGCCGGAACCCCCCGCCGTGGCCCCGGCAGGGCGGCGCGCCGCGCCGGGGCCTGCTCACCCCCCGGAGAGTTCCCCGCCCCCGCCACAGCGATCTGCACCCCTTGGTCGGCGAGGGCCTGCAGCTCGGTGGCGGCGCGGTCGTCGTGGGTGGGCGGCTCGTCGGTGACCAGGCGGGTGATGAGGTCGGTCGGCACGGTCTGGAACATCGTGTCGGTGCCGAGCTTGGTGTGGTCGGCGAGGACCACGACCTCCGCGGCGGCCTGGACGAGGGCCCGGTCGACGGACGCCGAGAGCATGTTGGACGTGGAGAGTCCACGCTCGGCGGTCAGACCGCTCCCGGACAGGAAGGCCTTCGACACCCGCAGCCCCTGCAGGGACTGCTCGGCGCCGGAGCCGACCAGGGCGTAGTTGGAGCCGCGCAGGGTGCCGCCGGTCATCACGACCTCCACCCGGTTGGCATGGGCCAACGCCTGGGCCACCAGGAGGGAGTTGGTGACGACGGTGAGGCCGGGCACCCGCGCGAGCCGGCGGGCCAGCTCCTGCGTGGTGGTACCCGCGCCGACCACGATGGCCTCGCCCTCTTCGACAAGGCCCGCCGCGAGGTCGGCGATGGCCGTCTTCTCGGCGGTCGCGAGATGGGACTTCTGCGGAAAGCCGGACTCTCGCGTGAACCCGCCCGGCAGTACCGCACCGCCGTGCCGGCGGTCGAGGAGTCCTTCTGCCTCCAGTGCCCGCACGTCCCGCCGTACGGTCACTTCGGAGGTCTGGACGACGCGGGCGAGCTCACGGAGCGACACGGCACCGTTCGCTCGCACCATTTCGAGGATCAATTGGCGACGTTCAGCAGCGAACACGAAACTGACAGTAACCCCGGCGACCGTCTGGTTTCAGCAGTTTGCGCCGAATAACAGAAGTTGTTCGCATGGCACCACGGGAAGTGGTATAGGACCTACCCTCTCCCATCGACCATGCCGGACGCACACGCCGCAACTCCCCGTGACCGGCGGGAAACCCGAACCGGCCGTCAGGCCTCCGCGCCCGCCTTGCGGGTGTGCAGCTGCCGGGCCACCTCCGCGATCGACCCCGAAAGTGAGGGGTACACCGTGAACGCGTTGGCGATCTGTTCGACCGTCAGATTGTTGTCGACGGCGATCGAGACGGGGTGGATCAGTTCCGAGGCACGGGGCGCGACGACCACGCCCCCGACCACGATGCCCGTGCCCGGCCGGCAGAAGATCTTCACGAAGCCGTCCCGGATGCCCTGCATCTTGGCGCGCGGGTTGCGCAGCAGCGGCAGCTTCACCACCCGGGCGTCGATCTTGCCCGCGTCCACGTCCGCCTGCGAGTAGCCGACGGTCGCGATCTCGGGGTCGGTGAAGACGTTCGAGGAGACCGTCTTGAGGTTCAGCGGGGCCACCGCGTCGCCGAGGAAGTGGTACATGGCGATACGTCCCTGCATGGCGGCGACGGACGCGAGTGCGAAGACTCCGGTCACGTCACCGGCCGCATACACGCCGGGAGCGGTCGTCCGGGACACCTTGTCGGTCCAGATGTGACCGGAGTCGCGCAGCTTGACGCCGGCCTCCTCCAGGCCCAGCCCGGCGCTGTTGGGGATGGCGCCGACGGCCATCAGGCAGTGCGTGCCGCTGATGACCCGGCCGTCGGCCAGCGTCACCTCCACCCGGTCGCCGACCCGCTTGGCGGAGGCGGCGCGGGAGCGGGCCATGACGTTCATGCCACGGCGCCGGAAGACGTCCTCCAGCACGGCGGCGGCGTCGGGGTCCTCGCCGGGCAGCACGCGGTCGCGCGACGACACCAGGGTGACCTTGGACCCCAGGGCCTGATAGGCGCCGGCGAACTCGGCACCGGTCACGCCGGAGCCGACCACGATCAGCTCTTCCGGCAGCTCGGTGAGGTCGTAGACCTGGGTCCAGTTCAGGATGCGCTCGCCGTCGGGCCTGGCGTCGGGCAGCTCGCGCGGGTGACCACCGGTGGCGATGAGGACGGCGTCGGCGGTGAGAGTCTCCTCGGTGCCGTCGGCGGCGGTGACGACGACCTTCCGGGACCCGTCGAGGGCCTGCATGCCCTCCAGCCGGCCGCGCCCGCGCATCACCCGGGCGCCGGCGCGGGTCACGGAGGCGGTGATGTCGTGCGACTGCGCGAGGGCGAGCCGCTTCACCCGCCGGTTCACCTTCCCGAGGTCGACCCCGACCACTCGGGCCGCCTGCTCCAGCGGCGGGGTGTCGTCGGCGACGATGATGCCCAGCTCCTCGTACGAGGAGTCGAAGGTCGTCATGACCTCGGCCGTAGCGATAAGGGTCTTCGACGGCACGCAGTCGGTGAGCACCGACGCTCCGCCCAGACCGTCGCAGTCGACGACGGTCACCTCCGCCCCGAGCTGGGCGGCCACCAGGGCCGCTTCGTATCCGCCGGGTCCGCCACCGATGATCACGATCCGAGTCACGTACTCCATTGTCCCGCACCCATCAAGGTGCTACTGCCCGGGGGCGCACGGAAGCTTCCGATCGGGACACGAGTGACGCACGTCCCCCTGCCGTACCCTCTCCCCATGTCGCTCTATGCCGCGTACGCCGGCAACCTCGACGCGCGCCTGATGTCCCAGCGCGCCCCGCACTCGCCGCTGCGCGCCACGGGCTGGCTGAACGGCTGGCGGCTGACGTTCGGCGGCGAGCAGCTGGGCTGGGAGGGCGCGCTGGCGACGATCGTCGAGGACCCGCTCGCGCAGGTCTTCGTCGGCCTGTACGACATCGCACCCCTGGACGAGGAGTCCCTCGACCGGTGGGAGGGCGTGGGCCTCGACCTCTACCGGCGCGTACGCGTGCGGGTGCACACCCTCGACGGCGAGGAGGCGGCGTGGACGTACGTCCTCAACGCCTACGAGGGCGGGCTTCCGTCGGCGCGCTACCTCGGGGAGATCGCCGACGCGGCGGAGTCGGCGGGGGCACCGCACGACTACGTGATGGAGCTGCGGAAGCGGCCCTGCTGAGCACCGGGCGGTGCACGGGTTCGTCGGAAACGACAAGACAACGAAAGCAATCCCGTGACGTCTGTCATCTACGCGCGTAGGCGAAGAGCGGCTACCCTCGTGCACGTGAACGCATCTCTTCTTCCGGACGACATCCAGGGCGACCCGTACGCCGCCGCCGACGCCGCCGCCGCGCGCCTGCGCACCCTCACCGGCGCCGAGACCCACGACGTCGCCCTCGTGATGGGCTCCGGCTGGGCGCCGGCCGTCGACGCCCTGGGCGCCCCCGACGCCGAGTTCCAGGTCACCGAGCTGCCAGGCTTCCCGCCGCCGGCCGTCGAGGGGCATGGCGGCAAGGTCCGCTCGTACTCCTTCGGTGACAAGCGCGCCCTGGTCTTCCTGGGCCGCACGCACTACTACGAGGGCCGTGGCGTGGCCGCCGTGGCCCACGGTGTGCGTACTGCCGTGGCGGCGGGCTGCAAGACCGTCGTCCTCACCAACGGCTGCGGCGGCCTGCGCGCGGGCATGCGCCCCGGCCAGCCGGTCCTGATCAGCGACCACATCAACCTGACGGCCACCTCCCCGATCGTCGGCGCGAACTTCGTGGACCTCACCGACCTGTACTCCCCGCGTCTGCGCGCCCTGTGCAAGGAGATCGACCCCACCCTGGAGGAGGGCGTCTACGCACAGTTCCCCGGCCCGCACTACGAGACCCCGGCCGAGATCCGCATGGCCCGCGTCATGGGCGCGGACCTGGTCGGCATGTCCACCGTCCTCGAGGCCATCGCCGCGCGCGAAGCGGGCGCCGAGGTCCTGGGGATCTCCCTGGTCACCAACCTGGCGGCAGGCATGACCGGCGAACCCCTGAACCACGAGGAGGTCCTCCAGGCGGGCCGCGACTCGGCGGCGCGGATGGGCGAGCTGCTGGGACAGGTACTGGGCAAGCTGTAGGCGCGGCACAGGCCTCGGCTCCGGGAGGGGCAGGGGGGCCGACGCCGGGCGCGGCGCGGGGACCGGACCACCGGGTGCCGGACGAAGGCCGGAACATGCCGGACGAAGGCCGGAACACCGGGCGCCGGGCGAAGGCCGGTGGGGCGCAAGTTCCCTCGGCCCGCCCAGCCGACCGAGCCGGGTGGGCGAGGTCGGGCGAAACGGTCCACTGGGGGCAAATCCCCAGTGGACCAGGCAAACACGGAGAGGTTGATCCCAAGGTGCACGACGATCTCATCGCCCGGGCCGAGGCTTGGCTCGCCGAGGACCCCGACCGGGAGACTCGCGACGAACTCGCCGAGCTGATCGGGGCCGGCGACGTCAAGGAACTGTCGGCCCGCTTCAGCGGCACGCTGCAGTTCGGCACCGCCGGTCTGCGGGGCGAACTCGGCGCGGGCCCCATGCGCATGAACCGCAGCGTCGTCATCCGGGCCGCCGCCGGCCTCGCCGCGTACCTGAAGAAGAACGGCGGGACGGGCGGCCTCGTCGTCATCGGCTACGACGCCCGCCACAAGTCCGCCGACTTCGCCCGCGACACCGCCGCCGTGATGACCGGCGCCGGCCTGCGCGCCGCCGTACTCCCCCGCCCGCTCCCCACCCCCGTCCTGGCGTACGCCGTACGGCACCTCGGCGCAGTCGCGGGCGTCGAGGTCACCGCCAGCCACAACCCGCCCCGGGACAACGGCTACAAGGTCTACCTCGGCGACGGCTCCCAGATCGTGCCGCCCGCCGACGCGGAGATCGCCGCCGAGATCGCCGCGATCGCGAGCCTGCACGACGTACCGCGTCCACGGTCCGGCTGGGAGACCCTGGACGAGTCGGTCCTGGAGGCGTACCTGGCGCGTACGGACGCCGTCCTGGACGCCGGCTCCCCCCGCACCGCCCGCACCGTCTACACGGCCATGCACGGCGTCGGCAAGGACGTTCTGCTCGCCGCCTTCGCCCGCGCCGGCTTTCCCGAGCCGGCCCTGGTCGCCGAGCAGGCCGAGCCGGACCCGGACTTCCCGACGGTCGCCTTCCCGAACCCGGAGGAGCCGGGCGCGATGGACCTGGCGTTCGCCCGGGCCCGTACGACCGAGCCCGACCTGATCATCGCCAACGACCCCGACGCCGACCGGTGCGCCGTGGCCGTCAAGGACGGCGAGGACTGGCGGATGCTGCGCGGTGACGAGGTCGGCGCGCTGCTCGGCGCACATCTCGTGCGGCGCGGAGCCACCGGGGTGTTCGCCGAGTCGATCGTCTCCTCCTCCCTGCTGGGCCGTATCGCCGGGAAGGCGGACCTGCCGTACGAGGAGACCCTGACCGGCTTCAAGTGGATCGCCCGCGTGGACGGCCTGCGCTACGGCTACGAAGAGGCCCTGGGCTACTGCGTGGACCCCGAGGGCGTGCGCGACAAGGACGGCATCACGGCGGCCCTGCTCGTCACCGAGCTGGCTTCGGTGCTGAAGGAGGACGGCCGTACCCTCCTCGACCTGCTGGACGACCTCGCCGTGGAGCACGGCTTGCACGCCACCGACCAGCTCTCGGTCCGCGTCCAGGACCTCTCGCTCATCGCGGACGCGATGCGCCGTCTGCGCGAACAGCCGCCGACCGAGCTGGCGGGCCTGGCCGTCGTCCGTGCCGAGGACCTCTCACAGGGCACGGACCGGCTTCCGCCGACGGACGGGCTGCGGTACACCCTCGAGGGCGCCCGTGTGATCGTCCGCCCGAGCGGCACCGAGCCGAAGCTGAAGTGCTACCTGGAGGTCGTGGTTCCGGTCCCGGACCGCACCACCCTCCCCTCCGCCCGCACCCGAGCGACGGAGCTCCTCGACGCGGTCAAGCGAGACCTGTCGGCAGCGGCCGGCATCTGAGCCGGGGACGCGCACGGACGCGGGGCAGGGCTGGGGGCGCTCCTTCGGGGGCGCCCCCTTCTCACCGTTCCCAGCCGTCGGCGGATCACTGGAGTCCCAGCAGTCACAGGGAATCGAGCCATGGGGGTTCGGGTTCGGCCATCCCGCGTCGGTCGCCGGGCCCCTTGCACCTCACCGCGTGCTCCCGTCCCGGCCGACCCTCACCCCGAACCCAGCAGGATCCCCAGGAGCACCGCGCCCGCCGCCGCCGGAGCGATCACCTCGTAGGCCCAGCGCACGGTGACCTCGCCCTGGGCCGTCTCCTCCTCGCCCCGGCGGTCCAGGAATTCGCGGAGTTCGTCCATGACCTGGTCGCCCTCGGCGCGGGCCGGGCCGGACGGGGCCGCGGCCGCGCCGCTGAAGGAACCCATGCCGCCGAAGCCGCCCGCGCCCCGCATGCCGCCGAAGCCGCGCCGCGTCGGGTCCGCGCCCCGCGCCGCATCCGCCGCCGCCCGGGCCTTGCGCATCTCAGCCTTCTTGCGGGCCCGCAGCGACACCGGAATCGACCAGAGCTGGTACTTGGTGCCGGACTTCGCCACGACCTCGTTGGAGAAGCCGGAGCGCAGCGAGGCCACCTCGCCCCAGGGGAGGCTGATCACCCGGAACGGGTTGCGCACCCGCAGCCGGTCCTCGCCCGCGAAGACCGCCGGGCGGAGGGTGAAGGCGATCACCAGCGGCACGATCAGGATCAGCGCGGCCAGCGCCAGCCACGGCGTGCGGCCATGGCCCTGGAACAGCGCGTCGAAGCCGAGCCAGCCGATGACGAGCAGCAGCAGCACGCCGCCGATCAGCGCCAGGGGCGAGCGGTAGATCCGGTCCTTGGTTCCGGACGCCGACGGCTGTGACGCGGGTGACGGGTGGTCGGGGGTGGTCATGGGCCAAGTCTGCACGACACCGTCGGCGACGCCGTCACCTGCCCCGCAACCGGCGCTCATCCGTGATCTCCGAGCGCCGGAGGGGGCGCGAGGCGGGAGGTGGGACGGGCCCGGATGCCCTTCGGGGGCTATACATCCGCTACGCGCGTAGATATGCTCGTGTGGTGACCATGCCCACCTCTGCACTCACAGCACACTCCCCCACGGCTGAACGCGTGGGCGGTACCCCCATCGCCGACGTCACCGCGTCCGACAGCACGCTGCGCCGCTTCCTGCACGGGCTGCCCGGCGTCGACGCGGTCGGTCTGGAGGCGCGCGCCGCGTCTCTCGGCACCCGTTCCATCAAGACCACCGCGAAGGCGTACGCCATCGACCTCGCCATCTCGATGGTCGACCTGACGACGCTGGAAGGCGCGGACACCCCGGGCAAGGTCCGGGCGCTCGGCGCCAAGGCGGTCCGCCCCGACCCCACGGACCGTACGACCCCGGCCACGGCCGCCGTCTGCGTCTACCCCGACATGGTGGCCGTCGCCAAGGAGGCCGTCGCCGGTTCCGGCGTGAAGGTCGCCTCGGTCGCCACAGCCTTCCCGGCCGGCCGCGCCGCCCTCGACGTGAAGCTGGCCGACGTGCGCGACGCCGTCGCCGCCGGCGCCGACGAGATCGACATGGTCATCGACCGGGGCGCGTTCCTCGCCGGCAAGTACCTGAAGGTGTACGACGAGATCGTCGCCGTGAAGGAGGCCTGCGGCGCGTCCGCCCGGCTCAAGGTCATCTTCGAGACCGGCGAGCTGTCGACGTACGACAACATCCGCCGCGCGTCCTGGCTGGGCATGCTCGCGGGCGCCGACTTCATCAAGACCTCCACCGGCAAGGTCGCGGTCAACGCCACCCCCGCCAACACCCTGCTGATGCTGGAGGCCGTGCGCGACTTCCGCGCCCAGACCGGGGTGCAGGTGGGTGTGAAGCCCGCCGGCGGCATCCGGACCAGCAAGGACGCGATCAAGTTCCTAGTCCTGGTCAACGAGACCGTGGGCGAGGACTGGCTGGACAACCACTGGTTCCGCTTCGGCGCCTCCTCGCTGCTGAACGACCTGCTGATGCAGCGCCAGAAGCTGGCCACCGGCCGCTACTCCGGCCCCGACTACGTGACGGTGGACTGATCGATCATGGTTTTCGAGTACGCACCCGCGCCCGAGTCCCGCTCGGTCGTCGACATCGCGCCCTCCTACGGCCTTTTCATCGACGGCGAGTTCGTCGACGCGGCCGAAGGCAAGGTCTTCAAGACCGTCAGCCCGTCGACGGAGGAAGTCCTCTCCGAGGTCGCCCAGGCGGGTGCCGAGGACGTCGACCGCGCCGTCCGGGCCGCACGCAAGGCCTTCGAGAAGTGGTCGGCGCTGCCCGGTTCCGAGCGCGCCAAGTACCTGTTCCGCATCGCCCGGATCATCCAGGAGCGCAGCCGTGAGCTGGCCGTCCTGGAGACGCTGGACAACGGCAAGCCGATCAGGGAGACGCGCGACGCCGACCTCCCGCTGGTCGCCGCGCATTTCTTCTACTACGCCGGCTGGGCCGACAAGCTCGGCCACGCCGGCTTCGGCCCGGCCCCGCGGCCCCTCGGCGTCGCCGGCCAGGTCATCCCCTGGAACTTCCCCCTGCTGATGCTCGCGTGGAAGATCGCCCCGGCGCTCGCGACCGGCAACACGGTCGTCCTGAAGCCCGCGGAGACCACCCCGCTCTCGGCCCTCTTCTTCGCGGACATCTGCCGCCAGGCGGGCCTGCCCAAGGGCGTCGTCAACATCCTGCCGGGCTACGGCGACACGGGCGCCGCGCTCGTCGCGCACCCGGACGTCGACAAGGTCGCCTTCACGGGTTCGACGGCCGTCGGCAAGGAGATCGCCCGCACGGTCGCGGGCACGAGGAAGAAGCTCACCCTCGAACTGGGCGGCAAGGGCGCGAACATCGTCTTCGACGACGCCCCGATCGACCAGGCCGTCGAGGGCATCGTCACGGGCATCTTCTTCAACCAGGGCCAGGTCTGCTGCGCGGGCAGCCGGCTGCTGGTGCAGGAGTCCATCCAGGACGAGCTGCTGGAGTCCCTGAAGCGCAGGCTCTCCACCCTGCGCCTCGGCGACCCGCTGGACAAGAACACCGACATCGGCGCGATCAACTCCGCAGAGCAGCTGGCCCGGATCACCGCGCTGGCCGAGCAGGGCGAGGCGGAGGGCGCCGAGCGCTGGTCCCCGGCCTGCGAGCTGCCGTCCGCCGGCTACTGGTTCGCTCCGACGCTCTTCACGAACGTCACCCAGGCGCACACCATCGCCCGCGACGAGATCTTCGGCCCGGTGCTGTCGGTCCTCACCTTCCGCACCCCGGACGAGGCCGTCGCCAAGGCGAACAACACGCAGTACGGCCTGTCGGCGGGCATCTGGACCGAGAAGGGCTCCCGGATCCTGGCCGTCGCGAACAAGCTGCGCGCCGGTGTCGTCTGGTCCAACACGTTCAACAAGTTCGACCCGACCTCGCCGTTCGGCGGTTACAAGGAGTCGGGCTTCGGCCGCGAGGGCGGCCGCCACGGCCTGGAGGCTTACCTCGATGTCTGACCGTTTGAGCGTCTTCAAGACCTACAAGCTGTACGTCGGCGGGAAGTTCCCGCGTTCCGAGAGCGGCCGGGTGTACGAGGTGACGGACAAGAAGGGCAACTGGCTGGCGAACGTGCCCCTTTCGTCCCGCAAGGACGCCCGTGACGCGGTCGTGGCCGCGCGCAAGGCGTTCGGCGGCTGGTCCGGCGCGACGGCGTACAACCGCGGCCAGGTCCTCTACCGCGTCGCGGAGATGCTGGAGGGCCGGCGCGAGCAGTTCGTGCGCGAGGTGGCCGACGCGGAGGGCCTTTCCAAGTCGAAGGCGGCGGCGGTCGTGGACGCGACCGTCGACCGCTGGGTCTGGTACGCCGGGTGGACCGACAAGATCGCCCAGGTGGTCGGCGGCGCGAACCCGGTCGCCGGGCCGTTCTTCAACCTCTCCTCGCCCGAGCCGACGGGTGTGGTGGCCGTCGTGGCCCCCCAGGAGTCGTCGTTCCTCGGCCTGGTGTCGGTGCTCGCACCCGTGGTCGCCACCGGGAACACGGCCGTCGTGATCGCGAGCGAGAAGGCTCCGCTGCCCGCCCTCTCCCTGGCCGAGGTGCTGGCCACCTCCGACGTGCCGGGCGGAGTGGTCAACATCCTCTCCGGCCGCACGGCCGAGATCGCGACGCCGCTGGCCGCGCACCAGGACGTCAACGCGATCGACCTCGCGGGTGCGGAGGAGACGCTGGCAAGGGAGCTGGAGATCGCCGCGGCCGACAATCTCAAGCGCGTCCTCCGTCCACAGGCTGTGGATTACTTCGAGACGCCGGGGATCGAGCGACTGACGGCGTTCTTGGAGACGAAGACGGTGTGGCATCCGACCGGGGCGCTCGGCGCGACGGGGTCGTCGTACTGACGGGGTCCGGGCGGGGAACTGCGCCGCTTGGCCGACCGCGGGTTGTCCGTGGCTGATCGCGCAGTTCCTCGCCCTCTTGTCGGTCCGCCCCCCTTCGGGGCGCCTCAGTGACCCAGCACTCCGAGTGCCTGTCCCACCACCGGCACCGCCCCCAGCGACCGGGCCTCCGCGACCGGGGCCGTCAGCATCCGGGTGCCCACCGGCTTGAAGTCGGCGACCTGGGTGCCCACTCCGTTGTCCAGGGGGTCCACGCCCGTCCCCGCCAGCGGATTGGGCTTCAGGCCCGCCAGCGGGCCCGTGACATGGCCCACCGTGTCGGTGACGGCCGTGAGGCCCGTCTGGGGGTCGATCCTGCCGAGGGAGGTCGGGCGCCACGGCATGTCCAGGGCCCGGGCGGTGTCGGCGTGGGCCGTCGCCGCGCCCGCGCCCAGGGCTGCTCCGGCGGTCGCGAGAGCGATCAGGGCGCGCTGCGCGACGGGGTGCTGGGAAGAGGTGTGTCGGGCCATCGCTGGGTGCCGCCTTCTGGTGCGCAGGGTAATGCTGTCGACACGTAGGGTAGTTGAGGCGGGAGTCACGCTCAAAAGCCGACCCGCGGGGTCGGCAGGCGACTCGCCGTACGTCAAACTGGTGTTCCGTGAGCATTCATCCCCCGGTCCCCGCCCGTGTCGTGCTGCTGTGCGGCCCCTCGGGCTCGGGCAAGTCCCTCGTCGCCGCCCGTTCCGGGCTCCCCGTCCTGCGTCTGGACGACTTCTACAAGGAGGCCGACGACCCGACTCTGCCCCTGGTGGAGGGGAGTTCGGACATCGACTGGGACCACCCGGAGTCGTGGGACGCGGACGTCGCGGTCGAGGCCATCGCCCGGCTGTGCGCGACCGGTTCGACGACGGTGCCGGTGTACGACATCGCACTGAGCGCCCGTACGGGCGAGGACACGCTGCACATCGGCCGTACCCCGCTGTTCATCGCGGAGGGCATCTTCGCCGCGGAGATCGTCGAGCGCTGCCGGGAGCGGGGCGTGCTCGCGGACGCGCTGTGTCTGACCCGCGGGCCGGTCGTCACCTTCCGCCGACGGTTCCTGCGGGACCTGAAGGAGGGCCGCAAGTCGGTGTCGTTCCTGCTGCGCCGGGGCTGGCGGCTGATGCGCGCGGAGCGGTCCATCGTCGCCCGCCAGGTGTCGCTGGGCGCCCGTCCGTGCGACCGCGACGAGGCGCTGGGGCGGCTGGCGGCAGCGGCGGCGGGGCGGCAGGACCGGCAGCGGACGGTCGCATAGGAGCCGTGGAGGCCAAGGGCCTCCACGGCGCGCAAAAGCGGGACTGGACAGGCCCCCCGGCCCTCCAGTCCCGCTCCTCGCTCCCCCGGTTTCCCCCGTGTCCCCCTCGGGCCACCCCCCCCGTGGCCCCGGCCTTCAGGCGACCAGTTCGCCGAAGGCGTTCTCCTCGTCACGGCCGAAGCTGAGGACCTCGTCCTCGCGCAGTCGGCGAAGCGACCGCCAGATGCTGGACTTCACCGTGCCGACGCTGATGCCGAGGATGCTCGCGATCTCCGGGTCCGTACGGCCCTCGTAGTAGCGCAGGACCAGCATGGTGCGCTGGAGCTCGGGCAGCCGGGCCAGGGCCTGCCACAGGACCGCGCGCAGTTCGGTGCCGCGCATCGCGTCCGTGTCGGAGGCCGTCTCCGGAAGTTCCTCGGTCGGGTACTCGTTCAGCTTGCGCCGGCGCCACGCGCTGATGTGCAGGTTCGTCATGGTGCGGCGGAGGTAGCCCCCCACCGCGGCCTTGTCGCTGATCCGGTCCCACGCCCTGTACGTCGAGAACAGTGCGCTCTGCAGCAGGTCCTCGGCCTCGAAGCGGTCGCCGGTCAGGTGGTACGCGGTGGCGTACAGGGAAGCGCCACGCTCCTGGACGTAGGCGGTGAACTCCGCCTCCGTCAGGGAACGGCGCTGCTCCCCCGATTCCTCCCTGTACGCGCTTCCCCCGTGCGTCTCCCCCGTGTGCGCGTCAACCACCGCCATGTACGCGGTGTGCTGACGCCCGGTACCGCGAGCGCACCCCCGCCCTCCCCCGCGCTCGAACGCGCTCGCGCGGGAGGGACCCCCCTCGGCACCGGACTTCTCGGAACCCCGGTGCGCGTTCACGTCGTGCAGGCGCGTGATCACTGCGCTGGTGCTGATGCTGTGCAGCGTGTTCATCTCGCGCTCCCCGTCGTGTACTTCCGGCGATTCGGTCTTCCCCGGGCCGGCTGCGGCTCCCCCGTCCGGCCCGTGCCCAAAAGACTGCCGGGGTGACTTCATGGCCGTGTCCGCCGACTGTCACAGACCTGTCACAGGGGCGAGTCCCGGCGTCGTCACAGGAAGTGCACAGATGGTGGCGGTAGGGAGGGCCCGGCGCCCACGGGTCGTACGACGGCCCGTCCATGGGCCAGAATGAGCCCGTGCCTTCCCTGTTGCTGATCGAGGACGACGACGCCATCCGCACGGCCCTGGAGCTCTCCCTGACGCGCCAGGGCCACCGGGTGGCGACCGCTGCCAGCGGTGAGGACGGTCTGAAGCTGCTGCGTGAGCAGCGGCCCGACCTGATCGTGCTGGACGTGATGCTGCCCGGTATCGACGGCTTCGAGGTGTGCCGGCGCATCCGGCGCACCGACCAGCTGCCGATCATCCTGCTGACCGCGCGCAGTGACGACATCGACGTGGTGGTCGGCCTGGAGTCCGGCGCCGACGACTACGTGGTCAAGCCGGTGCAGGGCCGGGTGCTGGACGCCCGGATCCGGGCCGTGCTGCGGCGCGGGGAGCGCGAGTCCAGCGACTCGGCGACGTTCGGCAACCTCGTCATCGACCGGTCGGCGATGACCGTGACGAAGAACGGCGAGGATCTCCAGCTGACCCCGACCGAGCTCAGGCTCCTCCTGGAGCTGAGCCGGCGGCCCGGTCAGGCACTCTCCCGCCAGCAGCTGCTGCGGCTGGTGTGGGAGCACGACTATCTCGGAGACTCGCGCCTCGTGGACGCCTGTGTGCAGCGGCTGCGCGCCAAGGTCGAGGACGTGCCGTCGTCCCCGACCCTGATCCGGACCGTCCGTGGGGTCGGATACCGCCTGGACGCGCCTCAGTGACCGACACGCAAGGGGGGCTGCGCGGCTGGTCCGCGCGGCGCAAGGGAAGTGTGTCGCGGCTGAGGTTCACCAGTCTCCGGCTCCGGCTGGTCGTCGTCTTCGCGCTGGTGGCCCTGACGGCCGCCGTCTCGGCGTCCGGCATCGCCTACTGGCTGAACCGGGAGGCGGTGCTCACCCGGGCCCAGGACGCGGTGCTGCACGACTTCCGGCAGGAGATGCAGAACCGCGCGGGCGCCCTGCCCGCGCACCCCAGTCAGGCCCAACTCCAGCACGCGGCGGGCCAGATGGCGGCCGGCAGCCAGCACTTCAGCGTGCTCCTGGTCGGCCAGGGCGCCGACGGCAGACCGGTGTACGGCAACTCGGGCGGGATCAACGGCTTCTCGCTGGAGGACGTGCCCGCATCGCTGCGCGCCGCCGTGAACAAGCGGCAGAAGGTCACCGGCACCAACACGGAGCCGTACCACCTGTACTGGCAGCGGGTCGTGGAGCACGGCACGCCCTATCTGGTGGCCGGTACGCGCGTGATCGGCGGCGGCCCGACCGGCTACATGGCCAAGTCTCTGGAGCCGGAGGCGAAGGACCTCAATTCGCTGGCCTGGTCGCTGGGCATCGCCACCGGGCTGGCACTGATCGGTGCCGCGCTGCTCGCGCAGGCCGCCGCGACGACCGTGCTGAAGCCGGTCCACCGGCTGGGGGTGGCCGCGCGGCGGCTCGGTGAGGGCAGGCTGGACACGCGGCTGCGGGTGTCGGGGACCGACGAACTCGCCGATCTGTCCCGCACGTTCAACAACGCGGCCGAGGCGCTGGAGAAGCGGGTCGCGGAGATGGCCGCCAGGGACGAGGCCTCGCGCCGGTTCGTCGCCGACATGAGCCATGAGCTGCGCACCCCGCTGACCGCCATCACCGCCGTGACGGAGGTGCTGGAGGAGGAGCTGGACTCCGAGACCGGCGGCATCGACCCGATGATCGAGCCCGCGGTACGGCTCGTGGTCAGCGAGACCCGGCGGCTGAACGACCTGGTCGAGAACCTGATGGAGGTCACCCGCTTCGACGCGGGCACCGCCCGGCTGGTCCTGGACGACGTCGACATCGCCGACCAGATCACCGCCTGCATCGACGCCCGGGCCTGGCTGGACGCGGTCGAGCTGGACGCCGAGCGCGGCATCCACGCCCGGCTCGACCCGCGCCGGCTGGACGTCATCCTCGCCAACCTGATCGGCAACGCGCTCAAGCACGGCGGGTCGCCGGTGCGGGTGTCGGTGCGGGTGGCCGACGAGGAGATCGTGATCCAGGTCCGCGACCACGGGCCCGGCATCCCCGAGGACGTCCTGCCGCACGTCTTCGACCGCTTCTACAAGGCGAGCGCCTCCCGGCCGCGCTCCGAGGGCAGCGGGCTCGGCCTGTCCATCGCCATGGAGAACGCCCACATCCACGGCGGCGAGATCACGGCCGCCAACTCGCCCGACGGCGGCGCGGTGTTCACCCTGCGGCTGCCGCGGGACGCCTCCCGGCTGACGGAAGAGGCCGACGACACGACGAGGAACGACACGTCCGACAGCGACGACGGTCCCGGAAAGGAGGGGTCATGACCGTACGACGCCCGGCCGTACGCCACCTGCTGGCGCTGCCCCTCCTGGGCCTGCTGCTCACCGGCTGCGGCATCCGCGCCACCGAGGTGCCGACCGACTTCGGGGCGGCGCCGTCCCGGGTGCCGTGCTCGCTGGCCGGGCCCGACCTGGCCACGCAGTCCGCGCAGGGCGTGCCGGTGCAGGTCTTCCTGCTCTGCGGGGCGTCCCTGGTGGCAGTCGACCGGACGGTCCGCGTCCCGGAGGGCACCCCGGACGCCCGCCGCCGGGTGATCGTGGCCCAGGGCCTGCTGGACCAGCTCGCCGCGTCCCCGTCCGCCGCCGAGCGCTCGGCGGGCTATACGACGTACGTGCCGGGCGGTGTGACGGTGCGCGGCCCCGGCCCCGGGGAGCCCGAGGACGCCCTGCGCCTGAGCACGGCCCCGTCCCGGCTCACCGCCTACGCGCTGGCCCAGCTGGTGTGCACCCTCTCCGACTCGGCGGCCACGGAAGGCGACGGCTCGGTCGTCCTGGGCGGCCCGGACGGCCGCCCCCTGCGCCGCTACGCGTGCACGGACGGCGTCCGCGACCGTCCGGGCAGCACGACACCGCCGTCCAGCGAGGTCGAGGGCGGATAGCGGGCCCCGCACGGCCGCGGACCCGGTGGGCGCCTGCCCGGAACCGATCGTGTCCGGTCGCGCGTCTAGGGGTGTGTGCAGCGTCAAGGCTCCATCGGCGGCGGCAGCGCCGCGATCCACGTCCGGCTGACAGGGGGTGTCCTCCTCGTCGCCCATCTCGCCCTCGTCGCCTGGCTGATGCTGCGGCCCCTGGACGTCCCCTGGGTGACGCCCCCCAACCTGCACCCCCTCGCCGGCATCCGGGCCGACCTGGCCCTGGGCTGGCCGCAGGCCGCGAGACCCCTCGGCGAGGGCCTGGCCCTGCTCGCCCCGCTGGGCGTGCTGCTGCCGACGGCCCACGGCAGGCTCGACGCCTCCCCGCTCGGCTCGCTGATCCGCACGACCGCCTCGGGCGCCCTGACCTCCACCGGCATCGCCCTGCTGCAGACCGGCGTGCCCGGCAGGGTGGTGGACGTCGACTCGCTGCTCCTGAACACCGCGGGCGTCGCACTGGCCCACCTGGCCGTCGTACCGGCGGCCCGCGCCTGGCTGCGCCGCCGGGACGCGAGGCCGGCCGGCCCTGCGCAGGCGTCCGTCACCGTGCCGGGGGAGCTGCCTCAGGGTCGTACCCCGACGATTCCCAGGGTCGGGATCGCCCCGTAGAGCGACGCTTCGCCCGCTTCGTGTCCCTACCGTGGAAGACAGACGGAAGACAGTCGAGGGACGCCAGCGGGGCGCCCCGAGCCCGGCTCCCGAGCGAGCCGACGACCACGGAGGAGCCGCCATGTCCGCCCTTGCCCGCCCCACCCACGGCCGCATGATCGGCGGCGTCTGTGCCGCGCTGGCACGGCGTTTCGGCACCTCCGCGACGACGATGCGGGTGATCTTCCTGCTCTCCTGCCTGCTGCCCGGCCCGCAGTTCCTGGTCTACATAGCGCTGTGGATCCTGCTGCCGTCCGAGGACAGGGCGCGCACCGCCTGGTGAGGTCTCGCGCCTGAACGCCGCTGGGGCGCCCCGGAGCAGTCCGGGGCGCCCCAGCGGCGCGTCGTACGGCCGTACGCCTCGGTCGGCGGCGTCAGCCGAGCGGGATCCCGTTCACCGGCACACCGTGCGTGGGCAGGCCCGTGTTGTGCAGCGGCAGTCCGCCGAGCAGCCCGGCGACCGGCGCGGTCGGGCCCTTGGCGAGCACGTTCTGGACGGCCGGCTGCGCGGCGGCCAGCCCGGAGCCCACGGCACCCTGCCCCTGGGTGAGGGCCTGGGTGGCGCCCGGCACCGCCCTGGAGACGTTCTCGGCCGGCAGCGTCCGGGCGACGGCGCCCAGGGCCTGCGTGGCCTGGCCGGCGTCCGGGACGGCCGGGGCCGCGTTGGCCGCGCCCGCGCCGACGGCGGCGAAGGCGGCACCGAGGGCGGCGACACCGAGGGTCTTGGCAGCAGACTGCTTCATGGTGAATGCGTCCTTGAACTTGAATGCGGAGACGGACATCACAAACGATCCGAGCGGTCCACGACCGTAAACATGCCGGACCGGCCGCCGCAAACACCGAAATGCGGACGCCTTGTGAAAGCGCGTCCGCATTCCGGTCCTCGACCTGAGGTGCGCTCAACCCTTGGAATCGACAGAACCGCTGGTCGAGGCCGTCTGCTGGAACAGCCATTCGGCTTTCAGTTCTGCATATCCGGGCTTGATGACGTCATTGATCATGGCGAGTCGTTCATCGAAAGGAATGAACGCTGATTTCATCGCATTGACGGAGAACCACTGCATGTCGTCGAGCGTGTAACCGAACACTTCGACGAGATGCTCGAATTCCTGGCTCATGGTCGTGTGCGACATCAGCCGGTTGTCGGTGTTCACGGTGGCCCGGAAGTGCAGCCGGCGCAGCAGCCCGATGGGGTGCTCGGCATAGGAGGACGCCGCCCCGGTCTGGAGGTTGGAGCTGGGGCACAGCTCCAACGGGATCCGCTTGTCCCGGACGTACGAAGCGAGCCGCCCGAGTGAGACGGAGCCGTCCTCGTGGACCTCGATGTCGTCGATGATCCGCACCCCGTGGCCCAGCCGGTCGGCGCCGCACCACTGCAGCGCCTGCCAGATGGACGGCAGCCCGAAGGCCTCGCCGGCGTGGATGGTGAAGTGGTTGTTCTCGCGCTTGAGGTACTCGAACGCGTCCAGGTGGCGGGTGGGCGGGTAGCCGGCCTCGGCACCGGCGATGTCGAAGCCGACCACGCCCGAGTCCCGGTAGCGGTTGGCGAGTTCGGCGATCTCCAGGGAGCGTGCCGCGTGCCGCATGGCGGTGAGCAGCGCGCCCACCCGGATCCGGTGCCCGTTCTGCCGGGCCAGCCGCTCGCCCTGCCGGAACCCCTCGTTGACGGCCTCGACGACCTCCTCGAGGGCGAGCCCCTGGTCGAGGTGCTGCTCCGGGGCGTACCGCACCTCGGCGTAGACGACCCCGTCCTCGGCGAGGTCCTCGGCGCACTCGCGGGCGACCCGGACGAGCGCCTCCCGGGTCTGCATCACGCCGACGGTGTGCCGGAAGGTCTCCAGATACCGTTCCAGCGAGCCGGAGTCGGCGGCCTCGCGGAACCAGATGCCCAGCTTGTCGGGGTCCGTCTCCGGAAGGTCGGAGTAGCCGGTCGCCCGGGCGAGTTCGACGACGGTGCCCGGGCGGAGCCCGCCGTCGAGGTGATCGTGCAGCAGAACCTTGGGCGCCCGGCGGATCTGGTCCGGCGTCGGCATGTGCGCCGGGACGGTCGCCGGAGCGGTCCCGGTCCGTGCGGTCTGGCTCGTCATCTCCGCACTGTAACTCCTACGCGCGTAGAGAACCCGGTGAACGCGGCAGCTCTTTCACAGCACTTTTCCGGCGCTTTCCCGTCGATACGCAACGGTGACCGCGAGGACGGGTTTCGTCCACCGCCTCTTCTGACACTGTTCTGTCATGGGACAGCAAGCGACACCGGTCCGAACGGCCGGGCTGGGGAAGGCAGTCGGACCGGTGCCGACGGCGGTCAGCGGAGCGGTGCTGCTGCTCCCCGGCGGGGAGGAGGTCTCCGCCCGCAGGCCCTCCCCCGTGCGGACGGCGTTCGCCCTGCGTTCCCTGGGCCGCAGGCTCGCCCGCGCGGGCCGGGCGGAGGGGCTCGCCGTCCATCCCGTCCACTACCGGTACCGGGGCTGGAACGGCAGCGAGGCGCATCTGGCGGCGGACGCCGAGTGGGCGGCCGACGAGGTCGTACGGCGGTACGGGGACGTTCCCGTGTGCCTGGTCGGGGTGGACATGGGCGGCCGGGCGGCGCTGCGGGCCGGCGGGCACGAGGCCGTCAACTCCGTGGTCGCGCTCGCTCCCTGGCTGCCGGAGGACGATGTCGCCGCGCCCGCCGAGCCGGTGAGACAGCTCGCGGGGCGGCGGGTGCTGATCGTGCACGGTACGAATGACGAGCGGACCGATCCCGAACTGTCGTTCCGGTTCGCGGCGCGGGCGAAGAAGGCGAACCGGGAGGTGTGCCGGTTCGAAGTGCACTCCGACGGACACGGGTTGTACGGGCACCGGGACGAGGTCGCTTCCCTGGCCGTCGACTTCATGATGGGCGCGTTGTTCGGGCACTCCGTGTCCCGCCCCGTCGAGGACGCGCTTGCGGCTCCGCCGCCCATCGGGTTGCGGATGCCGTTGGCGGCGGGGTTCGGGAAGACTTTGAAGCGGTAGGACTCGGGGCCGCTCGTCACGCCGGGAGCAGGTTGCCCCTTCTGGAGAGCAGGAACTTCTTGAAGGCTGCCACCGGTGGGGTGTCCGGGCGGTCGGCCGGCCAGGCGACGCCGATCTCCCGTACGGCCCGCGGGGCGGTGACCGTCAGCTCCACGACCCCCGGCCTCGGGACCGTCGGCGGGGGCAGGAGGGCCACCCCCAGGCCGGCCGCCACCAGACCCCTCAGGGTTTCCGCTTCCTCTCCCTCGAAGGCGACCTTGGGGCGGAAGCCGGCCTCGCGGCACAGGGAGTCGAAGATGCGGCGCAGGCCGTAGCCGGGTTCCAGGGTGACGAAGGTCTCCTCGGCGGCCTCGGCCAGGCGGATGCGGCGGCGGGCGGCCAGGCGGTGGTCGGCGGGGACGACCAGGCGGAGTTTCTGCTCGTCCAGGCGGCGGGCGACCAGGTCCGGGGCCTCCGGGACCGGGGAGGTCAGGCAGAGGTCCAGTTCCCCCGCCCGCAGCCGCTCCAGCATCGCCTCGCCGTAGTTCTGGACCAGACTGAAACGGACGCGCGGATGGTCCTCGCGGAAGGCGTGCAGCAGACCGGGTACCGTCTCGGCGCCCATGGTGTGCAGGAAGCCGAAGGCGACCTTCCCGGTGGCCGGGTCCGCGTCGGCGCGCACCTCCTCGGCAGCCCGCTCGATCTCTGCGAGGGCGCGTTCGACGGAGGCGAGGAAGGTGCGGCCGGCCGGGGTCAGGGAGACGGTGCGGCCGTGCCGGGCGAACAGGTCGACGCCCATGTCCTGCTCCAGGCGGGCCATCGCACGGGAGAGGGTGGACTGGGGGACGTTCATCTCCAGGGCGGCCCGGGTGACGTGCTCGGTGCGGGCCACGCCGGCGAAGTACGCAAGGCGCGGCGCCAGCACCCTTGACATCCCGGACATGTCTTCTGTGTCACTGCTCGGTGACAGGCGGGCCTGTGAGCTTCGCTGATGCGTCATGGGAACGATTATGACGATTCCATGCATTGGACGGATCAGACGTGCCGTACATACCGTCGAGCCATGTCTCCCGCCAGTACCGGGGCGTCCACCAGCGTGGGCGCCGTCACGTCCGTCACCGCCGCCGACTCCACCGCAGACTCCCGTATGACTCCGGGCGGCCCCGGCTACCGCCGGATGAGCCTCGCCCTCTTCCTCGCCGGAGTCGCGACCTTCGCCCTGCTGTACTCCACGCAGGCCCTGCTCCCGCTCATCTCCGGGGAGTTCGGGGTCGCGGCGAGCGAGGCGAGCTGGACCGTGTCGGCCGCGACCGGCGGGCTCGCCCTGTTGGTGCTGCCGATGAGCGCCCTGTCGGAGCGCTTCGGCCGCCGTACGGTGATGACGGCCTCGCTGGCCGTCGCGGTGAGCGTCGGGCTGCTGGTGCCGTTCGCGCCGTCCCTGGGCGTGCTGGTGGTGCTGCGGGCGGTGCAGGGCGCGGCGCTCGCCGGGCTGCCCGCCTCCGCGCAGGCCTATCTGGCCGAGGAGGTCCGGCCGAGGGCGCTGGTGACGGCGATCGGCCTGTTCGTCGCGGGCAACAGCGTCGGCGGCATGAGCGGCCGGGTGATCACCGGCTGGGTGGCCCAGGAGTGGGGCTGGCGGGTCGCGGTCGGCGTGATCGGCGTGGTCGCGGTGGTCTGCACGGCCGCCTTCCGGCTGCTGCTGCCGGTTCCGCGGCACTTCACGGCGGGCTCACTGCGGCCCCGCGTGCTGCTCGGCACGGTCCGCGACCACCTCTCCGACCCGCTGCTGCGGCGCCTGTACGCGATCGGAGCGCTGTTCATGACGGTGTTCGGCGGTGTGTACACGGTGATCGGCTACCGGCTGACGGGTGCGCCGTTCGGGCTGCCGCAGGGCATCATCGGCTCGATCTTCCTCGTCTACCTGGTGGGTACGGTGTCGGCGTCCACGGCGGGCGGGCTCGTGGGGCGGTTCGGCCGCCGGGGCGCGCTGTACCTTGCGGGCGGTACGACGACGGCGGGCCTGCTGCTGTCCCTGGCCCCCTCGCTGCCGCTGGTCCTGCTCGGCCTGGTGCTGATCACGGCGGGCTTCTTCGCGGGCCACGCGGTCGCGTCGTCGGCGGTCAGCAGGACGGCCACCGAGGGCCGCGCGCAGGCCTCGGCGCTGTACCAGTCCATGTACTACGTGGGCTCCAGCGTCGGCAGCACGGTCGGCGCGACGGCGTTCCACGCACAGGGCTGGGCCGGCACGGTGGAGGTCGGTCTGCTGGCGGTCGTGGGGGTCGTCACCCTCACGGTGCTCGGCTCGGTGGCGGCCCGGCGCACGGTCCCGGCGCACGCCCACTGAGCCGCGCCCGCCCCTCACCTGCGCGTCTGCGAGCTCCCGGGGCCGTTGTCAGTCCCCTGCGGTAGCTTCCCCCGTAGGCGCGAAGGAGCGCCCATGGGACGGCCACAGGGGTGGGTGGACGATGGGAAACGGCACCGCGACGGCGGACCTCGACGTCGCACTGGAGAGGCACCGGACCGAGCTGACCGGTTACTGCTACCGGATGCTCGGCTCCTCCTTCGAGGCCGAGGACGCGGTGCAGGACACCCTGGTGCGCGCCTGGCGGAGCTACGACACCTTCGAGGGCCGCTCCAGTCTCCGCTCGTGGCTGTACCGGATCGCGACGAACGTGTGCCTGGACATGCTGGCGGCGGGCAACAAGCGGGCGCGGCCGATGGACCTGACCGAGTCGACCCCGCTCGCCCGGGCCGCGCTGGCGCCCCGGCCGGACAACACCTGGCTGGAGCCGGTCCCGGACGCGCGCGTGCTGCCGACGGTGGGCGACCCGGCGGAGGCCGCCGTGGCGAAGGAGTCGATCCGGCTGGCGTTCATGGCGGCGCTGCAGCGCCTGCCGCCCAAGCAGCGGGCGGTGCTGATCCTGCGCGAGGTGCTGGCGTGGAAGGCGAGCGAGGTCGCCGAACTGCTGGGCACGTCGGTCGCCTCGGTCAACAGCGCGCTGCAGCGGGCGCGTGCCACGCTCGCCGAGCGGGACCCGGGCTCCGAGGGCGCGGTGTCCGACCCGCTGGACGAGGAGCAGCAGAAACTCCTCGAGCGCTATGTCACAGCCTTCGAGGGGTACGACATGACGGCGCTGACCGCGTTGCTGCACGAGGACGCCGTCATGACGATGCCGCCGTTCGACCTGTGGCTGCGCGGCCCGGCCGACATCACCGGGTTCATGTCCACGCTCGGCGCCTCCTGCGCCGGCTCCCGGCTGCTGCCGGTGCGGGTCAACGGCCTGCCGGGGTTCGCGCACTACAAGCCGGACCCGGAGCAGGGCGGCTTCGCCCCCTGGGCCGTACAGGTGCTGGAGCTGTCAGACGACCGGATCACCGGTTTCCACTGCTTCCTCGACACCAGGCGCTGGTTCCCGCTGTTCGAGCTGCCGCTCCGTCTGGAAGCGGAGCCCGACGAGGTCGAGAAGGGCGTGTAGGGCGGGATCGGGGTCCCGCAGCCGGATCCGCCCGCCGGCCCGGCGGGCGGCCAGCTCCAGCCGGGCCAGCAGGTCCACGACCGCCAGTCCCGGTGGCCCGAGCCCGCCCACGTCGCACACGACGACCCCGCCCCCGTCGCCCAGCAGCAGCCGCACGCGGTCGCACAGCCCCGCCACCTCGTCCCGGGTGACGGGGCCGGCCGGCACGAGCACAGCGGGTTCGTCGGCGTTCACGTGCGGTAGACCGACGGGCCGGGAGGAACTCATCGGTGCCGCGGCGCGCCTTCGGGCGCGGGCAGGATCAGGCGATACGCTCCAGGACCACCGGGGACGGGGTGAAGTCGGTGTCCGGGGCGATGTCGTAGGAGCCCTCCACCGCCTCCAGCGCGTACCCGAAGCGCTCCGGGGCGTCGGTGTGCAGCGTCAGCAGGGGCTGGCCCTCGGTCACCGTGTCGCCCGGCTTGGCGTGCATCTCGACGCCCGCCGCGGCCTGCACCGGGTCCTCCTTGCGGGCGCGGCCGGCGCCCAGGCGCCAGGCGGCGATGCCGATGTCGTAGGCGTCCAGGCGGGTCAGCACGCCGGACGCCGGCGCCTTCACCACGTGCTGTTCCTTCGAGGTGGGCAGTTCGACGTCCGGGTCGCCGCCCTGTGCCGCGATCATCCGGCGCCAGACGTCCATCGCCGAGCCGTCGGCCAGCGCCTTCGCGGGGTCGGCGTCCTTCACACCGGCCGCGTCCAGCATTTCGCGGGCCAGGGCGAGCGTCAGTTCCACCACGTCCGCCGGGCCGCCGCCCGCCAGGACCTCCACCGACTCGCGGACCTCCAGGGCGTTGCCCGCCGTGAGGCCCAGGGGGGTGGACATGTCGGTCAGGAGGGCCACGGTCCGCACGCCGTGGTCGGTGCCGAGGCCGACCATCGTGCTCGCCAGTTCGCGGGCGTCCTCGATCGTCTTCATGAAGGCGCCCGTGCCGACCTTCACGTCCAGGACCAGGCTGCCCGTGCCCTCGGCGATCTTCTTCGACATGATCGAGGAGGCGATGAGCGGGATCGCCTCGACGGTACCGGTCACGTCCCGCAGGGCGTAGAGCTTCTTGTCCGCCGGGGCCAGGCCGTCGCCCGCGGCACAGATCACCGCGCCGGTCCCCTCCAGCACGGACAGCATCTCCTCGTTGGAGAGCAGGGCACGCCAGCCCGGGATCGACTCCAGCTTGTCGAGCGTGCCGCCGGTGTGGCCGAGGCCCCGGCCCGAGAGTTGCGGGACGGCGGCGCCGCAGGCGGCCACGAGCGGCGCCAGGGGAAGGGTGATCTTGTCGCCGACGCCGCCCGTGGAGTGCTTGTCGGCGGTCGGGCGGGACAGCGACGAGAAGTCCATGCGCTCGCCGGAGGCGATCATGGCGGCCGTCCAGCGGGCGATCTCACGGCGGTTCATGCCGTTGAGCAGGATCGCCATGGCGAGCGCGGACATCTGCTCGTCGGCGACCTCCCCGCGGGTGTACGCGTCGATGACCCAGTCGATCTGCTCGTCGGTCAGCTCGCCGCGGTCCCGCTTCGTGCGGATCACGGAGATGGCGTCCATGGCCATGGCGGGTGTGGTTCCTTCCGGGAGGTGCGAAGTGCGCGGCCCCCCTGCGAGCGGGGCAGGGGGGCCGTACGGGGGTTACGAGGAGAGGTGCCCGGGCCCGAAGGCCTGGGGCAGCATCTCCGAGAGGGGAAGGACGCCCTGCGGGGTGTCCAGGAGGAGGTCCGGGCCGCCGAACTCGTACAGCAGCTGGCGGCAGCGGCCGCACGGGACGAGCAGGCCGCCGGTGCCGTCCACGCAGGTGAAGTGCGTCAGCCGGCCCCCGCCGGTGCGCTGCAGGTCGGAGACCAGGCCGCACTCGGCGCACAGGCCGAGGCCGTAGGAGGCGTTCTCCACGTTGCAGCCGGTGACCGTGCGACCGTCGTCGACCCGGGCCGCCACGCCGACCGGGAAGCCGGAGTAGGGGGCGTACGCGTGGGACATCGCCTCGCGCGCCACCGCGCGCAGCGCCTCCCAGTCGAAGCCGACCGTGTCCCGGGTCACTTGCCCTGGCCCTTCCGGTAGCGCATGCCGTCCGCCTTGGGCATCCGCAGGCGCTGCGCCGACAGGGACAGCACCAGCAGGGTGACGACGTACGGGGTGGCACCCACGAAGTCGCTCGGGACCTCGTCGGTGACCAGGTACCAGACCAGCACCAGCGCGGCCACCAGGAGGCTGACCCCGCCCTGCCACAGGGTCTTGCGGTACAGCTTCCAGCCGGCCAGGGCGACCAGCAGGATGACCAGCAGGAGCAGCAGCGCGTGCACGGTCGTGCCGCCGTTGCGCAGCTGGAGGGCGTCGGAGTAGCCGAACAGTCCCGCGCCCATCGCGAGGCCGCCCGGACGCCAGTTGCCGAAGATCATCGCCGCGAGGCCGATGTAGCCGCGGCCACCGGTCTGGCCCTCCAGGTAGGTGTGCGAGGTGACCAGCGCCAGGAAGGCGCCGCCGAGGCCCGCGAGGCCGCCGGAGACGGCGACGGCCGCGTACTTGTAGGTGTAGACGTTGACGCCGAGCGACTCGGCCGCGACCGGGTTCTCGCCGCAGGACCGCAGCCGCAGGCCGAACGGGGTGCGCCAGAGCAGCCACCAGCTGCCGACGAACAGCACCGCGGCCAGGATCGTGATCACGGACAGGTTGGTGATCAGACCGCCGATGATGCCGGCGAGGTCGGAGACCAGGAACCAGTGGTGCTTCTCGATCGAGGCGAGGCCGTCGGACAGGCCGGGCACGGTGACCTGCGGCAGCGAGTCCACGGGCGGGGACTGCTTGGGGTTGCCGCCCGCGTTCGCCGCCGCGCCGTTGGTGAAGAAGAGCTTGGCGAGGTACTGGGTGGCGCCGAGTGCGAGCAGGTTGATCGCGACACCGGAGACGATGTGGTCGACGCCGAAGGTGACGGTGGCCACGGCGTGCACCAGGCCGCCGAGGACACCGAAGCCGATGCCGCACAGCAGGCCGAGCCAGGGGCTGGACTGCCAGCCGACCCAGCCGGCGCCGAAGGTGCCGAGGATCATCATGCCCTCGAGGCCGATGTTGACCACGCCGGACCGCTCGGACCACAGGCCGGCGAGGCCGGCGAGGCCGATCGGCACGGCGAGACCGAGCGCGGCGCCGACCTGGCCGGCGGAGTCGAGCTGGTCCGAACCGGTGATCACGCGGACCGCGGCCAGGAGCAGCAGCGCGCCCGCGACGAGCAGGAGGCCCTGGCCGAAGGAGCGGCCCGAGCGCTGCGGCGCGCCCGCCGCCTTGGGCGCCGCGGGCGGCGGCGCGTCGGTCATCGTGGCAGTCATCACGCCACCTCCTGCTTCGTCGTCGGGGCGGCGGCCTGGGCCGCGAGTTCGGCGCCGACCTTCTGCTGCTGGCGCTTGAGGCCGTAGCGCCGTACGACCTCGTAGGCGATCACGACGCACAGGACGATCACGCCCTGGATGACGCCGAGGATCTCCTTGTCGTAGCCCTGGAACTCCAGGTGGTTGGTGGTGCGCTCCAGGAAGCCCCAGAGCAGGGCGCCGAGCGCGATGCCGACCGGATGGTTGCGGCCGAGCAACGCGATGGCGATGCCGGTGAAGCCGATGCCGACCGGGAAGTCGTTGCTGAACGCGTACGAGTCGTTGAGCAGGGTGGGCATGCCGATGAGACCGGCCACCGCACCGGAGATGATCATGCTGGTGGCGACCATCTTCTTCACCGACACACCGCTCGCGGAGGCCGCGCTCTCGGACTGGCCGACGGTGCGCAGGTCGAAGCCGAAGCGGGTGCGGCCGAGCACGAACCAGTACGCCACGCCGACGATCGCGGCGATGAAGATGAAGCCCCACAGCTCGCCGGCGGGGCCGGTGTTGATGCTGAAGAAGTACGAGGACGACGGCAGCGGCTTGGTGGAGACGACGGTGCCGCCCTGTTCCAGCTCGGCCAGCTTCCCGGGCTGCAGCAGGTAGGCGATGATCGCGGTGGCGATCGAGTTCAGCATGATGGTCGAGATGACCTCGCTGACGCCCCGGGTCACCTTGAGGATGCCGGCGATGGCCGCCCACACGGCGCCGGTCGCCATGGCGCACAACAGGATCAGGATGATGGAGAGCCAGCCGGGCGTGCTCAGCGCACCGCCGAGGACGGCGGCGAAGAACGCGGCGAGCCGGTACTGGCCGTCGACACCGATGTTGAACAGGTTCATCCGGAAGCCGATGGCCACCGAGACACCCGCCAGGTAGTACGTGGTCGCCTTGTTCAGGATGTAGACCTGGCTGTCGCTGGCGAAGCCGTAGGTCACCATGTCGCTGAACGCGTCGCCGGGGTTCTTGCCGGTCGCGAGGATCACCAGGGCGGTGACGACGAGCGCGGCGACGACCGCCAGCACCGGCGCGGCGAGGCCGAGGAGCAGCCGCTCCTTGTCGATCCGTGAGGTCAGCTTGTTCATCGCTCGTCGTCCTCTGTGTGCTCCAGGTGGCCGGTGGCCGCACCCGTCATGGCGGAGCCCAGCTCTTCGGGGGTGATGGTGGCGGGGTCGGCGTCGGCGACCAGGCGGCCGCGGTACATCACCCGCAGGGTGTCGGAGAGCCCGATCAGCTCGTCCAGGTCCGCGGAGATCAGCAGCACCGCCAGGCCCGCGCGGCGGGCCTCGCGGATGTGGTCCCAGATGGCCGCCTGGGCGCCGACGTCCACGCCTCGGGTGGGGTGGGCGGCTATGAGCAGCTTGGGGTCGTGGCTCATCTCACGGCCGACGATCAGCTTCTGCTGGTTGCCGCCGGACAGCGAGGCCGCGGTCACGTCGATGCCGGGGGTGCGGACGTCGTACGCGCGCACGATCCGCCCGGTGTCGGCGCGGGCCGCCTTGATGTCGAGGAGCTGGCCGCGCGCGTTGGGCTTTTCGGTGACGTGGCCGAGGATGCGGTTCTCCCACAGCGGGGCTTCCAGCAGCAGGCCGTGGCGGTGGCGGTCCTCGGGGATGTAGCCGATGCCGGCCTCGCGGCGGTCGCGGGTGGCGGTGTGGGAGATGTCGGTGCCGTCGAGCGTGACGACGCCGGCGTCCGGCTGGCGCATGCCCATGATCGCCTCGACCAGCTCGGACTGGCCGTTGCCCTCCACGCCGGCGATGCCCAGGACCTCGCCCTTGTGGATGGTGAATGAGATCTGGTCCAGGATGATCCGCTCGATGCCCTCGAGGTCGGTCTGCGCGAGGTGCAGCCCCTCCACCTTGAGCATGGGGACGTCCGTGACGGTGGACTCCTCGGTCTCCGGGGTGGGCAGTTCGCTGCCGACCATCAGCTCGGCGAGTTGCTTGGGGGTGGTGCCGCGGGGCGCGACCGTGCCGACGGTGGTGCCGCGCCGGATGACGGTGATCTCGTCGGCGACCGACAGCACCTCGCCCAGTTTGTGGGAGATGAAGATGACGGTGAGGCCCTCGGACTTCAGATCGCGCAGGTTGTCGAAGAGCGCGTCCACCTCCTGCGGCACGAGCACGGCGGTCGGCTCGTCGAGGATGAGGGTCTTGGCGCCGCGGTAGAGGACCTTGAGGATCTCCACACGCTGGCGGTCGGCGACGCCCAGCTCCTCCACCAGCACGTCCGGGCGGACGTTCAGGCCGTACGCGTCGGAGATCTCCTTGATCCTCGCGCGGGCCTTGTTCCCGATGCCGTACAGCTTCTCCGCGCCGAGGACGACGTTCTCCAGCACGGTGAGGTTGTCGGCGAGCATGAAGTGCTGGTGCACCATGCCGATGCCGCGGGCGATGGCGTCGCCGGGGTTGTGGAAGACGACCTGTTCGCCGCCCACGGTGATGGTGCCCTCGTCCGGCTGCTGCATGCCGTAGAGGATCTTCATGAGGGTGGACTTGCCGGCGCCGTTCTCACCGCACAGGGCGTGGACGGTGCCCGTGCGGACCGTGATGTCGATGTCGCGGTTGGCGACGACGCCGGGGAAGCGCTTGGTGATGCCGCGCAGTTCGACGGCAGCGGGAGGGCTGGACGCGTTGATGGCGCACTCTCCTCGGGGAAAGGGGCTGCGGGGGGAGGTGGCGGGCGTCGGCGACGCTAGCGCGGCAACTCAGCGCTACACGCGTAGAGTTGACACATTGTTATGGCTCGGCGGGGGGCTGGAGGAAGCCGCCCCCACGCCGAGCCTCAGGTCCCGCGGTGCGGCCGGACCGCCTGGTCGGCGGCCGGCCGCACCGGTGGGGTCACGGGGTCGTCTTGACCTTGATCTGGCCGTCGACGATCTTCTTCTTCGCGGCGTCCAGCTTGGGCTGGATGTCGCTGATGAAGCCGCCGCTGGTGGCCAGCGAGACGCCGTTCTTGGCGAGCGAGTAGACGTTGTTGCCGGTCAGCGGCTTGCCGTCGTGGACGGACTTGATGAAGTCGTACACGCCGACGTCGACGTTCTTGACCATGGAGGTCAGGATCGAGTTCTTGTACTTGGCCAGACCCGGGATGTTGTACTGGTCCGAGTCCACACCGATGGCCCAGGCACCCTTGGTGCCGCTGACGGCCTCGATCGCGCCGTTGCCGGAGGAGCCGGCGGCCGAGTAGACCACGTCGGCGCCGTTGTCCAGCATGCCCTGCGCGGCCTCCTTGCCCTTGTCGGGGCTGGAGAAGCCGGACAGGTCGGTGCCGTGGCTCAGGTACTGGACGTCGACCTTCACCTTCGGGTTGGTGTCGTGGACGCCCTGGACGTAACCCGCCTCGAACTTCTTGATCAGCGGGGTGTCGACCCCGCCGACGAAGCCGACGTGGTCCTTCTTGGTCTTCAGCGCGGCGGCCACACCGGCGAGGTAGGAACCCTGCTCCTCGGTGAAGGTGATGCTGTCGGCGTTCGGCGCGTTCACGACCGAGTCGACGATGCCGAAGCTGGTCTTCGGGAACTGCTTCGCGATCTTGTCGACGGCCGAGGCGTAGGAGAAACCGACCGCCACGATCGGGTTGTAGCCGGCCTGCGCCAGGTCCGACAGCCGCTGCTCGCGGTCGGCCTCGGTGTCGGAGGTCTTGGCGGTCAGCTCCTTGATGGAACCGCCGAACTCCTTCTCGGCCTTGTCGGCGCCGCGCGCGGCGGAGTCGTTGAAGGAACGGTCACCACGGCCGCCGACGTCGTAGGCGAGGCCGATCTTGATGCCCTTGCCGCCGCCCGCGGAGGCGGAGGAGGAGGCGTTGTTGTCGGAGGACGTGCTGCCACACGCGGTGGCAGTCAGTGCGAGGGCTGCGGTGGCGGCACACGCAGCGGAAAGCTTGGCTACCCGGCGCACGGGAGGCTCCTTCACCTGACCTGAGCGCCGTGTCGGCGCTTGATGTGAGCACCATGCCGGTGCTCGAGCCGAAACGCCCCGGCGGCGTCGGCTTCGCGGCATCGTAACGCGCGTAGATGTCGCAAAAAACCCCCCCTCGAAGCCGTTATCGATTCGAGGCAAACAGCGTCTGAACTCGCGCTCTCGACTCGTCGCGCGCCTGTGTTGCGGAGCGTGCACGAATGGCTTACGACTGTGTTGCGCCGGTCGGCGGGGCCGCCCCCGGGCCCCGGGCCCCGCCTCGGGGCGCGATCCAGGGGCCCCACAGGGGGCCGGGACCTCAGCCCTGTGATCCGTTGGGCTCCAGGAAGGCCGCCGCCGTGAACATCTCCACACCGACCGTGATGGCGTGCTCGTCGGCGTCGAAGTCGCCCTGGTGGAGATCGCGTACGATCCGCTCCCCCGGGCGCCGCACGCCGAGGCGGGCCATGGCGCCCGGCACCTGCTCCAGATACCAGGAGAAGTCCTCGCCACCCAGGCTCTGCTCGGTGCCCTCGACGGAGTCCCGGCCGCGACGGGCGGCCATGGCCCGGCGCAGCAGGTCGGTGGACTCGCGGTCGTTCACGACCGGCGGCACCCCGCGCACGTAGGTGATCTCGGACTTGGCGCGGTGCAGGGTGGCGATCTCGTCGATGGCCGCGTGCACGATGTCGGGGGCCTGCCGCCAGGCCTCCAGGTCCAGGCAGCGGACGGTCCCGGACAGCTCGGCGTGCTGCGGGATCACGTTCGGCGCGTGGCCCGACTCGATCCGGCCCCAGGTGAGGGCCAGCCCGGCGCGGGTGTCGACGCGGCGGCCGATCAGCGCGGGCACGTCGACGGCGACACGGGCGGCGGCGGTGACGAGATCGGTGGTCAGGTGCGGTCGGGCGGTGTGCCCGCCGGGCCCGTCGAGGGCGATCTCCAGCCGGTCGCACGCGCTGGTGATCGCCCCGTGCCGCAGCCCGATCTTCCCGGCGTCCACCCTCGGGTCGCAGTGCACGGCGAGGATCCGGCCGACCCCCTTGAGCACCCCTTCCTCGATGGCGTCCAGCGCGCCGCCGGGCAGCACCTCCTCGGCGGGCTGGAAGATCAGCCGTACCGGCCGGGGCAGCAGGCCCTTTGCGTGCAGGTCGGCGAGGACGAGCCCGGTGCCGAGCACGACGGTCGTATGCACGTCATGACCGCAGGCGTGCGCCCGGTCGGGCACGGTCGAGCGGTACGGGCAGTCGTTCTTGGTGTCGGGGATGGGCAGGGCGTCGATGTCCGCGCGCAGCGCGAGCAGCGGTACGGCCGACTGCTCGCCCTCCGCCAGGCCGATGTCGCACACGAGTCCGGTGCCCTTGGCGAGCACCCGGGGCCTAAGCCCGGCCGCCTCCAGCCGCTCCTTGATCGCGGCGGTCGTACGGAACTCCTGATTGCCCAGCTCAGGGTGCATGTGCAGGTCGCGACGGAAGGCGACGAGCTCGGCGTGCAGGGCTTCGCTCAGCACGCCGGGGAGCACATCCCCCGCGAGGCCGGCCTCGGACTCTAGGGACATCAATTGCTTCACCCTCTGAAGGGTAGGACGCCCGGCTGATCAACTACCCCTCGATCAACAAAAGTTCAGCCCGTTAGGGGAATAAAATCTGACCGGCGGACGCATGGCGACGGACACTGATGGGTAGAACCCTGACTTTCCTTCTTCCACGGATACCACGCCTCACTACAGTCACGCTCGCCATGTCCACGAACCGGACTACAACGCGGTCCTCCTCCGGCTAGGGTCCGCATGCGTGACCGACGCGACCGAGAACCTCCTCACCGACGCGAGCGAACCCTTCCTCGACACGACCCGCGCCTCCTACGACGCGATCGCCAAGGAGTACGCCGCGCAGTTCCCCGACGTCCACCCGCATCCCCTGGACCGCACGGTGATCACCGCCTTCGCCGAGCTGGTCACCCGCCACGGCACGGCCCCCGTGGCCGACCTCGGCAGCGGCCCCGGCCACGTCACCGCACTCCTCGACGAGCTGGGTGTGCCCGCCTTCGGCGTCGACCTCTCCCCCGCCATGGTGGCGCTGGCCCGCGAGAGCCACCCCCGGCTGCGCTTCCACATCGGCTCCATGACGTCCCTGGACCTGCCGGACGCCACCCTGGGCGGCATCCTCGCCCTGTACTCGACGATCCACGTCCCCGACGCCCACCTGCCGGCGGCGTTCGCCGAATTCCACCGCACCCTGCAGCCCGGCGGCCACGCCCTCCTCGCCTTCCAGACCTCCGAGGCGCCCGGCCGTCTGCACCTGCCGGAGCGCTTCGGCCACGAGATCGACCTCCAGTACTACTGGCGCACCCCGGAGCAGATCACCGCGTTCCTGACGGACGCCGGCCTGGAGCTGGTGGCGACGATCCGCCGCGAGCCGGCCGGCGAGGAGACCCGGGCCCGCGCCTTCGTCCTGGCCCGCAGACCGGACGCCGAAGTCTGACCCGCTCGTGCCCCGCTGGCCGCTGCAGTCGCACAGGTGCCCCCGCCCGACGGCCGCTGCCCAGTCGCCGCCGGACGGGGGCCCGGAGCCGCTACGCCGGGAGCACCGCCGCCAGCCGGTGCACGTCCCGCGCCGTGCCCGTCACGCCCGACAGGAAGCCCTGGGCGCGTGGCGAGGCGTTCTCCGCGAGCCAGGCCGGGTCGATGTCGCACACCGCGACCCGCACCCCCGTGCCCGCCAGCGCGAGCGGCAGGGTGTGGACGACCGTGGAGGGGAAGCTGAGGATCGTACGGCCGACGGGGCCCCGGCGGGCGATCAGCTCCAGCGGGAGGTCCGGGCGGACGATCTCCAGGCCGGTCTCGGCGGCCAGCCGGTGGAGTTTCTCGGCACTCTCCCGGCGGTGTGCGAAGTAGCGCGTCGCGCCGTGCGTCTTGCACAGGGTGCGGACCGCCTCCAGGTACGCCTCGCCGTCCACAACTCCGGTTTCCACCAGGGACGTTCCCACCATGTCCGCGCCCTTGGAGATGCGCGGCGGCCCGAAGCGGGCCCGGGTCCAGGAGAAGTCGTTCGCGGTGACCGTCACACCCTTCGGGGTCTCCGTCACCGGCATGGAGGAGAAGACCTCCACCCTGCGGTGCGTGCTCGGCGTGAGCCGGCGGCGGGCCGAGGAGGACACCGGGGCGAAGAGCAGGTCCCGCGGCCCGGGGCGGCCGCCCTTGCGGTGCCAGCGCACCAGGCGCTCGCCGCGGGCGAGTTGGGCGACGAACTCCATCGTCGCCGTGCCGTCGTCGACCACGACCAGGTCCTTCGCCCGCGTGATCGTCAGCAGCAGCTGCACATACCGGGAGAACGGGTCTCCCATGACGATCCGGCCGGCCTTGCGCAGCGAGCCCGCGAGGCCGCCGATGGTCGAGAAGGGCGCGGTCGCGCCGCCCCGCGCGTCCTCCCAGCGCACCCGGTACCCCTCGTCCCGGGCCAGGTCCGCCATGCGGCGCAGCTGACCCCGCGTCATGGGGTCGGTCGGGGACAGGACGACGACCGTGAGGTCCGCGCCGGCCGCGGCAGGGTCGCCGGCCACCGTCCGCCGCACCTGCGCCGGCACGGAGGGCAGCGGCTCGGCGCCCGGCAGCGGGTGCGGGTCCGCGCCGCGCAAACCGTGCAGGTGCGCCCACTCCAGCACGTTCAGCAACTGGACGGGGCTCTCCACGAAGGCGAGCGTGCGGGGAGGATGGCCGGTGTGACCGGCGCGGGGGCTCATCGGTGTACGACCGTCCCGTCGTAAGGGGATCAGAACACTCAGACCGTGACCGGCTCGCCCGCCGCGGCCGCGATCTCCGCCTCGGCGACGACACCGGCGACGCGGCGCAGCTTCTTCATCGGGCCCAGCTCGGAGTCGTAGACCTTCTTGACGCCGTCGCCCAGCGAGGCCTCGATCACGCGGATGTCGCGGACCAGGCGCTCCAGGCCCTGCGGCTCGACGGAGGCGGCCTGGTCGGAGCCCCACATGGCGCGGTCGAGGGTGATGTGGCGCTCGACGAACACGGCACCGAGCGCCACCGCGGCGAGCGTGGTCTGCAGGCCGGTCTCGTGCCCGGAGTAGCCGATCGGGACGTTCGGGTACTCCTTCTCCAGCGTGTTGATCACGCGGAGGTTCAGCTCGTCGGCCTTCGCCGGGTAGGTCGAGGTGGCGTGGCACATGAGGATGTTGTCGGAGCCCAGGACCTCGACCGCGTGGCGGATCTGCCTCGGGGTCGACATGCCGGTGGAGAGGATGATCGTGCGGCCGGTGGCGCGCAGGGCGCGCAGCAGCTCGTCGTCGGTCAGGGAAGCGGACGCGACCTTGTGGGCGGGCAGGTCGAACTTCTCCAGGAAGGCGACGGCCTCGGTGTCCCACGGGGATGCGAACCAGTCGATCCCCTTCTCGTTGCAGTACTCGTCGATCTGCCGGTACTCGTCCTCACCGAACTCCACGCGGTGCCGGTAGTCGATGTAGGTCATCCGGCCCCAGGGGGTGTCGCGCTCGATGTCCCACTGGTCGCGCGGGGTGCAGATCTCCGGGGTGCGCTTCTGGAACTTGACCGCGTCGCAGCCGGCCGCCGCGGCCACGTCGATCAGCTTGAACGCGTTCTCCAGCTCACCGTTGTGGTTGATGCCGATCTCGCCGCAGATGTAGACGGGCTCGCCGGGGCCGACCTCGCGGGAACCGAACGTACGCAGACGGGAGTTGGTGCTCATCAGGGAGATGTCCTTACTTGGGGAGGGAATCGAGAGAGGGGCCGAGGATCCAGCTGGCGATCTCTCGGATCGCGCCGTCACCGCCGGGGACGGTGGTGACCGCGCGTGCGGCGCCGCGTACGACGTCGTGAGCGCTCGCGACCGCCACGGGCCAGCCGACGAGGGCGAAGCACGGCAGGTCGTTGACGTCGTTGCCGACGTAGAGCACGCGCTCCGGCGCGATGTCCTGCTCCTCGCACCACTGCTTCAGCGCGAGGTCCTTGCGGTCGATGCCGTGCAGCACCGGGAGCTTCAGCTTCCGGGCGCGGGCGGCCACCACAGGGTTCTGTTCCGTGGACAGGACCAGCATCTTCAGGCCGCTTCTGCGCAGGGCCGCGATGCCGAGTCCGTCGCCGCGGTGCACGGAGACGAACTCCCGCCCTTCGGAGTCGATCAGCACCCGGTCGTCGGTCTGGGTGCCGTCGAAGTCGAGGACCACGGCGTCGATGTCGTCGTGGGCGGGCAGCGCACCGGGACGGTCCGCGTCGAAGAAGGGGGCCAGCGCGCGGGCGCGGGCCAGGTCGTGCGGGTCGTCGATCTCCAGGACCCGGGCCGGGTCGGTGCGGACGAGTTCCGTACGGCCGAAGAAACGGTGCTGGTGCTTGCGGAAGCCGGCCGCGTCCATCGCGTAGGCGGCGCCGGTCTCCAGGAAGTCCTGGGGGCGGTCCTGGCGGCGCGGACGGTAGGACTTGTCGTGGTTGACGCCCACCCCGCCCTCGGACTCCGTGTCGGCCTCCCGCCAGACGAAGCCGTGGAAGGGCGCCACGGTGACGGCCGTGTCGGCGCCGTTCTCCACGACCGCGCCGGCCACCCCGTCGATGTCCTCGCGGACGATGAAGGGGCTGGTGCACTGCACGAGCAGGACCACGTCGACGGCCGCGCCGTGCAGCGCCTCATGGGCGTCCATGGCGTGCAGGACCGCCGCCTCGGAGGTCGCGGTGTCCCCGGCGATGGCGGCGGGCCGCAGCACGACCTCGGCGCCGGCCTCACGGGCGGAGGCGGCGATGGCCTGGTCGTCGGTGGAGACGACGACGTCGGTCACCAGCCGGGTGGCCCGGCACTCGCGGACCGCACGGGCCACCAGCGGGACCCCACCGACGGGCGCGAGGTTCTTCGCGGGCACGCCCTTGGAGCCGCCGCGGGCGGGGATCACCGCGAGCACACGGCGCACCGTCGCGCCTCGGCCCGCTTCCGGGTTGGACATGAGGTCTCCTTGGATGGTCACAGCTCCCCCATCCGGCGGATCACCGGGGCGACCCGCTGTACGCCGTGGCGGTAGGCGCCACGCGCGGCGCGGCGCACGATCTGGCGGACCGGTCCGGGCTCCTTGTCGGCGGCGGGCGCGCCGGGCAGCGGGACGCCGTCGGGGCCGAGGTGGTGCCGGACGAGGATGCCCGGCAGATAGCCGGGCGCGGTCTCGGGGGTGTAGTAGGGGTTCAGGGGCGGCAGGCCGCCGGGACGGTCGAGCAGCTCGGCAATGCGTCCGCGGGCGGTGTCGAACGCGGTCTCGTAGGAACCTGCCCCGGCGGCGACGCCCTGGCGGGACACCCACTCCTCGTCCGGCACCGGCCGGTGCCCGGCGTCGAGCTGGTCCCAGGAGGCCAGACAGCCGGAGCCGGTGAAGTGGTGGTTGCCGAGCACCTCGCGCACGCCCAGATCGGTCAGGATCACCGTGGGGATGCGGCGGTGCAGGGCTTCCAGGGCGGCCGTGGAGCTGACCGTGACCAGCAGGTCGGTGCGGTCCAGCACCTCGCCCATGTGGCCGTACACCAGACGGAAGTTGCCGGGCAGGTCCTTGCCCTGCGTCAGCTTCTGGTACGGCAGCTCCTCGATGTGGGTGGTGTGTTCGCCCGGCTTGGAGCGCAGCTTCAGCAGCACCTCGCGCTCGGGGTGCCGGCGGGCGTGCTCGATCAGCCGGCCCAGCAGGTAGGCGCGGTCCCTGCGGCTGTCCGGTACGGACGGCTGGGCCGCGAACACCACGGTGTACGGCTCGTGTTCACCGGTGTACGGCGTCCCGCCGAGGAAGGGCAGCGCGACCTCGGTGACCGAGGAGGCGTCGGCGCCCATCCCCTCGTACACGGCCCGGAAACGGTCCGCGTCGTGACGGGAGTTGGCGAGGACGAGGTCGGCGCCGTGCCGCAGCAGCAGTCCGTCGGCGAGCTTCTCGTAGACGACACCCACGTATCCGGTGACGACGACGGGACGCCGGGCGGCACCCGCCCAGGCGGCGCGCAGTCCGTGCAGCATGGCCTGGACGCCGCCGCCGACGAGCGCGAGGATGAGGACGTCGTACGGGTCCTCGCCGGCTCCGCCCATCACACGCAGGAATTCGACGCCGGTGACCTCGCGGAGGGAGTCCGCCCGGACACCGACCTCCTTCAGTTGACGGGCCGTCGGGGTGGCGCGCCCCCGCAGGAGGTAGCCGTCGAGCCGGATCTCGGCGTCCGTGGGGGCGAGGCGCTGCGCGGTGAGCGCGCCCCACTTCCATCGGGTGTCGGAATCGGCGAGGACGGCGACCCGCAGGGACTTCGTAGCACTTGCTGGCACGCCGAAGACGCTAGGAAGCCATTCCGAGGATCCGCCCAACCCGAATGCAACAAACGGTTAACAGCACGTCGCCGAATGGCGAATCGGGCCGCCGGAGCATGCGAAAAAAGCCTGGTTCACTGCTTCGCCACATGCCGTTCACTCAGCATCAAGCAGGCGGTCAAGACGAATGACGGGCTTCGCCCTAACGTTCAAGCCGTGGTCAAGCTCTCCGTCATCGTGCCGTTCTACAACGTGCAGCAATACGCGCCCGACACGCTCAGAAGCCTGAAGGCGAACGCGCGTGAGGACTTCGAATTCATTCTCGTCGACGACTGTTCGCGCGACGGGACACCAGAGATTCTCGCGCGCGCGGAGCGCGAGCTGCCCGGGGCGGTCCTCGTCCGGCACGAGCAGAACGGGGGGCTGGCGACCGCCCGCAACACCGGTATCGACCGGGCGCGCGGCGCGTACCTGACCTTCCTGGACGGCGACGACTGGCTCGCCCCGGGCTACTTCGCGCAGCTGGTGGCGGCCATCGAGGACCTGGACTGCGATTTCGTCCGCACCGACCATGTGCAGTGCACTGCGCGGTCGCGCACCGTGAACCGGGTGCCGGTCGGCCGGCGGAACGTGGTGATGGACCCGCGCGCGGCGATCCTCCCCGCCGACCGGTCGACGTCCGTGGACTACGCCTTCGCGTGGGCCGGCGTCTACCACCGCCGGCTCGTGGACAAGGGCCTGCTGCACTTCACCGACGGGCTGCGCACGGCCGAGGACCGGCCGTGGATCTGGAAGCTGCACCGGGAGGCGGAATCCTTCGCCGCGGTGAACATGCTCGGCGTGTTCTACCGGCGTGGGGTGGCTTCCTCGCTGACCCAGATCGGAGATGTCCGACAACTCGATTTCATTCGGGCGTTCGATCAGGTCGTCGCGGAAACCGCCCAGGACCGGGATGCGGAACAGTTGTTGCCGAAGGCCGTCCGCACCTATTGCGCCATCATTTCCCATCATCTGGGATCCATCGAAAGGTTCGAGCCCGCGGTGGCGAAGAAACTGAAATCCCTGAGTGCCGCGGCCCTGCGGCGGATGCCGCAGGACATACTGGACGAGGCGCTGGACTCCATGGACCTCCAGCGTGCCACCAAGCTGCGCCGGCTGCGCCGCCGTCCCGCCCCCGCGGGGGCCGCCGCGTGACCACCCAGATCTTCCAGGCGTCGACGCTGTACGGCACGGCCACGCTCGCCGCCGCCCTGGACTCCGGCTGCTTCCGCCCGGCCGACCGACGGATCCTGCTGGTCTGCAACAACGCGGTCACCCCGGAGACCACGCCCGCGCTGGACGAGGCGCCCGGCTTCGAGAGGCTGCGCGACCGGTTCGACGAGGTGATCTCGTACAACGAGACCATCTTCCCGTTCCATCCCGGTGGCTGGACGCCCCGCGGGGACGACCTGCCGCTGTGGGAACGCTTCCTGCGCCACGAGTGGCGGCTCGCCGACGACGACGTGGAGCTGGCCGTCGAGTCGATCCAGGTCAACCCCGCGCTGGGCCTCGCGCAGATCTTCACCGGCGCCCCGGTGACCGTCTACGCCGACGGCCTGATGAGCTACGGCCCCACCCGCAACAAGATCGACCCGCTCGTCGGCACCCGCGTGGACCGGGTGCTGCACCTGGACCTGGTCCCGGGCCTGAAGCCGCTGCTGCTCACCGAGTTCGACGTGCCCGGCGAGCTGGTACCGACCGCCGCCTTCACCAAGGTCCTCGACGAACTGGCTCCGGCGGACGTCGCGTTGCCGGCGACCGAGGAGCCCGCGCTGCTGCTCGGCCAGTACCTGTCGGCGCTGGAGATCCTCACCGCCGAGCAGGAGGAGGACCTGCATGTGCGGATGCTGAAGGGGGCCGCCGCGCTCGGCCACACCAAGGTGGTGTTCAAGCCGCACCCGTCCGCGCCGGCCCGCTTCACCCGCCTGCTGGAGCGGGAGGCGGAGCGGCTGAAGGTGGAACTGACCGTGCTCGACACCCCGGTCCTCGCCGAGGTGCTGTACCAGCGCATGCGTCCGGCGCTGGTCGTGGGCTGCTTCTCCACCGCCCTGCTCACGGCGCAGGCGCTGTACGGCCTGCCGGTCGCCCGGATCGGCACCGAGGTGCTGCTGGAGCAGCTGACGCCGTACGAGAACAGCAACCGGGTCCCGGTGACCATCGTGGACGCGCTGCTGCCCGACCTCCGCGACCGTGCCGCGGTCACCGAACAGCGCGCCGGGACGGACGTGGAAGCACTCGGCGAGCTGATCGGCGCGGTGGGCTTCGCGATGCAGCCGAAGATCTACCCGCGGATGCGCGGGCACGCAGAGATCTGGCTCGCGCGGAACCTGAACCAGCGCACCATGCGCTACTTCAAGCGCCGGCGGCTGACCTCGCTGGCCCTGCCCGGCGGGGTGCCGGCGCAACTGGCGTTCATCCCGCGCAACGCGACGGTGCGCAGGGTGGCCCGCAAGGCGCGCAGTCTGCGCCGGGGCGCACGCGAGTAGTGCCGCGGCAGGCAACGTTTGCCCGTCGAGGAGCGGCGTCCGGTGCGTGCTCTCGGCGTGCCGGGTGCGAGCCCTCGTACTGGCTGTACTCGGGTTCGTGCCCGGTGCGGCGAGTGGGGGCACCTCCCACGCCCTTGAGGCAGTGGGGGAGCGTGCCGGGCGTGGCGACGGGGCGGACGTTGCCTGTTGCGGCACCAGCGCCCCGGCAGGCCGGTGCGGCGAGTGGGGGCACCCCGCACGCCCTTGAGGCAGTGGGGGAGCGTGCAGGACGCCGCACCGCACCCGGGAATGGTCGGACAGGCCCCAGCAGGGGCGGGACAGCGGGCCGCACACCGCCGGTGAGCCCAGCGGCCGACCGCGCAACCACACCAGGAAGGAAACCGCACATGGCTGCTTCACCCACCGGCCTCACCGCCGCTCCCGGCCCGCTGATATCCAGGACGGCCGTGCCCCGCGCGTCGTCGGGCGGGCACGGAAGCCGTCTTCTGGCCCTGGACGGTCTGCGGCTCGTCGCCGCCCTGATGGTCTGCCTCTACCACTACACCGGGCGCGGCGGCACGATCTCCGCGTCCTGGCACGCGAGCCCCGCCCACCTGTTCCCGGTCCTGTCCCGGGCGACCGTCTACGGCAACCTCGGTGTGCAGTTCTTCTTCGTCATCAGCGGTTTCGTGATCTGCATGAGCAGCTGGGGCCGCACCCTCGGCGACTTCTTCCGCTCCCGGGTCGCGCGGCTGTACTCCGCCTACTGGGTGGCCCTGGTGCTGGTCACGGCGGCGTCGTTCGCCCTGCCGGTGGTGGTCCGCCCGGTCCGTCTCGACGAGTTCCTGGTCAATCTGACGATGCTCCAGCAGCCGATGGGCGCGACGCGGGTCCTCGGCGTGTGCTGGACGCTCTGGGTCGAGGTCCGTTTCTACGTGTTGTTCGCGCTGCTCGTCGTCGTGCGTGGAGTGACCTACCGCCGGGTGGTGCTGTTCGCCGGTGTCTGGACGGCGGCGGCCGTCCTGGTCCGCTCTTCCGGGGACGCGCTGCTGAACCAGGTGGTCATGCCGGACTACGCCCCTTTCTTCGTCGGCGGTCTGGCGCTGTACCTGATCCACCGCTTCGGCGGCGACCTGCTCGCCTGGGGCATCGTCGCGATGTCGTGGCTGCTCGCGCAGAGCGCGGCCACCCACGGGCTGTGGGGCCCGCATCCGCACCGCGACCCGTACGTCGTCATCCTGATCGTCACCGCCGCCTTCGCCGCCGTCGCCGCGGTGGCGGTGGGCTGGACGCGGTGGGCCTCCTGGCGCTGGCTGGTCACGGCCGGGGCGCTGACGTACCCCTTCTACCTGGTCCACGAGCACCTCGGCTGGTTCGTCGTGCGGGTGCTGCACCGGGGGCTCGGCCTGCCGGCGTGGCCGACGCTGGGGGTGACCGTGTGCGGGATGCTGCTGCTGGCCTGGCTGATCCACCGGTTCGTGGAGCGGCCGTTCGGGCCCCGTCTGAAGCGGGCGCTGAAGGAGCGGACGCCGGACAGCCGGTCACCTCGCCCCGGGTTGTGAACCGGGCGAACGACCGGCTGTGGAGGCTGCCCGGGACGGAATGCGTGTGCCGGGCCGGGGCCTTCGACGGGGCCGAGGCACCGGCCGTTTCCCGGACGCCCCGGGCCGGCGACTCAGGCGCCGGCCAGCGTCAGCCTCACCGCGAAGCCCAGGAACAGCGCGCCAGCCACCGAAGTGGCCGTCGCCGACAGCCGCTTGCGGCGCCGGAAGGCGCCGGCGAGGCGGGTGCCGCCGAATATCAGCGCGCTGAGGTAGAGGAAGCTCGCCAGCTGGGCGAAGGTGCCGAGGACGACGAAGGACAGGCCCGGGTAGGCGTAGTCCGGGTCGACGAACTGCACGAAGAAGGCGACGAAGAACAGGATCGCCTTGGGGTTGAACAGACTGACGACGAGGGCCCGCCGGAAGGCCCGCTCGCGTCCGGCACCGGACGGGGTGTCCTCCTCGACTGCCCTCTCCCTGCGGGTCCGCCACATCTGCCGGGCGGCCCTCATCATGCCGATCGCCAGCCAGGTCAGATACCCGGCACCGGCGTACTTCACGATCCCGAACAGCACCGCGTCGGCCTTCAGCAGGGAGGCGACTCCGGCGGCGGACAGCGTCATCAGCACGGTGTCCCCGCACCACACACCGGCGGCAGCGGTGTAACCGGCCCGCACACCGCGCCGGGCGGCCACGGACAGGACGTAGAGGGAGTTGGGCCCGGGCAGCAGGACGATCAGGACGAGTCCTGCCAGATAGGTGGGGAGATCGATCACGCCGAACATGGGAAGGAGTGTCGCACGGGGGTACGACACTGCGGTCCGGGGTGGGCCGGCCCTCACCACCGGGGAGGGTGTCCACGCGGAGGCCGAGGGCGACTGCGACGGGGTCCGGCACAGGCACGTTCCCAAACGGCCGGCGCTCAGAACGCATCGCTCGGCACGTGACTCCCCCACACCCCGCGAAGCGCCCCGCACACCTCCCCCACCGTCGCCCGGGCCCGCAACGCCTCCTTCATCGGGTACAGGACGTTGTCCTCGCCCTCCGCCGCCTTCCGCAGTGCGTCCAGTGCCGTCTCCACCACCCGCTGGTCGCGTTCTGCGCGGAGCTTCTCCAGGCGCTCTGCCTGGCGGGCCTCGATGGCGGGGTCGACGCGCAGGGGCGCGTAGGGCTCCTCCTCGTCCAACCGGAAGCGGTTGACGCCTACGACCACCCGTTCGCCGGAGTCGGTCTCCTGGGCGATGCGGTACGCGTTCTTCTCGATCTCGGACTTCTGGAAGCCCCGCTCGATCGCCGCGACCGCGCCGCCCAGGTCCTCCACCCGCCGCATCAGGTCGACGGCCGCCTCCTCGACCTCGTCCGTCATCCGCTCCACCGCGTACGACCCCGCGAAGGGGTCGACCGTCGCCGTCACGTCCGTCTCGTGAGCCAGTACCTGTTGCGTGCGCAGGGCGAGGCGCGCGCTCTTGTCCGTCGGCAGCGCGATCGCCTCGTCGAAGGAGTTGGTGTGCAGGGACTGGGTGCCGCCCAGCACCGCCGCCAGCGCCTGCACCGCGACCCGGACCAGGTTCACCTCCGGCTGCTGTGCCGTCAGCTGGACCCCGGCGGTCTGGGTGTGGAAGCGGAGCATCAGGGACTTCGGGTTCCGGGCGCCGAACTCCTCCCGCATCACCCGGGCCCAGATCCTGCGGGCGGCGCGGAACTTGGCGACCTCCTCCAGCAGTGTCGTACGGGCCACGAAGAAGAAGGACAGCCGCGGGGCGAAGTCGTCCACGGGCATGCCCGCCGCCACTGCCGTACGCACGTACTCGATGCCGTCGGCGAGCGTGAACGCGATCTCCTGGACGGGCGAGGCACCCGCCTCGGCCATGTGGTAGCCGGAGATCGAGATCGTGTTCCACTTCGGGATCTCGGCGGTGCAGTACTTGAAGATGTCCGCGGTCAGGCGCAGGGAGGGCTTCGGCGGGAAGATGTAGGTGCCCCGCGCGATGTACTCCTTCAGCACGTCGTTCTGGATCGTGCCCGTCAACCGGTCGGCCCGCGCCCCCTGTTCCTCCGCCACCAGCTGGTAGAGGAGCAGCAGGAGCGCGGCGGGGGCGTTGATCGTCATCGAGGTCGACACCTGGTCGAGCGGGATGCCGTCGAACAGCACCCGCATGTCGTCGATCGAGTCGATCGCCACGCCCACCTTGCCGACCTCGCCGTGCGCGAGGGGCGCGTCGGAGTCGTGGCCCATCTGGGTGGGCAGGTCGAAGGCGACCGAAAGGCCCGTGGTGCCGTGCGCGATCAGCTGCCGGTAGCGGGCGTTCGACTCGGCCGCCGTGCCGAAGCCGGCGTACTGGCGCATGGTCCAGGGACGGCCGGTGTACATGCTCGGGTAGACGCCCCGGGTGAAGGGGTACGTGCCCGGTTCGCCCAGTTTCTCGGCCGGGTCCCAGCCCTGCAGAGCCTGCGGTCCGTAGACCGGCTCGATCGGCAGTCCCGACTCCGACTCACGTGTCATGGATGCCTCCGCTGTCGTCCTGTCACCCCTCACCATGCCCCGTCGTTCGGCGGCGGTCACGCTGGGAAGCATCCGGGCATGAGGAAATCGGGAAGACCCGCCGCCGTGCTCGCCGCGGCCGCCGCCCTCACCGCGCTGTGCGGCTGCACCGTGCGGCCCGTGGACACCGACGGAAGACCTCCGGCACCCACGCACGTCCGGACCCCGGGAGGCCGGGCGGCGGATCCCACCCGGACGGCCCAGCGGCCGTCGGCAGCGCCCGTCCGGGTGCTGTGGTCACGCGGGGACAGCGGGCCTGGCGTACGAGAGCTGCAGGCCCGGCTGCGCCAGCTGGACTGGCTGTTCGACGGGCCGACCGGGTCGTACGACGATCCGACCGAGCGGGCCGTCCGGGGCTTCCAGGGCAAGCGCGGGCTGCCGCGGACCGGGCGGACCGACACCGTCACCTGGCAGCGGCTGGTCGCCATGACACACCCGCCGGGGACCTGGGGGCTGTACCTGATGGGTGGTCAGCCGGTGGGGGCGCCCGACCCGCGCTGCATGGCCGGGCGCGTCCTGTGCATCGACAAGACGACGCGCACGCTGCGCTGGATGGTGGACGGGCGGACGATCTCGACGACGGCGGTCCGGTTCGGGGCGCGGTACACGCCGACCCGGGAGGGTGTGTTCCACGTCGACTGGAAGGCGCGGAACTGGGTGTCCACGCTCTACCACTCGCCGATGCCGTACGCGATGTTCTTCAGCGGGGGCCAAGCCGTGCACTACTCCCACGACTTCGCGGCGCGCGGCTACGCGGGCGCCTCGCACGGGTGCGTGAACGTGCGGGACGAGACGGTGATCGCCGAGTTGTTCGCGCAGGTGAGGGTGGGCGACAAGGTCGTCGTCCACGGGTGACGCGTCCACGGCCCGAAGTGGGATTGCGGGGCGCGGGCGGGACCGGGGGAACGTGTCCCGCCCGCGCCGGGTGCACGAGCCGTGGGTACGGGGGGAACCCCGGCTCGGTGCGACGGCCGATGACCAGTCGGCTCACTCAGTACTGCGTACCGGGCGCCAAAAACGTCACACCCCGCACGGAGAATTTTTCGTGACCGCGAATCAGCAGGTCAGGCGGGGTGCAGGAAGGGAGGGTGGAAGAGGCGGGGACCGCCGCCGGCGGGTCGAGGGGGCCGGGCCGGCGGAGGCGAGGGCATCGTGCCGGCAGGGTGCGGAGGTCGTGCCCGTCGCGCTCGGAGCACCGGGGCGACCGGCGCCAGGGCACCGAGTCGGCAGGGCACGCAGGGCCGCGCCGGTCGGAGTCGAACAGCCACGGCCGCCCCACTCCACCCCGCGAAGTGCCCGCATCGGTCACACACCCGCAACCCTGCCCGTCGCGCTCGGAGCACCGGGGCGACCGGCGCGAGAGCACCGTGCCGGCAAGGTGCGCAGGGCCGTGCCGGTCGGAGTCAGAGCGTCGGAGCGGCCGGGGTCAGGACTCCGTGTCGGCAGGGTGCGGATTGCCGTGCCGGTCGGGGTCAGAGTGCCGTGTACGTCGGGCTCGGGGTCGGGCCGAGGGTGGTGGCGGTGGTGTGGGCCGAGTGGGTCGGGCCGAAGGCGGTGGGGGCGGGTGCGGCTGCCTCGCCGTGGTGGCCCTTGCCGCCGCCCTTCCCCTGACCGTTGCCCGCGTGGCCGTCGCCGCCCCGGCCGGGGTTGCCGTCGTCGCCGCCCTGGCCGTTCTCGTCGCCCCTGCCCTTGCCGTCGCCGTTTCCGCCGCCGTTCGCGGCGCCCTTGCCGCCGTCCGTCGCGCCCTCGTCCGAACCGACCGTGGCCAGGACGGTCTTGCAGTACCCACTCACCCGGGGACCGCCGCCGGCCAGGTTCTCCAGAGCGCGTCGGCGGCCGGGGTCCAGCCTGCCGTCCCGGAGGTCGCGGCAGGCTCCGACCGTGTCCTTCCACCGGTTGCCGGAGGTGCCGGTGGGCGCGCCGGAGCCGGAGGGGCTGTTCGTGCCGGTGCGGTCGTCCGGCCCCACGGCCTCGCCGGTGCCGCCGCGGCCCGCGCCCGCGCTGCCGCTCGGCACCGCGGGCCCCGGGGGCGTGCCCGGGGTGGCCTGCGGCGAGGCCGAGGACAGCGGTGGGCCGGAGGTGCCGTCGGCGGAGACGGAGGCGGCGGGTCCGGGGCGCTCGGGCGCGAACGGCGTGGGCAGGATCCCGGTCCCGGCGGCCATGGCGACCCCGCCGACCGTGCCCACGGCCACCACGGCGGCGAGCGCCAGGCGCACCGGGCGGCCCCAGCGGGTGCGGCGGGCCGGGATTCCGGTACGGGCCGGGGCGCCGATGCGGACCAGGCCCGCCCCGGTGCCGTGGACGCGGGAGCCGGAGGTGCGGGTGGCGGCCGGTTCGGCGTCGGCGGCCTCGCGGGCCTTGCGGAACGCGGCGAGGGCGGCCTGTTCGCCGGGGAGTTCGCCGGGGGCGGGGGCCGCCTCCGCGGACAGCGCGCCGAGCGCCGCGGAGAGACGTTCGGCCTGGTCACGGGCGGAGGCGTCGACGGCTTCCAGCGACTCACCGCGCAACAGGCGTTCCGCCGTCTCACGGTTCAGCCACTTGTACTGCTCGTCGGCCATCACATGTCCTTCTGCGTCCGCGCACGCGTATCCGTCACAGTTGCGGACGACACCGCGCCACGGCGCGGTTCTCGCTGGGTCGGGAGCGCGCCGAGCACGCCCGCCGATTCCGGATCGTCGCCGAGCAGCTCGGCGAGCCGCTTCAGGCCCCGGTGCGCCGCGGTGCGTACGGCGCCGGCGCGTTTGCCGAGGGTCTCGGCGGCGCTCTTGGCGTCGAGGCCGACCACCACGCGCAGGACGACCGCCTCGGCCTGGTCCTGCGGGAGCCGCGCGATGAGGGAGAGGGCACTGCCGGTGGTCAGGGCCTCGATGGCCTCGCCCGCCGTGTCGGACTCGGCGGGCCGGCCGTTCAGTTCCGTCTCGTCGCCGCCTATGGCAGGGCGGCGGCCGCGCATGCGTATGTGGTCCAGGGCGCGGTTGCGGGCGATCCGTGCGGCCCAGCCACGGAACCGGTCGGCGTCTCCGCTGAACCGGTCGAGGTCGCGGGCGATCTGCAGCCAGGCCTCGGAGGCCACGTCCTCGGCGTCGGCGTCACCGACCAGTGTCCGCACGTATCCGAGCAGCCGTGGATGCACCGCGCGGTACACAGTACGGAACGCGGTCTCGTCACCGTTCTGTGCCGATCGCACCGCGGCGGTCAGCTCCGCGTCGTCCCCCAGCACCTGACTCCCTTTACGCCTGTATCCCGGTCGGCGCGAAAGGCACGTTACGGCGTGAAACCGCTCCTCGTCCATGTCCGTAGAAGATGCAACTAACTCGTGACCGGGTACGGATGTGCGCAGGGTGAGGGCCGGCGGTGGCCAGGTGTGACAGAAAGGGCACGCACGGCGCTGTAGAGGGTACGGGCCGTGCGCGGCCCGTCCGCGCGACGGCCGGGGCCTCTCCTGTGGGGGGTGGCGGCCCCGGCCGTTGCCTTTCCCGGACGGCCACCGGTCGTCGACGCCCGTCACCGGCCCCGCTCGGCGGCCACTGACCGCCTGCGCCTTCGAGGTCCCGCCGTTCGGGGCCGACTCGGCACCCGACTTACCCGATTTATCGGCGTTCCTCTGCTTTTCGCCGCTGCCGGTCGTGGCGTTCGCCACCTCGGTCGCACGGTGAGCCGCGACCCTGTTTCCGCCGCCCGCCTCGGTGGCGAGCCGCCGCCGGCTCGTCGAGGCCGACGCGTGCCCTCGCGAGGAGCGCCGTCACCGCCTCCGTACGGATACGGCTCGCGGCGGTGTCGTCCAGTCGGCTCACCCGGCGTCCGAAGGCCGTCGTCCGTCCCGCCCACCGTCCTCGTGGGCCGTGTCCGTCTCTCCCAGGTGCCGGGCGAGACGTTTCAGCCCGCGGTGTGCGGCCGTCCGGACGGCGCCGGGGCGTTTGCCGAGGACGCGCGCGGCGGCGGGGCCGTCGAGGCCGACGACCACCCGGAGCAGAACGGCCTCGGCCTGGTCGCGCGGCAGCCTGCGCAGCAGCTCCAGCGCCCGTTCGGTGGACAGCGACTCCAGGGCCTGGTCGTGGGTGCTCAGCGGACCGGGCACGTTCAGCGCGTCCTGCTCCAGGGGTGCGGCCTGCGGCCGTATCCGCCGGCGGCGCAGATGGTCCAGGGCCCGGTGCCGGGCGATGGTCGCGGTCCAGCCGCGGAAGCCGGCGCCGTCCCCCCGGAACCGGCCCAGGTCGCGGGCGATCTCCAGCCAGGCATCGGACGCCACGTCCTCGGCGTCCTCGCCGACCAGGCCCCGCAGATAGCCGAGCAGTCCCGGCTGCACGAGCCGATAGGCCACGGCGAAGGCGGTCTCGTCGCCGTCCTGGGCCCGCGCGACGGCCGCGCCCAGCTCGCCGTCGTACGCCTGCCGACGGCGTGGTTCCCCTCCGTGACCCAAGAACCGTCCTCGTCCGTACCCAGCCCAGGACCCGTTCCCGCGCTCGCACCGGATCCACGTCGTGCGACACGGCCGCACGCGCTCCATGTCCCACGGTGATCAGCGCCGACGCCCACGGATTTGTCACAGCCGGCGGCCGGCGACGCCGGCGGCGTTCGCCGGCCTTCGGCGTCACAGCCGAAATCACCGCGGAGCCAGGTGAGTTGGCTGCAGCACCGAATTCCTGTCCGGCTTTCCGGGTGAGTAATTCACCTTTCCCGTATTCCAGTTGGCTGTCGGTTGAACCGCTGACCACACCGAGAGCGGCAAGCGGCTCGGTACGGCGGTGTCGCTGACCGTCCTGTCCTCGGCACGCCCCCCGACACGCCCACCGACGCGGCCCTCGGCACCGGCCCGACCCGTGACGCTCCCGGGGGCCCGCCGCGCGTGCCGGGCCTCCGGCCGGTCAGCGCGAGCCGGTCGCGTCCCGGCAGAGCAGGCGCAGCGAGCCGTGGCCGTCGTAGGCGCGCCGGGCCTCGTCGAGGGGGTCCCAGAGCCGGCCGTCGGGGGTGCGCACCCAGTGCTCGCCGCCGCTCGCCCACCACTCGGCGCCACTGTGGCGGACGATCACCTCGCCCGCGTAGGCGCCGAAGCCGCGCAGCACGCTCTCGACGGCCGCGAACGGCGGTTCCTCGCGGCGTATCTCCTCGATCATCCGGTCGATCCGCCACAGGCTCTGCGCCGAGTAGTCGAGCCGGATCCGGGCGCCCTCCCGCATCGTCGCCACGGCGTCCGCGGCCCAGCGCGCGGGCTTCGCCGCCGCGTGCGGCCTGGTCTCCTGCTGTGCTGTCACGTATTGGGTCGTCACATAGGGAAGAGCGAGGCGCTCCGCTCCGGCGTCACCGGGTTCCCAGGCGTTTCGCCGAACGTGCGGAACTACCCCACATCCGCCGCAGCACAGTCACAGGACTTGCGCACGGCAGGGGTTTGACCTGCGCCGCCCCGCCGGGACGCGGCGGACCGCGCGCGGTCACCCGGACGCCACCGGTGCGGCTGCCTGTCAGGACCCGGCGCGTTCCCGGCGCGAGACGACCGCCCGCAGTACCCGCCGCCCCTCGATCGACAGGTCCAGGGCGCGGCGCAGGCCCTGCACCCCGTGCTCGGCCAGGAGTTCCAGCACCGCCGTCTGCCGCCGCAACTCCGCCGCGACCAGGGGAGGCAGGTCCGCCGTGTCCCCCGCGCGCCCGGCGTCGAGGCCGTCCGTCGACGCGCCGTCCGCCGCCGGGTCGAGGAGCCGGTGGATGCGCAGGGAGGCGACCGAGCAGGCGTCGGCCCACTGCCGTACCGCGTCGGCGGTCCGGTCGTCGGGGGCGGCGTCCAGCATGCGGCGGGCGAGCAGCGCGGCCTCGCTGTCCGGCTCCCCGGCGGGGACCGCGGCGCGTGCCTTGTCCAGGCTCGCCCCCCAGTCGGAGCCGTCGGCGAGGCTCGCCCACAGAGGCCGCAGCAGCTCGTCGTCGGCGCCGAGCAACGGCAGACACCGATCCAAACAAGCCAACCCGCCGGCGGCCAGTCCACGTTCGTCGGCCTGTGCGATCAGTTCCACCAGGCTCATGAAATGTCTCCCTCGCCGGGGCACCGACCGTTACGGAGCCCGCACTTCCCTTTACTGCGTGGTACGGCGCGGGAGTGTCACAGTACCTTTTTCAGCCAAGCCGGTTCGCGAGACTCCGAAAGTCGGCCCAGGACAACGGGGGCGTGCCCGGGTCCCACAGTCTCTGCACGGTGGCCCGCAGCGGCATCCGGATGCCGGCCGCGACCTGGGCCTCGGTCTGGGCGTTCGGGAAGTCGCCCCACACGGCGAACGAGCCGCCGAGGATCTGGCCGTCGTACCGGGCCGGCACGGCCGTCGTACCGCGCAGCACCCGCGGGTTCCACTGCTGGTAGATCCGCTGACCGGTCGGATAGACGAAGGTCTGCGGCTGGCCGAGGACGTAGTAGAGGAACTCGTCGTTGTAGTTGAGCACCCTGCGGCCCGCGCTCAGGTACTCCTCCGGCTGCCGGGCGCCGATCTCCTTACCGGTCCAGTACGCGACCTGGAGGTCCTTGGCCGCCTGCACGGACGTACCGCGGTGGAAACCGTCGTTCCAGGCCCGCATGGTCCTGCCGTGGGCCCGGACGGTGTTCGCGCGGTCGTCGAGCCAGGCCGTGGTCAGGTCGGCGACGGTGCCGCCGGCGCCGAACCTCTGCCGGGCGGCGGCCGCGAGCCCGGGATAGGAGGCCTGCGGGTCCTTCACGGTCAGTGCCTGGTACTCGTCGCCACCCAGATGCCACTGGCTGCCGGTGAACAGGCCCGCGTACTCGTCCAGCAGGTCGTCGACGAGCTTCGCGGAGGCGGGGTCGGAGATGTCGATGGCGCCCTTGGTGACGACCCCGCTCGCGTTGCGCAGCCGCAGGTCGGGGTGGGCCGCGAGGACGGCGCCCAGGTGCCCCGGCGAGTCCAGCTCGGGGACGACGGTGATGTGCCGGCTGTTCGCCAGGGCCACGATCCTCCTGACCTGCGCCTTGGTCAGATGATCCTTGGAGACGATCTCGGGGTGCGTGCTGGACTCGATCCGGAACGCCTGGTCGTCGGAGAAGTGCAGCCCCAGCTCGTTGAACTTCAGGTCCCCCAGCTCGCGGATCCGGTCCTCGATCCAGGTCTCGGAGAACGGCTTGCGCGCGATGTCCAGCACGAACCCGCGCACCGGCTTGGCCGGCTCGTCGCGCACGACGCCCTCCGGAGCCGTACCGCCGCCGTGGACCTCCTGCTTCAGCGTACGGGTGCCGTAGAAGACGCCGGCCTCGCCCGGCCCGCTGATGTCGACCCGCCCGTGGCGGACGGTCATGGTGTACGACTCCTGGTTCCCGCCGCCGCCGAGCGCGAGCCGGACGTCCCCCGCCCGCACGTCGTCCTTCTCGCCCGCGTAGGTGAGCCCCAGCTCACCGGCGATCAGCCGGCCCTCGTCGGCCAGCTCGCCGTCACTGACGACCACCCGGTCCGTCTTCCGCGGCTTCCAGCCCGGTCCGCGCGCCGCGGTGTGGGAGCGCACGGCGGGGATCGTCCGCGGTGCCCGGGACAGCGGATAGGACCTGGTGCGGCCCGCCGGGGTCCTGGCCGCCGTGCCCGGTGCCGTACCGGCCGCGCTGCCGGACGACGACTCCGGCGGGGCCGCGCCTCCGTCCGGCCTGCCGCCGCCTCCGCCCGAGGAGGCCCACACGCCGACCCCCGTGCCGAGCGCGACGGTCCCGACGACCGCTACGGCCACGACCGCACGCTTCCGCATCACCTGCTGCACCGGAGCACGGCGCCTGTGCTGGATCATCCTGCCAACGTAGGGCCGGTCCGGCCGTCAACCGTCATCGAGACGCTCGGAAACTCTTCCTTCCGAGTGAATTTCAGGTACCTCACCGATACACAGTGACCACTCTCGATAACCTGACGACACACATTTCACAGCATCCCCTGCCACGCCCCCTGTGACGCGAGGACCCACGCTGGCCGCCCACCGTCTCCCCTCGATCCCCAAGCCCCTCGACGCCTTCAACGCGGCTCCCGCCGACGAGGCGCGGGCGCTCCTGCTGCACTGCCTGCGCAGCCTGCGCTGGGCCCACCGCGTCGCGTACCACCGCCCCTATCCGGATCTGGGCTCCCTCCTGGCCGCGGCGGACGAGGCGGCGTACGACCTGGCACCGGCGGATCTCACGGAGGCTCTGGCGGGAGAGTCCCTTCCCGAGCTGCCGGCGGACGCCTACTCGGCCGCCCACATGGCGCTGGGCGCGGCCCACGCGGCCTACGAGGCCCGGTTCGGGCACGCGTTCGTCATCTATCTGGGTGATGCCCCGCCGGAGGAATCCCTCGACCGCGTCCTCGAAGGCATCCGGTCACGATTGACGAACGATCCCGAGGAGGAACGGGTCAGGGCGGCGGACGAGCTCCGGCGCCTCGCGAGGGCGAGACTGACGGCGTCCCTCAGCGGCGCGGGGCCGGCTCGGCCGGCGACCGCTCCGCGGGGCGTGATCGGCGCGAACGCACCCGCACACGGCCCGTGACGGGGCCCCGCGGCCCGGCGGCCGCCAGGCCGCTCCCCCATCCGGTGCCAATTTGATCACACCAGGTAGGCCCCCCGTAAAGCACGGCGCGGCGTCTCGCTACGATGCTGGGGGCCGGTGGACCGTACCCGGCCGGGCCCGACCGACACCGAAGCCGGCGCGGCCCTCAGTCCCCGCTCCCGGAGGGTTCTTCCGTGCCGGCTGGAACGCTGTACCGCGGCCGGGAAGGAATGTGGTCCTGGGTGGCTCACCGAGTCACCGGCGTCCTCATTTTCTTCTTCCTGTTCGTTCACGTGCTGGACACCGCTCTCGTGCGTGTCTCTCCCGAGGCCTACGACAAGGTCGTAGCCACGTACAAGACGCCGATCGTCGCGCTGCTGGAGTACGGCCTCGTCGCCGCCATCCTCTTCCACGCGCTCAACGGCCTGCGCGTCATCGCCGTCGACTTCTGGTCGCAGGGCCCGCGCTACCAGAAGCAGATGTTCTGGGCCGTGATGGGCGTCTGGATCGTGCTGATGCTCGGGGCGATCTACCCGGTCCTCGGCCACGCCGCCCGTGTCCTGTTTGGGAGCTGACGCCGATGTCCACGACTGAAACCCCCGCTTCCGGAGTCGGCCCCGTCGAGGGGACCGCCGGTTACTCCGTCGACAACCCGGCCCCGCTGATCGAGGCGCCGCGCAAGCGCACCAAGAAGACCCCGAAGTCGACCCGGGGCAACTTCGAGCTGGCGGCCTGGCTGTTCATGCGCCTGTCCGGCATCGTGCTGGTCGTCCTGGTCATCGGTCACCTGCTGATCCAGCTCGTGCTGGACGGCGGTGTGTCCAAGGTCGGCTTCGCCTTCGTGGCCGGCCGCTGGGCCTCCCCCTGGTGGCAGGTCTGGGACCTGCTGATGCTGTGGCTCGCGATGCTGCACGGCGCCAACGGCCTGCGCACGGTCATCAACGACTACGCGGAACGCGCGAGCTCCCGCATGTGGCTGAAGGCCCTGCTGTACACCGCCACGGTGTGGACCATCCTGCTGGGCACGCTGGTGATCTTCACCTTCGACCCGAACATCCGCTAGGCACGGGGCTGCGAGAACTATGAAGATCCACAAGTACGACACCGTCATCGTCGGCGCCGGTGGCGCGGGCATGCGTGCCGCCATCGAGGCGACGAAGCGCAGCCGCACCGCCGTGCTGACCAAGCTCTACCCCACCCGCTCCCACACGGGCGCCGCGCAGGGCGGCATGGCCGCCGCGCTCGCCAACGTGGAGGAGGACAACTGGGAGTGGCACACCTTCGACACGGTCAAGGGCGGTGACTACCTGGTCGACCAGGACGCCGCGGAGATCCTGGCGAAGGAGGCCATCGACGCCGTCCTCGACCTGGAGAAGATGGGCCTGCCGTTCAACCGGACCCCGAACGGCACCATCGACCAGCGCCGCTTCGGCGGTCACTCCCGCAACCACGGCGAGGCCCCGGTCCGCCGGTCCTGCTACGCCGCGGACCGCACCGGCCACATGATCCTCCAGACGCTGTACCAGAACTGCGTCAAGGAGGGCGTGGAGTTCTTCAACGAGTTCTACGTCCTGGACCAGCTGATCACCGAGGTCGACGGGGTCAAGCGCTCCGCCGGTGTGGTGGCATACGAGCTGGCGACCGGCGAGATCCACATCTTCCAGGCGAAGGCCGTCATCTACGCCTCCGGCGGCTGCGGCAAGTTCTTCAAGGTGACCTCCAACGCACACACCCTCACCGGTGACGGCCAGGCCGCCGTCTACCGCCGGGGACTGCCGCTGGAGGACATGGAGTTCTTCCAGTTCCATCCGACCGGCATCTGGCGGATGGGCATCCTGCTCACCGAGGGCGCCCGCGGCGAGGGCGGCATCCTGCGCAACAAGGACGGCGAGCGCTTCATGGAGAAGTACGCTCCCGTCATGAAGGACCTGGCGTCCCGTGACGTCGTGTCCCGCTCCATCTACACCGAGATCCGCGAGGGCCGGGGCTGCGGTCCCGAGGGCGACCACGTCTACCTCGACCTCACCCACCTGCCGCCGGAGCAGTTGGACGCCAAGCTCCCGGACATCACCGAGTTCGCGCGGACCTACCTCGGCATCGAGCCGTACACCGACCCGATTCCGATCCAGCCCACCGCGCACTACGCGATGGGCGGCATCCCGACGAACGTCGAGGGTGAGGTCCTGGCGGACAACACCACCGTCATCCCGGGTCTGTACGCGGCCGGCGAGGTCGCCTGTGTCTCCGTGCACGGCGCCAACCGTCTCGGCACCAACTCGCTGCTGGACATCAACGTCTTCGGCCGCCGCGCCGGCATCGCCGCCGCCGAGTACTCGGCGAAGGCGGACCACGTCGAGCTGCCGGAGAACCCGGAGTCCTTCGTCGTCGAACAGCTCGAGCGGCTGCGCAGCTCCACCGGCAACGAGCGCGTGGCCACCCTGCGCCGGGAGCTGCAGGAGACCATGGACGCCAACGTCATGGTGTTCCGCACCGAGCAGACGATCAAGACGGCCGTGGAGAAGATCGCCGAGCTCAAGGAGCGCTACAAGAACGTGGCGATCCAGGACAAGGGCAAGCGGTTCAACACGGATCTGCTGGAGGCCATCGAGCTGGGCAACCTGCTGGACCTGGCCGAGGTCATGGCGGTGTCGGCCCTGGCCCGCAAGGAGTCCCGCGGCGGTCACTACCGCGAGGACTATCCGAACCGCGACGACGTCAACTTCATGCGCCACACCATGGCGTACCGCGAGGTCGGCGCCGACGGCTCGGAAACCGTCCGTCTCGACTACAAGCCGGTCGTCCAGACCCGCTACCAGCCGATGGAGCGTAAGTACTGATGGCTACCCCTGTTCTGGACAAGGAAGAGGCGGCCGGCAAGCCCGAGCCCGGTTTCGCCGACTCCCCCTACATCACGGTCACCTTCCGGGTCCGCCGGTTCAACCCGGAGGTCTCGGCGGAGGCGACCTGGGAAGACTTCCAGCTGGAGATCGACCCGAAGGAACGTGTCCTCGACGGCCTGCACAAGATCAAGTGGGACATCGACGGCACCCTCACCTTCCGGCGTTCCTGCGCCCACGGCATCTGCGGTTCGGACGCGATGCGGATCAACGGCAAGAACCGCCTCGCCTGCAAGACGCTGATCAAGGACATCAACCCCGAGAAGCCGATCACGGTCGAGCCCATAAAGGGCCTGACGGTCCTGAAGGACCTGGTCGTGGACATGGAGCCGTTCTTCCAGGCGTACCGGGACGTCATGCCGTTCCTGGTCACCAAGGAGACGAACGAGCCCACGCGCGAGCGGCTGCAGTCCGCCGAGGACCGCGAGCGCTTCGACGACACCACCAAGTGCATCCTGTGCGCCGCGTGCACGTCGTCCTGCCCCGTGTTCTGGAGCGACGGCCAGTACTTCGGTCCGGCCGCGATCGTGAACGCCCACCGCTTCATCTTCGACAGCCGTGACGAGGCGGGCGAGCAGCGCCTGGAGATCCTCAACGACCGTGACGGCGTGTGGCGTTGCCGTACGATCTTCAACTGCACGGACGCCTGTCCGCGCGGTATCGAGGTCACCAAGGCGATCCAGGAAGTCAAGCGCGCGCTGATCACGCGCCGCTACTGATCGTCCCGGCCGTCCCCGAGGGCCCTGCCTCCGATCCTCCGGAAGCAGGGCCCTCGGGCGTTTTTGCCGGGAATTCCACGCCTTGCGGCTCTAATCTGACGACATGTCAGACGAAGCGTCCTGCGAGCTGCTCGGCTTCGACAACGTCCTGCTTCCCGTCGGCGACCTCGGGAAGGCCGTCGAGTTCTACGAGCGGGCCGGGTTCCGTGTGGGGTTCCGGTTCGACGAGGGCGGGATCGCGTTGCTGAGGGTCGGTGCGGAGACGCCGGGGATCCTCTTGCGCCTGGAGGAGGAGCTGGGGCGGCGGACGCCGCCCTGGCCCGCGCCGCGGGTCTGGCTGGAGGTGCCGGACGCGCGGCTGGCGGCGCGGGAGCTGGCCGCCGCCGGGATCGAGCCGCTGGACGGTGTGTTCCCGGTGGCCACCGGCTGGACCGTGGAGATCGCCGACCCGTGGGGCAACATCCTCGGCCTCACGGACTACACCAAGCGTCCGGAGCTGGGCCGCCGGGGCTGAGCACCCCGGGTGCCCGTGCCACTCGTTAGGCTCGGCACCGTGCCCGCGAAGAACGACGGCCCCAAGGCGGCCGGCCCCACCAGCAGCAAGTCCGAGCAGACCCGCGCGCTGATCCTCGAGACCGCGATGCGGTTGTTCCAGGAGCGCGGGTACGACAAGACCACCATGCGGGCCATCGCCCAGGAGGCCGGGGTCTCGGTCGGCAACGCCTACTACTACTTCGAGGGCAAGGAACACCTGATCCAGGGCTTCTACGACCGGATCGCCGCCGAGCACCGGGCGGCGGTCCGCAAGGTCCTGGACCGGGAGACCGACCTGGAGGCGCGGCTCGCGGGCGTGCTGACCGTCTGGCTCGACATCGCCCGGCCGTACCACGAGTTCGCCGTACAGTTCTTCAAGAACGCCGCCGATCCCGACAGCCCGCTCAGCCCCTTCTCGCCGGAGAGCGAGCACGCCCGCGAGCAGGCGATCGCCGTCCACCGGGAGGTGCTGGCCGGGTCGAGGACCAAGGTTCCCGCCGAACTCCGGGATGTCCTCCCGGAGTTGATGTGGCTCGCCCAGATGGGGCTGGTGCTGTACTGGATCTTCGACCGGACGGACGAGCGCGAGCGCAGCTACCGGCTGGCCCGGCGCGGGGCCCGGCTGACCAGCCGCGGTGTGGCGCTCGCCCGGTTCCGGGTGCTGCGCCCCCTGGTCCTGGAGATCCACGAACTGTTCACGGACTTCCTGCCCGGCATGACGAGAACGCTGCCGGATCCGCGCAAGGGGCGGACCAAGGGGGCCGAGGAGAGCGCCGGTTGATCAGATCCAGGTCAGGCGCCACAGGCGGAAGACGCCGGTGCCGTCGTCCAGGTACTGCCCGCCGCCCACGTCCTCGGTGCTGACCACGTACTCCTTGCGCTGCCACAGCGGGATCAGCGGGACGTCCTGGGCGACGTCCCCCTGGATGTCCCGGAAGTCGTTCACGGCCCGGCTGCGGTCGGCGTACTGCTGGCTGTCCAGGATGAGATGGTCGACCAGCTTGTTGCTGTAGCCGGTGCTCATCGTGGAGCCGGTGCCGACGAGCGCGGCGCCGAAGGTGTCCGGGTCGGGGTAGTCGGCCACCCAGCCGACCGCCCACGCGTCCATCTTCCCGGTGGCCCAGCGCTTCTGGAAGTCGGTCCACTCGTAGCCCTGGACGTCCACCTTGAACAGGCCGCCCGCCTCCAGCTGCCGCTTCAGGGCCGCGGCCTCCTCCTGGCCCGCGCCGCGGCCGACGCCGTAGCCGAAGGTGAAGCGGACCGGCAGGCTGACCCCGGCCTGGGTGAGCAGCTCGCGCGCCTTCTTCACGTTCTGGGTCGGGTAGTCGTCGAAGAAGGAGGTGGTGTGGCCGATGATGCCGGTCGGGATCAGCGAGTACAGCGGGTCGACCGTGCCCTCGTAGACGGTACTGGCCAGTTCCTCGCGATTGATCAGCCAGGCCATCGCGCGGCGCACCCGGACGTCGTGCAGGGGCGAGTTCGCGCGGGTGTTCAGGTAGAGGTTGCGGGTCTCGGCGCTGTCGGACTCGTTGACCCGGTTGTCGGGGTCGCTCGGGTTCAGCCGGGAGAGCACGTCCGGCGGCAGCGTCCGGGTGGCGACGTCGACCTCCCGGTCCTTCCAGGCGGCCTCGAGCTTCGCGGAGTCGGGGTAGTAGCGCAGCTCGATCGGGCGTCCGGTGCCGTCGAGGTAGCCCTTGTAGCGCGCGTTCGGCTTCAGGACGGCCTTCTGGTCCTTCGTGTACGACGCCAGCGTGTACGGGCCGGTGCCGTCGACGGTGGTGCCCTTGCGCAGGGCATCGGCCGGGTACTCGTCCTTGTCCACGATCGAGCCGGCGCCCGTGGCCACCTTCGAGGGGAAGGTGGCGTCCGGGGAGGACAGGTGGAAGGTGACGGTCGTCGCGCTGTCGGCGGTCACCGAGGCGAGGTGGGAGAACAGCGACGCCGGGCCGACATCGGAGTTGATCTTCTTGACCCGGTCGAAGGAGTACTTCACGTCCTCGGCCGTCATCGCGCGCCCGCTCGGGAAGGTGATCCCGGACCGCAGCGTGCACTGGTACGTCCTCAGGCCGCTGCCCACGAAGGCGCAGCTCTTCGCGGCGTCCGGTACCGGCTCCACGCCGCCCGGCTCGAAGGTCAGCAGCGACTGGAAGACGTTGCTGAACAAGGCCCAGGAACCGGCGTCGTAGGCGCCGGCCGGGTCGAGGTCCGTGACGGCGTCCGTCGTACCGACCGTGATGGTCCTGTTCTTGTCGCCCTGCGACGGCAGCAGTTGCCAGCCGCCGATTCCCACGATCGCGAGCACGAGCAGTGCCACGACGACGCGCATGCGAACAGATCGCATGGTGGTGCCCTCCCCAGGCCCCTCACAGGCCCTACCCCTGGCCAGCACGAATGCGCCACTCCCCTAGTGGCGCGGCTCACCTAATCACACCTGTTTCAGCTGGGGGAAGGGCTTTCTGACCAGATGTGCAAGAACTTACCCAGGCGTTGTTCTCCTCGGGTTTCACAGCGTCTTCACAGGGGCCGGGGTGCGGGCTCCCTCCGGGTCGCCGCTATGAGGTCCGGCGCAGTGCGCGCAGACCGCGCAACCCGATGACCCCGATGACCGTCCCCAATACGAAGGAGACGACCGCCAGCAGCAGATGCACCCAGAAGTACGCGGTCGGGTGACCGTTGTCGAAGGCGAGCCCGCTGCTGTCCTTGACCAGGTTCTTGACGAAAGTGACCCAGATGACCCAGGACCACACCCCGAAGGCGAGCAGGAACCAGGAGACCGGGCGGCTGAGTTTCACGGGGTCAGACCTTTCCAGGCATCACCGGGCGCCCGCGGGCGCCCGGGGGTCCGGGGGGTGTCCCCCGGGCGAGCACAGCTTGCGTCCAGTATCGCCGTTCGCTGGTCGGTCCCGTGTCGGGGGTGAGGCGGGTCATGGGACATCAGAGCAGACAAAAGGTACGTTTCCGGTCGTGCCTGCACTGAAGAAGACCGGACGGCGATCCTTGCTGATCACGTCGGCCACCCTCCTGACCCTGTCCGCCACCGCGCCCGCCGCCCTCGCCGCCCCCACCCCGCTCCCGACGGCCACGCCCCCGGCCGGCATGTCGACCGTGGGCGGCGCCCGGCTGGGACAGCCCGGCACCCAGGTCGATCCGGCGCCGGGCGTCCCAATGCTGCCCAAGGACATCACCGCCCGTTCCTGGATCGTCACCGACGCCGAGTCCGGCGAGGTGCTCGCCGCGCACAACGCGCACTGGCGGCTTCCCCCGGCGAGCACGCTGAAGATGCTGTTCGCCGACACCCTGCTGCCCCGCTTCCCCAAGGGCTCGACGCACAAGGTGGTGCCGTCCGACCTCGCGGGCATGGGCGCCGGCTCCAGCGTGGTCGGCATAAAGGAGGGCCACACCTACGACGTCCACGACCTGTGGCTCGGGGTCTTCCTTCGCTCGGGCAACGACGCGGTGCACGTCCTGTCCTCGATGAACGGTGGCGTGGAGCAGACCGTCAGGGACATGCAGGACCACGCCGACGAGCTCCAGGCCCGGGACACGCACGTGGTCTCCCCCGACGGCTACGACGAGCCGGGCCAGGTGTCCTCGGCGTACGACCTGACGCTGTTCGCCCGGTCCGGGCTGCAGAAGAAGGACTTCCGGGACTACTGCTCGACCGTGCGTGCCACCTTCGGCGCCCGCGAGATCCAGAACACCAACCGGCTGCTGAGCGGCGACACCGACGTGCCCGTCTACCAGGGCATCGCGGGTGTGAAGAACGGCAACACCACCAACGCGGGCGCCACCTTCACCGGCGTCGCCGAGCGCAACGGCAAGGTGCTGCTCGTCACGGTGATGCACCCGGAGAAGGCCGTGCACAACGAGGTCTACAAGGAGACGGCCAAGCTGTTCGACTGGGGCTTCCAGGCGGACGGCAAGGTCAGGCCGGTGGGCGAGCTGGTGCCGCCGAAGAACGCCCTGCCGAGCCCGGGGGCCGGCCCCTCCGCCGGGAAGTCCGCGGGCGACGGCGGGTCCGGTGCCAGGCCGGTGGCAGGGGCGAGCGCGCAGTCCGGCTCCCGGGGCGTCGGCACCGCCGCGGCCGTCTCGGGCGGGCTGCTGGTGCTGCTCGCCGGCGCGGCGTTCCTGGTCAACCGCCGGTGGCCGCTGCCGGACCTGGTGCGCCGCCGCTCGCGTCCGTGACGCCGCCCCCGGGCCCCGCGTCCGCACTGCGCGTGGCCGTCCAGGCGGCGCAGAACAGGACCAGCTTCGCGGTGAAGTTGATCCACAGCAGCAGCGCCACAGGGACGCCGAAGGCGCCGTACATGCTCTTCGCGGCGACTCCCTGGATATAGCCGCTGAGCAGCAGTTTCAGCAGTTCGAAGCCGACCGCGCCGAGCAGCGCGGCCACCACCAGGCGGCGGCGCGGCGGCTCGACCCCGGGCAGCAGGGTCAGGACGTAGAGCAGGACGAGGAAGTCGGCGAGGACGGCGACGGCGAACGCGGCGACCCGCAGCAGGACACTGCCCCAGCCGTAGGCGGCCAGGCCGAGGTGGCGGGAGACCACGCCGACGGCGGCCGACGCGAACGTGGACGCGGCGAGCGTGACCAGCAGGGCCCCGCCGAGGCCGAGCAGGATGCCCGCGTCCTTGGCCTTGGCCACCACCGGGTTCTGCTGCTGGTCGGGCAGCTCCCACACCGCGCGCAGGCAGTCCCGCACCTGGCTGACCCAGCCGATGCCGGTGAGCAGCAGAGCGGCGCCCGCGATGACGCCGACGGTGCCCGCGTTGTCGACGAGCGAGGTGAGGTCCAGGTGACTGGACAGGACGCCGGGGAACTGCTCGGCGATCTTGTGCTCGACCGTCTTCTGCCGGGCCGGGCTGAGCGTGGCGGCACTGACCGCCGCGGCCACGGTCAGCAGTGGGAACAGGGCGATGAAACTCACGAACGTCATGGCGGCGGCCAGCCGCGTCCACTTCACCCGGTCGAGCCGCTCGTAGCAGCGCCAGGCGTGCGTCTCCGTCAGCCGGGCGACGAGCGGCCCGATGCCGGGGAGTCTCTTCAGCCAGTCCATGGTCCGTCCTTGCCCCGCCGACACGCTCGTATGACATCCCACTAATCACCCATTGTGCGGAGCGGCGAATGTTCAGTGACTGATCACCCATATACCGGCGATACGGTCACCGACATGCCCGGAGACACCGCCGCATCAAGGAGCTGACGTGAAGGACGCATTCGGTCTCCCCCGGTCCCTGCTCGTCCTCGGCGGCACGTCCGAGATCGCCCTGGCCACCGCGCGCCGGCTGATCGCCCGCCGCACCCGCACGGTGTGGCTCGCGGGGCGCCCGTCACCGGCTCTGGAGGAGGCCGCCGCGAGCCTGCGGGCGCTCGGCGCCGACACCCGTACCGTCGCCTTCGACGCCCTGGACCCCGCGGCCCACGAGACGGTCCTCGGCAAGGTCTTCGCCGAGGGCGCCATCGACCTGGTGCTGTTCGCCTTCGGCGTCCTCGGCGACCAGGCCCACGACGAGCGGGACCCGCTGCGCGCCGTCCAGGTCGCCCAGACCAACTACACCGGAGCCGTCTCGGCGGGGCTGGTCGTCGGCTGCGCGCTGCAGGCCCAGGGGCACGGATCCCTCGTGGTGCTGTCCTCCGTCGCCGGCGAGCGGGCCCGCCGTGCCGACTTCATCTACGGCTCCAGCAAGGCCGGCCTCGACGTCTTCACCCAGGGTCTCGGCGACGCCCTGCACGGCACGGGCGTGCACGTCATGGTCGTACGCCCCGGACAGGTACGGGGCGAGGGGCCGCTGTCCACGACCCCGGAGGCGGTCGCCACGGCCATCGAACTGGGCCTGCGCAGGCGCTCGGAGGTGGTGTGGGTGCCGGGGGTCCTGCGGGTGGTGATGGCGGCGCTGCGGCACACGCCGAGGGCACTGTTGCGCCGGCTGCCGCTGTGATGCGGCGCGGCGCGGAGCCCGGCCCTACGACACCGTGCTGTGCCCCACCCCGCGGAGCGCCTGGGGCGGCACCACGGAACCCCCGAACGTGTACTCCCGCAGCTTGCGCCACACCCCGTCCGCGCCCTGCTCGTACAGGGCGAACCCGGTGCAGGGCCACTGCGCGTCGAACCCGGCCAGCTCCTCGAAGGCGCGGTCCATGGCCGCCTCGTCGATGCCGTGCGCGACGGTGACATGCGGGTGGTACGGGAACTGCAGCTCGCGCGCCACCGGCCCCGAGGCGTCCCGCACCCGCTGCTGCAGCAGGGTGCAGTCCTCGGCGCCCTGAACGACGCGGACGTAGACCACCGGGGACAGCGGCCGGAAGGTGCCCGTGCCGGAGAGCCGCATCGGGAACGGCCGGCCGGCCGCGGCGACCTCGGTGAGGTGCGCCTCGACGGCGGACAGCTCGGCCTCGTCGACCTCGGTCGGCGGCAGCAGCGTGACGTGCGTGGGGATGCCATGAGCCGCGGCGTCGCCGAAGCCCGCGCGCCGCTCCTGGAGCAGGCTGCCGTGAGGCTCCGGGACCGCGATCGACACGCCGATCGTTACGGTCCCCACGTCGTCTCCTGTCGTCGCGTCTGTCGTCTTGTTCAGGCCGTCCCGTTCGTCACGTTCGGGCCGTCGGCTATCGACTGTACGGCTATGGAAGTCCTGTGGGCAGGCGCAGCGGAAGTGATGTGCAGCGCTCCACCCACCCGGACGTGTGTACGGTCGTGCGCCTCAGCGCCGGTCCGTGCCTCTCAGTGCTTCGCCGGCAGGAAACCCACCCGGTCGTAGGCCTGCGCGAGCGTCTCCGCTGCGACCGCGCGGGCCTTCTCCGCGCCCTTGGCCAGGATCGAGTCGAGCGTCTCGGAGTCGTCCAGGTACTGCTGGGTGCGCTCCCGGAACGGCGTCACGAACTCGACCATGATCTCGGCGAGGTCGGTCTTGAGGGCGCCGTACATCTTGCCCTCGTACTCGCGCTCCAGCTCGGCGATCGACTTGCCGGTGAGGGTGGAGTGGATGGTGAGCAGGTTGCTGACACCCGGCTTGGCCTCCGCGTCGTAGCGGATCACGGTGTCGGTGTCGGTGACGGCGCTCTTGACCTTCTTGGCGGTGGTCTTCGGCTCGTCGAGCAGGTTGATCAGGCCCTTCGGCGTGGACGCCGACTTGCTCATCTTGATCGACGGGTCCTGCAGGTCGTAGATCTTCGCCGTCTCCTTGAGGATGTACGGCGACGGGACCACGAACGTCTCGCCGAAGCGGCCGTTGAAGCGCTCGGCCAGGTCGCGGGTCAGTTCGACGTGCTGACGCTGGTCCTCGCCGACCGGCACCTCGTTCGCCTGGTACAGCAGGATGTCGGCGACCTGCAGGATCGGGTACGTGAACAGACCGACGGAGGCCCGGTCGGCGCCCTGCCGGGCCGCCTTGTCCTTGAACTGGGTCATCCGGCTCGCCTCGCCGAAGCCGGTGAGGCAGTTCATGACCCAGGCGAGCTGGGCGTGCTCGGGCACGTGGCTCTGGACGAAGAGGGTGCAGCGGTCCGGGTCGAGGCCGGCGGCCAGCAACTGGGCGGCGGCGAGCCGGGTGTTGGCCCGCAGCTCCGCGGGGTCCTGGGGGACCGTGATCGCGTGCAGGTCGACGACCATGTAGAACGCGTCGTGGGAATCCTGCAGGGCCACCCACTGTCGGACGGCGCCGAGGTAGTTGCCGAGGTGGAACGAGCCGGCGGTGGGCTGGATACCGGAGAGCACGCGGGGTCGGTCAGTGGCCATGCCCACCATTCTCTCAGGTGCGGAGAGTGGTGAGGGCACAGCTCCGGCCCCGCGTTCCGGACCGGTTTCAGCCCAGGTCCACTTCCGGGTACAGCGGGAAGCCCGCCACCAGGTCCGTCGCCCGCTGGGCGATCTCCTCGGCGACCTTCTCGTCCAGGACGTGGGCCGCCTTGGACGGGGCGCCCGATTTCGTCGTACCCGGCTCCGTGGTGGTCAGGACGCGGTCGATCAGGCCCGCCACCTCGTCCATCTCCGCCGTGCCGAGGCCGCGGGTGGTCAGGGCGGGGGTGCCGATGCGGACGCCGGAGGTGTACCAGGCGCCGTTCGGGTCGGCCGGGATGGCGTTGCGGTTGGTGACGATGCCCGAGTCGAGGAGGGCCGCTTCGGCCTGGCGGCCGGTGAGGCCGTAGGAAGTGGCCACGTCGATCAGGTTGAGGTGGTTGTCGGTGCCGCCGGTCACCAGGGTGGCGCCGCGCCGCATCAGCCCCTCGGCCAGGGCGCGGGAGTTGTCGACGATGCGCTGGGCGTAGTCCCGAAAGGCGGGCTGCCGGGCCTCGGCGAGGGCGACGGCCTTGGCGGCCATGACGTGCGGCAGCGGGCCGCCGAGGACCATCGGGCAGCCGCGGTCCACCTGGTCCTTGAGGGAGTCGTCGCACAGCACCATGCCGCCGCGTGGGCCGCGCAGCGACTTGTGGGTGGTGGTGGTGACGATCTGGGCGTGCGGGACCGGGTCGAAGTCGCCGGTGAGGACCTTGCCCGCGACCAGGCCCGCGAAGTGGGCCATGTCGACCATGAGCGTGGCGCCGACCTCGTCGGCGATCTCACGCATGATCCGGAAGTTCACCAGCCGGGGGTACGCCGAGTAGCCCGCCACGATGATCAGCGGCTTGAACTCGCGGGCCTGGGCGCGCAGGGCGTCGTAGTCGATGAGGCCGGTGGCCGGGTCGGTGCCGTAGGAGCGCTGGTCGAACATCTTGCCGGAGATGTTCGGACGGAAGCCGTGGGTGAGGTGGCCGCCGGCGTCCAGGGACATGCCGAGCATGCGCTGGTTGCCGAAGGCCTGACGCAGCTCGGCCCAGTCGGCCTCCGAGAGGTCGTTGACCTGGCGGACGCCGGTCTTCTCCAGGAAGGGGGCCTCGACACGGTCGGCGAGGACGGCCCAGAAGGCGACGAGGTTGGCGTCGATGCCGGAGTGCGGCTGGACGTAGGCGTGGCGGGCGCCGAACAGCTCGCGGGCGTGCTCGGCGGCCAGCGACTCGACGGTGTCGACGTTGCGGCAGCCGGCGTAGAAGCGGCGGCCGACGGTGCCCTCGGCGTACTTGTCGCTGAACCAGTTGCCCATGGCCAGCAGGGTGGCCGGGGAGGCGTAGTTCTCGGAGGCGATCAGCTTGAGCATCGCGCGCTGGTCGGTGACCTCCTGGCCGATGGCATCGGCCACGCGCGGCTCGACGGTGCGGATGACGTCCAGGGCGGCACGGAAGGCGGTGGACTCGGTGGACAGGGGCTCTGGCATGAGGACCTCCGGACGGCGTGCGTACAGCGTTCACGTTCGGCCCAGGCGCACGGCACTGTTTCCCGCCGGGCCGCTCCCCGATGGTCCGTCCCATCCCAGCGCGCCAGTCACGGCCCGCTGATCAGCCTACCGGGCGGGGCGTGCGGCCAGGTTCCGCGGTCCACCATGCGAGCGACGGTAGGAAGGAGATCCCCCCTCGACACCGGAGGCCGCCGTGACCGCTGCGGAAGACCTGATCGCCGCCGCCGACGCGCACAGCGCGCACACCTACCGTCCCCTGCCGGTCGTCGTCGCCACCGCCGAGGGCGCCTGGATGACGGACGTGGCGGGCCGCCGCTACCTGGATCTGCTGGCCGGTTACTCCGCGCTGAACTTCGGGCACCGCCACCCGCGGCTGGTCGAGGCCGCGAGGGCCCAGCTGGAGCGGGTGACACTGACCTCCCGGGCCTTCCACCACGACCGGTTCGCCGCGTTCTGCACCCAGCTGGCCGAGCTGTGCGGGATGGAGATGGTGCTGCCGATGAACACCGGAGCGGAGGCGGTGGAGACCGCGGTGAAGACGGCCCGGAAGTGGGGCTACCGGGTGAAGGGCGTGCCCGCGGAGATGGCGAAGATCGTGGTCGCGGGCGGCAACTTCCACGGGCGTACGACGACGATCATCAGCTTCTCCACCGATCCGGAGGCCCGCGCGGACTTCGGGCCGTACACGCCGGGGTTCGAGATCGTGCCGTACGGCGACCTGACGGCGATGCGGGCGGCGATGACGGAGAACACGGTCGCGGTGCTGCTGGAGCCGGTCCAGGGCGAGAACGGGGTGATCGTGCCGCCGTCCGGCTATCTGCCCGCGGTGCGGGAGCTGACGCGCGAGCGGAACGTGCTCTTCGTCGCCGACGAGGTCCAGTCGGGCCTCGGCCGGACCGGGCGGACCTTCGCCTGTGAGCACGAGGGCGTGGCGCCGGACGTGTACGTGCTGGGCAAGGCGCTGGGTGGCGGGATCGTGCCGGTGTCGGCGGTCGTGTCGAGCGCGGAGGTGCTCGGGGTGTTCCGGCCGGACGAGCACGGGTCGACGTTCGGCGGGAACCCGCTGGCCTGCGCGGTGGCGCTGGAGGTGATCGCGATGCTGCGCACGGGCGAGTTCCAGGCCCGCGCCGCCGAGCTTGGCGAGCGGATGCACCGGGCGCTCGCGGCGCTGCCGGGCACGGGCACGGTGACGGCGGTGCGCGGGCGCGGGCTGTGGGCGGGGGTGGACGTCGCGCCGGGGGTCGGGACGGCACGGCAGGTGGCGGAACGTCTGATGGACCGCGGGGTGCTGGCGAAGGACACCCACCGAACCACCGTGCGGCTCGCCCCGCCACTGATCGTTTCCGAGGAGGACCTGGACTGGGGGCTGGAGCAGTTCCGGGCGGTGCTGAGCGGCTGAGAGAGGGCGCGTCAGGACCTTCCGACAGTTCCCGTCTGCCGCGCTTCGGGCCACGACGCGAATCGTCGGGCAGGCCCTGGAGGATCACATGGGGCAGGAAGCGGGCGTACTCGTCGGTGATCAGACCGGAGGACTCGCGGAGGCGCTGCCAGCCGGGGCGGGGGGTGATGGTGCGGCGTTCCGTGGGCGGGTGCCGGTCAGCCGCCGGAGCCGTGGTGGCCGCCGCCGAAGCCGCCGCGGTGCACTCCACGGCCGGAGGAGCCGCCGGAGCTCCTGTGGGGCCTGGTGAACGAGCCGCCGCTCACCCGGGAACCCTTCTTCTTGCCGCCGTAGTACCATTCGCCGTCCACCGAGGTCTTGAGGGAGGAGGTCTTGCAGTTCTTGTCGGAGACGACCTTGTAGCCCTTGGCGTAGTTGTGGCTGTCGCGGTCGACGCAGCGCTTGTCCGGGTCGCATGAGCAGGCGGTGAGGGCGGCGGCCAGCAGGCCCATGCCGCCGAGGACGACCGTGCCGGAGCGCAGCCGCTGCCGGGTGTCAGCCATGTTCGTGTCTCCCCCGTGTCCGTGTGCGTGGACGTGTCCGTGTGGCGTGATGCCGGCGGCCGGCCTAGAGAACGGTAAGAGCGCAGGCCACAGGGGGTGGCGGAATCGACCGTCTCCTAGAGTCCCTTTGTGCTCTTCGGAATGGTGTGCGCCCTCGGCGCGGCGGTCTGCTTCGGCACCGCGACGGTGTTGCAGGCGGTGGCCGCGCGGGCGGCGGCCACGGACGGGGCCGGCGGCGAGGCGGCCCTGCTGCTGCGGGCGCTCGGACAGTGGCGGTATCTGGCAGGACTGGCGCTGGACGGGCTCGGCTTCCTGTTCCAGATCGCGGCGCTGCGATCCCTGCCGATCTATGCGGTCGGCGCGGCCCTGGCGTCGAGTCTCGCGGTGACCGCGGTGGTGGCGGCCCGCCTGCTGCGGGTGCGGCTGAGCCGCACGGAGTGGAGCGCGGTGGCCGTGGTGTGTGCCGGGCTGGCGATGCTCGGACTGGCGTCCGGCCCGGAGGGCAAGGAGGGCGGCTCGGACGCGTTGGGGTACGTGATGCTCGCCGTGGCGGTGGGGATGCTGCTGCTGGCCCTCGCGGGCGGGCGGCTGTCCGGTCCGGGGCGGGCGCTGGCGCTCGGGCTCGGGGCCGGGTTCGGGTTCGGGGTGGTGGAGGTGTCGGTCCGGCTGATCGACAGCCTTGCGCCGCTGGACCTGTTGACCAACCCGGCGGCCTACGCGCTGCTGATCGGAGGCGGCGCCGCGTTCATGTTGCTGACGTCGGCTCTTCAGCGGGGCTCGGTGACCACCGCGACCGCCGGGATGGTGATCGGGGAGACGATCGGGCCCGCGGCGGTGGGGGTGGTGTGGCTGGGAGACCGCACGAGGGAGGGGCTGACCTGGCTGGCGGTCCTGGGGTTCGTGGTGGCCGTGGTGGGGGCGATGGCGCTGGCGCGGTTCGGGGAGGCGCCCGTGCCGGCCGAGGAAGGCTGAGGTCGCCTCCTCGGGCCGGGGTGCCCTGCGAAGACCGGACGGCGTGACCTCCCGTGACGTGATCTCCAGCTCGCTCCTCGCGGCGAGATGCACGAGGCCCCCGCCCGGGGAATTCCTCCGGGCGGGGGCCTGCCCATTGCCGGGTCGCTCGGCTCGGCGCGCTTACCTCTCGCCGGTGGTTCGGCGGCGCCTGAACCGGAGCAGGACGGTTCCGGCCGCGAGGAGTGCGGCGGCGGTCCCGGCGATGCCGAGTACCCGGGTTCCGGTGCTCGCGAGGCCACCGCCCTTGTCGTCATCGGTGGGCAGGGAGGCGGGCGGTGTGTGTCCCCCCGCGGGGGTGGAGTGTCCCGGCGCCGGGCTGTGGCCGGTGGGTGACGTGGTGGGCTGGTGGGTGGGCGTGCCGGTGTGCGTGGGGGCCGGGGTCGGGTTGTCCGCACCGCCGGTGCCGGTGGACTCGTTGCCGCCGCCGAGGAGGGCCGGCTCCGGGTTGTCGGCGCTTTCCGCCTGGGCCTGAGTGGCGATCCTGGTCGTCTTCTTCAGGTGCGGTGCTCGACCTGGAACTCGACGGGGTGACGTTGCGGCGGGGGCCTCACCGAAGTCCACGCCGCCCATGATCGCGTCGGACACCCGACCTGCTACGGCAACACCCGGCACAAGGCCTCCAGCGTCCCCGCCCACGCGCTGTCCGGGGGTGTCGCGTACCCCACGACCAGCGCGTCCAGCGCCTCGGCGACGGCGTGCGGATGGCGGTGGAAGGACAGACCGTGCAGGGCCAGGCCCTGCCAGGTCGCGGCCTGGATCACCGACTGCTCCGTGCCCGGCGGCAGGCGCAGCACCGCGTGCAGGCCCGCGGCGACACCGGTGACCGTGACCTCCGGGGCGCGGGCGGACACGGCGGCAGCGAGGGCGTCGCGGCGGCGCCGGTAGCGCAGCCGGGAGGACCGGACGTGGCGGTCGTACGCGCCGGAGGTGACGAACTCGGCCAGGGCGAGCTGTTCGAGCACCCCCACGGTGTCGGCTGCGCCCTTGGCCGCGGCCGCCTCCTCGACGAGGGACGGCGGCAGCACCATCCAGCCCAGCCGCAGTCCGGGGGCCAGGGACTTGCTGGCGGTACCGAAGTAGAGCACCCGGTCGGGGTCGAGGCCCTGGACGGCGCCGACGGGCTGGCGGTCGTAGCGGAACTCGCCGTCGTAATCGTCCTCCAGGATCAGTCCGCCGGTGCGCCGCGCCCAGTCGACGACGGCGGCCCGCCGTTCGGGATGCAGGGGCGTGCCCATGGGGAACTGATGGGCGGGGGTCAGCAGCACCGCTCCCGCCTCCCCCACCTCTCGTGGGTCGGTGCCCAGGCGGTCGTACGGCAGCGCGGGCGTGGCGAGTCCGCTCCGCTGGAGCACGCCCCGGTACGCGTCGACGCCGTACGACTCGACCGCCACCGTGCGCACCCCGCGCGCCCGCAGCAGCGTGCCGGTGATCCGCAGGGCGTGCGCGAAACCGGAGGTGATCAGCACGGACTCGGGGCCGGTGCGCACGCCTCGCACCCGCGCGAGATAGCCGGCGAGGGCGCTGCGCAGCTCGGGGCGGCCGCGGGGGTCGCCGTAGCCGAGGACGTCGTACGGGGCGGTGGCGAGGGCGCGGCGGGCCGCCCTGAGCCACTCGGTGCGCGGGAACGCGGCGAGGTCGGGGCTGCCGGGGACGAGGCTGTAGGCGGGGCGGGCCGGTGCGGTGCGGCGGGCGGCCGGACCGCTGCCGGGCGCGCCCCGGGCCGTCGTACCGGACGGCGGTACCGCGGCGGCCCCTTCCGCCACCCGGGTGCCGGAGCCCTGACGGGCGGTGAGCCAGCCCTCGGCGACCAGGTCCGCGTACGCCTCGGCGACGGTGTTGCGGGCGATGCCGAGGTCGGCGGCGAGGGTGCGGGAGGAGGGCAGCCGGGTGCCGGGTGCCAGCCGGCCGGTGCGTACGGTCTCCCGGAGCGCGTCGGTCAGGCCCCGGCGCAGTCCGCCGGAGCCGGCCGGTTCCAGATGCAGGTCGACGCCCAGAGTGGCCCAGGATTCCGCCATGGAAATGGACCATACTCCTGGGCTGCCTCACCCCTAGGGTCGACGGCATGAACACTGCACAGGAGAACACCGAGTACGCCACCGAGCAGGCCCCGCGGCTCGCCTGGACCAAGCACGCCCCCGAGGTCTACAAGGCGATGATCCGCCTGGACGCCGCGGCCAGGCAGGGGCTGGACCCCAAGCTGCACGAGCTGGTGAAGATCCGCGCCTCGCAGCTCAACCACTGCGCCTTCTGCCTCGACATGCACACCAAGGACGCGCTCGCCGCCGGGGAGAGCGTCGAGCGGATCGTGCAGCTCAGCGCGTGGGAGGAGTCGCGGCACTTCTACACCGAGAAGGAACTGGCGGCGATCGAGCTGACCGAGGCGATCACCGTCCTGGCTGGGGGAGGCTTCGTGCCGGACGAGGTGTACGAGAAGGCCGCCAGGCACTTCGAGGAGGCCGAGCTGGCCCAGCTGATCGCCGCGATCGCGGTCATCAACACCTGGAACCGGTTCGGTGTGACCACCCGGATGACCCCGGGCCACTACCAGCCCGGGCAGCACGCGTGAGCCGTACGCAACTGCTGGACCCGGAGGTCGGCCGGGCGATGTCCGCGCTCAGCGCGACCGCGAAGAAGGGACTCGGCGATCCGCTCCTGGCCGAGCTGGTGATGATCCGCGCCTCGCAGATCAACCACTGCGCGTTCTGTCTCGACATGCACCTCCGGGTGGCCCGGAGGAACGGCGAGTCGGAGGACCGGATCCAGCTCCTGAACGCCTGGGAGGAGACCGAGGACCTCTACAGCGAGCGGGAGCGGGCCGCGCTGGCGCTGACCGAGGCGGTCACCCTGCTGACCGAGGGGTTCGTGCCGGACGCGGTGTACGCGCGCGCGGCCGAGCACTTCGCCGAGGCGGAACTGGCCCATCTCATCGCCCTGATCACCGGCATCAACGGCTGGAACCGGATCATGGTCAGCCGCCGGATCCCACCAGGGGGTTGTCAGCCGTGACCAAGGTGGACACGTTCCGCGCACTGCACCGCAACCGCCCGCAGGGCGACCCGCTGATCCTGCCGGGCCCGTGGGACGCGGCCAGCGCGCGCGTCTTCGTCGAGGCCGGGTTCCCGGCGCTGGCCACGCCGAGCGCGGGAGTGGCCGCATCCCTGGGGTACGCGGACGGGGGCACTCCGGCCGACGAGATGTTCGCCGCGGTCGCCCGCATCGCGCGGGCGGTGGACGTGCCGGTGTCGGCGGACGTCGAGGGCGGCTACGGGCTCCCGCCGAAGGAACTGGTGGAGCGGCTGCTGGAGGCCGGCGCCGTCGGCTGCAACCTCGAGGACTCCGACGGGGGTGTCCTCAAGGACCCGCACGAGCATGCCGGGTACCTCGCGGAGGTCCGTTCGGCCGCCGCCGACCGGCTGTTCGTCAACGCCCGCGTGGACACGTTCGCGCGGGGTGACAAGGACCCCGAACGGGCCATCGAGCGCGCGGCGTTGTACGTGGCGGCGGGCGCGGACTGCGTCTATCCGATCCTCGCCCCCGCCGCCGTACTTCCGCTGCTGCGGGCCGGGATCCAGGGCCCGCTGAACATGCTGGCCCGCCTGGACGGCGAGGGCCCCTCGCCCGCCGAACTCGGCGAACTCGGGGCCACCCGCGTCACGTTCGGGCCGGGGCTCCAGCGGCGGGCCGCCGCGGCGCTCCGGGACATCGCCGACGCCCTGCAGCCGTAGGAGCGAGGCCCCCGGGTCATCGGGTCGCTCAGGGCAGCCACTTCTTCCACACGCCGGGGTGGCTGTCCACCCACCTCTTCGCCGCCTGGTCGGGCGACAGCTTCTGGTCGGCGATCATCAGGGAGACCTCGTTCTGGTCGTCGGTCGTCCACCGGAACTTCTTGAGGAAGGCCGCCGCCTTGCCGCCCGACCTGGCGAAGTCCGCGTTGAGGTACTTCTGCAGCGGGGTGTGCGGGTAGGAGCAGGCGACCTTGGCCGCGTCCGCGTCGCAGCCCTCCTTGTACGGCGGCAGCTTCACCTCCGTCATCGGGACCTTCTCGAACAGCCACTGGGGCGAGTACCAGTACGTCAGGAAGGGCTTCTTCTCCTTGGCGGACTGCTTCATCTGGGTGATCTGGGCGGCCTCGGAACCGGCGAAGACGACCTCGTAGTTCAGCTTGAGGTTCTTCACCAGGGCCTTGTCGTTCGTGACGTACGACGGGGAGCCGTCCATCAACTGGCCCTTGCCGCCGCTCTCCGCGGTGCGGAAGAGCGAGGCGTACTTGTTCAGGTTCCGCCAGTCGGTGATGTCCGGGTGCTGCTTGACCAGGTAGGTCGGCACGAACCAGCCGATGTGGCCGGTCACCCCGAGGTCGCCGCCCCGCGCGATGGTCTTCTTGTCCTCGACGTACCGCTTCTCCTGGTCCGGGTGGCCCCAGTCCTCCAGGATGGCGTCGACCCGGCCCTGGCTGAGCGCGTCCCAGGCGGGCACCTCGTCGACCTGGACGGTGTCCACGTGGTAGCCGAGCTTGTGCTCCAGGAGGTACTGGGCGACGGCCACGTCGGCCTGCGCACCCACCCAGGACTGCACGGAGAGGGTCACGGACTTCGTGCCGCCGGCGTTCGCGAACGGCGAGGCCTGCTTGGTCATGTCGGCGGCGCCGCAGCCGGTCGCGGTCAGCAGCACCAGCGAGCCCAGCACGGCGGTGGTCGTACGGCGTCGCATGTCAGGCTCCCTTCCCCGTGCGCCGCCGGGTCGGCTGGGTCACCCGGTCCAGCATCAGCCCGAGGCAGACGATCGCGGCACCGGCCACCAGGCCGGTCGCCAGGTCGCCCTGGGCGAGGCCGAAGACGACGTTGTAACCGAGGGCGCCGCCGCCGACCAGGCCGCCGATGATGACGACGGCGAGGACCAGGACCACGCCCTGGTTGACGGCGAGCAGCAACGACCGCCTCGCCAGCGGGAGCTGGATCTGCCACAGCTGCTGCCGGCCGGTCGCGCCGAGCGAGCGCGCCGACTCCAGCGCGGCCGGGTCCACCTGGCGCAGGCCCTGCGCGGTGATCCGGACGACGGCCGGCAGGGCGTAGACGACGGCCGCGGCGACGGCGGGCGCGCGGCCGACGCCGAACAGGGCGACGACCGGGATCAGGTACACGAACTGCGGCATGGTCTGGAAGACGTCCAGGACCGGGCGCAGGGAGCGTTCGACGCGGTCGCTGCGGGCGGCGGCGATGCCGGTCGCGAAGCCGAGGACGAGCGTCACGGCCACGGCGGCCAGCACCTGGGACAGCGTGTCGAGGGCCGGTTCCCAGACGCCGAGCACCCCGATCGCGGCCATGGCGAGGACGGCGGTCAGCGCGGTGCGCCAGGTGCCGATCGACCAGGCCAGGGCGGCGACGATGAACAGCACCGACCACCAGGGCAGCCACTCGAGGCCGCCGCGCACCGGGTCCAGGACCCAGGTGGTGAAGTGGCCCGCCCAGTCGGCCGTACCGCCGACGACCGGGACGCCGGAGTAGAGGTGGTTCGTCATCCAGTCGACGGCGCGGTCGACCGGCGCGGCGATGTCCAGGGCCCAGCCCGACGGCCAGTCGAGGCAGCCGAGGAGGCGGGCGGCCAGGGCGACGGCCACGGGGACGGCGAGGGCGTAGGCCCAGCCGATGGTCTTCGGGCGCGCGGTGCCGTCGTCCGCCGCTCCGGCCGCCGCCGTCACGCGGTCCAGGACGATCGCCAGCAGCACGATCGGGATGCCGGCGGCGAGGGCCTGGCCGACGTCGACGGAGGCGAGCGCCTGGTAGACGCGGTCGCCGAGGCCGCCGGCACCGATGACCGAGGCGATGACGGCCATGGACAGCGCCATCATGATCGTCTGATTGAGGCCGAGCAGGAGTTCGGCCCGGGCCAGCGGGATACGGGCGGTCAACAGCCGCTGGCGGCGGGTCGTGCCGAGCGACTCCACGGCTTCCAGGACCTCGGGGTCGGCGCCGCGCAGGCCGAGCGCGGTGAGGCGGGCCATCGGCGGGGCGGCGTACACGACGGTGGCGAGGACGGCCGCGGGGACGCCGATGCCGAAGACCAGGACGACGGGGAGGAGGTACGCGAACGCGGGCAGCACCTGCATGGTGTCCAGGACCGGGCGCAGGGCGCGGTCCAGGCGGTCGGACAGACCGGCGCCGAGCCCGAGCAGCGCGCCGACGACCACGGAGGTGAGGACCGCGACCACCATCAGCGCGAGCGTCTGCATGGTCGGGACCCACATGCCGAGGGCGCCGCAGGCCAGGAAGGCGATCGCCGTGCCGGCGGCCAGGCGGGGTCCGGCGACCCGCCGGGCGACGAGGGCGCCGAGGACCGTGACCCCGGGCCAGCCCGCGGCGAGGAGGGTGAGGTAGACGGCGCGCACGGCCAGGACGACGGCGTTGCTGATGTAGCCGAAGAAGTACAGGAACAGGGGGTGGCTGTCCCGGTTGTCGATGACCCAGTTACTGGCGCCGGTGAGGGGTTTGGAGACGCCGACCGTCAGGTCGTGGGGCCAGGTGGCGCCGGGCCAGTGGCCGGCGGCCCAGGGGGCCAGGACCGCGGCGAGGAGCGCGAGCAGGAGGAGTTTGCCCGCGGTACGGCTCTTCAGGACGCGCGGTTCGGCGGTACCGGAGGTCGGGACGGTGAGCGTTGCCATCAGACGGCCTCCGGGCTGGTGCGGGGGCCGGGCGGGGTCGCTTGCCCGCGTTTGCGAGGCGCCGCCGTCCGTGGGAGAGGCGCCGTCCCGGCGGTACGGCCGCCCGCGGCTACGGCGGTGTCGGCCACCGGAGCTGCCGCGGGTACGCCTGCCACGACACCGAGCAGGTGCGCGTGGTCGACCACTCCCAGGCATCGGCCCTCGTCCATCACGCGGGCCGGGGCGCCCGCTCGGGCCACCGCTTCGATCGCCTCGGCGACCGTCGCATCCGGGTGGATCGCGGGGCCGTTCTCCGGGTCCTCGGCGGAGGCCGGGCGCATGGCCGTGCGGCAGGTCATGACCTGTTCGCGCGGTACGTCGCGGACGAACTCGCGGACGTAGTCGTCGGCCGGGGCGCCGACGATCTCCTCCGGGGTGCCGAGCTGCACGACCTTGCCGTCGCGCATCAGGGCGATGCGGTCGCCGAGCTTCAGGGCCTCGGAGAGGTCGTGGGTGATGAAGACCATCGTGCGGCCCTCCTCGCGGTGCAGGCGGGCCACCTCGTCCTGCATGTCGCGCCGGATGAGCGGGTCGAGGGCGCTGAACGGCTCGTCGAACAACAGAACTTCGGGGTCGACGGCCAGGGCGCGGGCGAGGCCCACCCGCTGGCGCTGGCCGCCGGAGAGCTGGCCGGGGCGGCGGTGTTCCATGCCTTCGAGGCCGACCTTGGCGACGACCTCGGCGGCCCGCTCGCGTCGCTCGGCCTTGCCGATGCCCTGGATCTGCAGGCCGTACGCCACGTTGTCGAGGACCGTGCGGTGCGGGAGCAGGCCGAAGTGCTGGAAGACCATGGCGGCCCGGTGCCGGCGCAGTTCGCGCAGGCGGGCGCGGTCCATGGCGCGGACGTCCTCGCCGTCGATGGAGATGGTGCCCGCCGTCGGTTCGATGAGGCGGGTGAGACAGCGGACCAGGGTGGACTTGCCGGAGCCGGACAGGCCCATGACGACGAAGACCTCGCCCTTGCGCACGTCGAAGGAGACGTCCCGGACGGCCGCCGTGCAGCCGGTGCGGGCGCGCAGTTCGGCGGGCTCGAGGGCGGCGAGTCCGGGGTCGGCGGGGATCCGGTCCGGTTTGGGGCCGAAGACCTTCCACAGGCCGGAGACGGAGAAGACGGGAGTGCCGCCGGTGGGCGGCTTGCGGGTGGGGCCGGTGAGGGTCATCGGACGTCACCTCCGATCAGGTCGACGGCCTTCTCCCCGACCATGAGCACCCCGATCATCGGGTTCACGGCGGTCATGGTCGGGAAGACGGACGCGTCGGCGATGCGGATGCCGTCGAGGCCGCGGATTCGCAACTCCGGGTCCACTACGGCGAGTTCGTCGTCGGCGGCGCCCATCTTGCAGGTGCCGGCCGGGTGGTAGACGGTGTGGGCGACCTTGCGGGCGTAGTCGCCGAGTTCGGCGTCGCCCCGTATCTCGGGGCCGGGGCACACCTCGCGCCTGAGCCAGCCCGCGAGCGGCTCGGTGCCGGCGATCTCGCGGGCGATGCGGATGCCGTCGACCAGGGTCCTGCCGTCGTAGTCGTCCTCGTCGGTGAAGTAGCGGAAGTCGAGGGCGGGTTTGACGGACGGGTCGGCGCTGGTGAGGTACAGGCGGCCGCGGCTCCTCGGCTTGGGGATGTTCGGGGTCATGGAGACGCCGTACTGCGGGCGCTCGTAGCCGAGGCGCTCCGGGTTGTCCGTGAACGGGACCTGGTAGAAGTGGAACATCAGGTCGGGTCCCGCGTGTCCGGGGTCGCGGCGCACGAAGAGGCCCGCGTCGGAGTCCATCGCGGAGTTCTCCGGTATGGGCCCGTGGGTCTCCCAGACGATGACCGACTCGGGGTGGTCCAGCAGATTCTCGCCGACGCCCGGCAGGTCGTGCACGACCGGGATGCCGAGGGCCTCGAGGTCCGCGCGGGGGCCGATGCCCGAGTGCAGCAGCAGGCGCGGGGAGTCGATGGCGCCCGCGCACAGCACGACCTCGTTCCGGGCCCGGATCAGCAGGTCCTCGCCGTCCCTGGTGCGCACGTGGACGCCGTCGGCGCGGGTGCCGTCCAGCTCCAGCCGGTACGCCCAGGTCTCCAGCATGATCGTCAGGTTGGGCCGCTCGTCCATCACCGGGTGCAGGTACGCCACCGACGCCGAGGACCTCCTGTTGTTCTCGGGGTGGTAGGCGAGGTCGAAGAAGCCGACACCTTCGGTGAACGGCTTCTTGTTGAAGCCCTCGATGCGCGGGACGCCGAGCGCGGCCTGGGCCGCGTCGACGAAGTCGCGGGCGACGGCGTTCCGGTCCTTCTCGTCGACGGAGACGATGTTGTTCTTCAGACGGGCGTAGTAGGCCTCCATGGGGACGGCCCCCCAGCCCTTGGCGCCGGCCTCCTCCCACTCGTCCCAGTCGGACGGCAGCGGCTTGAAGGAGATGAGGGTGTTGTGGGAGGAACAGCCGCCGAGGACGCGGGCGCGGCTGTGCCGGATGTGCGAGTTGCCGCGTGGCTGCTCCACCGTGGGGTAGTCGTAGTCGAGTTCGCCGCCGAGCAGGCCCATCCAGCGGCGCAGGGTGAGGACGTCGTCGCGGCCGACGTCGCTCGGGCCGCCCTCGATGACGGCGACGGTGGCGTCGGGGTTCTCGGTGAGTCGGGAGGCGACGACGGAGCCCGCGGTGCCGCCGCCGATGACGACGTAGTCGTAGACGTGGGGGATGTGGGACATGGGGTACTGCTCCAGGAGGTGTTTTCCGGGGACGAGGTGGGGCTCAGCCGGCGAACCAGCGCACCGGCCTCGGCGCGAGGTTCTGGTAGACGTGTTTGGTCTCGCGGTACTCGGCGAGCCCGGCGGGCCCCAGCTCGCGGCCGGTGCCGCTCCTGCCGAATCCGCCCCACTCCGCCTGTGGCAGGTAGGGGTGGAAGTCGTTGATCCAGACGGTGCCGTGACGCAGGCGGGCCGCGACGCGCCGGGCCCTGCCGGGGTCGGACGTCCACACGGCGCCGGCGAGGCCGTACTCGGTGTCGTTGGCGAGGAGGACGGCCTCGTCCTCGGTGCGGAAGGTCTCCACGGTGAGGACCGGGCCGAAGACCTCTTCCCGTACGACCTTCATCTCGCGGTGGCAGGCGTCGAGGACGGTCGGCTCGTAGAAGTAGCCGGTCTCGGGGCGCTCGGGTGAGGGCTCCGGGCGCCTGCCGCCGCAGCGCAGTACGGCGCCCTCGGCGAGCGCGGAGGCCACGTACGCCTCGACCTTGGCGCGCTGCTGCTCGGAGACGAGCGGGCCGCACTCGACGCCGTCGGCGGTGCCGCGGCCGAGCCTGATCCGCCGCGCCCGGCGGGCGAGTTCGGCGACGAAGCGGTCCCGGACCGACTCCTCGACGATCAGCCGGCCGCCGGCCGAGCAGACCTGGCCGCTGTGGATGAAGGCGGCGTTCAGGGCCTGGTCGACGGTGGTGTCGAAGCCCTCCTCGGTGGCGCAGGCGTCGGCGAAGACGACGTTGGGATTCTTGCCGCCGAGTTCGAGGGCGACCTTCTTCACGGTGGGGGCGGCGGCCTGGGCCACCCGGGTGCCGCTGACCAGACCGCCGGTGAAGGAGACCAGGTCGACGTCCGGGTGCTCGGCGAGACGGGCGCCGACGGTGTGGCCGGGGCCGGTGACGAGGTTGGCCACGCCCGCGGGCAGGCCGGCCTCGGTGAGCAGTTCGATCAGGGCGACGGTGGTCAGCGGGGTGATCTCGCTGGGCTTGACGACGAACGTGTTGCCGGCCGCGAGGGCCGGGGCGATCTTCCAGCTGGCCTGGAGGAGAGGGTAGTTCCAAGGGGTGATGAGCGCGCAGACGCCGACCGGCTCGTGCACGACGACGCTGTGGATGTCGGGGGACCCCGCGTCCACGACCCGTCCGGGCGCCTCGGCCGCGACCAGGTCGGCGAAGTAGCGGAAGGCGTCGGCGACACAGTCGATGTCGATCCGGCCCTCCTCGACGGTCTTGCCCGCGTCCCGACTCTCCAGCAGGCCGAGCTCCTCGCGGTCGCGGACGAGGAGGCCGGCGACGCGGCGCAGCAGGGCCGCACGTTCGGCGACGGGGGTGCGGGGCCAGGGGCCGTGGTCGAAAGCCTGCCGGGCGGAGGCCACCGCGCGCTCGGCGTCCTTCTCGTCACCCTCGGCGACCACGGCGAACGGCCGGGCGTCCGCGGGATCGAGGATCTCGCGGGTCGCGCCGGAGATCGCCGGCAGCCACTCACCCCCCGCGTGAATGGTCGCCCGGGGCTGTCGTTCGGTTCTGTCCGCCATGCTCGGTGTTGCCTTCCGTTCCTGATCGATGCCCCTGCGTCACAGGCGTGTCACGCTCGGGGACCGTCGGCGCCTGCCCGGGACCGGAGCGTCGCATGCGCAATCGATGACCAAAAGTGCGCGGCATCACATCAGCAGATGCACCGATCATCAACAGGCCGGGCATTTGATTCCCGCCCACTCAGGGAATATTTAAAGAGTGCGATTACCCCCCTTCCGGGTTACCCGCATTCCCCCGAATGCCCCAAAGCCGACCTCCGTCGATCATCGTTAAGCGACCGTGATGCGATTGGACTGGCACACGAGCGAGGATCATCCGACGACCACGCTGTACTGGGGAACCGACACGGATCCCACGTCCTGCTCGGACCTGCTCGATGATTTCCTGAAGAGAATCAATACGATGGAAAATGAATATCGGCGGACAATGACAGACCTGTGCACGGCGTCCTGAGTCAGGTACGGAAGGATTTACCGATGGACAGAATTCAACAGGACGCCGGTCTCTACGAGCACACCTGGAACGTCGTCCCGGAACCGGGCATCGCGCAGAACGACTGGGACCCGGTCGAGGAACTGGCCCAGATGCTGTCCGCGCCGACCTCCGTGAGCCCCGTCACCACCCCGCTGAACATTCCCTCCCCGCGCAGGAGCAGCCGCCGGCGCCTGCGCCAGGAATCCCATCTGCTCGACGGCGGCCGGCGCTTCACCCACATCACGCTGCTGATCGCGACGGTCACGCTGTGCGCACTGGGCATGCTGGGCTGGTCCGTCTGCTACTCCTACGGGCAGCTGCAGGAGACCGCCTCCGCGGTGCTGCCCACCCGCCTGGCGCAGTGCTGGCCGCTGATGGTGTACGGGCCGTGGTTCGTGGCGGCGCTCTCCGTCGTGCGGGCCACCGCCCAGCGCCGGAGCGCGCGGCGGTCCTGGTGCATCGTGGTGGCCGCTTCCGCGATGGCCGTGGCGTTGTGCGTCAGCCACTCGTCCCATGCGCTGCTCTCGTTAGTGATCTTCGGCATCCCGCCGGTCACCGCTCTGGTGTGCTTCTGGGAACTCGTCGGCCAGATCTCCGCCAAGAGCCGGCCGAGGCACGGCACCCGCGCGGACGCGCGGCCACAGTCCAAGAACGGCAACCTTTGACCGGAGTCAAGGAACTCCCGTCCGCGCGGCGGACGTGTCCGCCGTCCGCCGGTTCAACCGGTACCTCACCCGCCGCATCGGCGGCCTGGACGACCGCTACCTCGGCCAGGACCGTCCGTGCGGCGCGGCCCGGCCGCTGCCATGCCAGCCATTGGTTCGAGAAGCGGCTGGGTCCGCGGGACGGCGCGGGACGCCTCGGTCGTCGACCCCCGCACGCGCATCTCGGCCGGGGGCGTCGGCCGTCGAGCGGCCGCAGGAGGTGATCGGGCCGATCAGGCCGACGGCGGCGCGGGCGAACCGCGAACCGCCCCTCCGGCGGCGGGTGTCAGCGCAGCCGGATGCCGGGCGCCTCGCGGGCGGCGGTGCGCGAGGAACCGCGCGGGGCGACGCAACGGACCGGCACCCGGAAGCGAGCACGCACTCCCACGGCGAGCGGCAGAAACGCACCCGCGCACGACGAAAGCCCGGCCCCCTGCGGCGGGATGCCGGGCTTCGGCCGTGTCGCGGGACTCCTAGTGCCGCAACAGGCAACGTTCGCCCCGTCGCGACGCCCGGCACGCACTCTCGCCGCACCGGGAGCACGCACCGGACGCCGCTCCTTGACGGGCAAACGTTGCCTGCCGCGGCACTAGATCAGGCCCAGGCCGCGCACCGCCTCGCGCTCCTCCTCCAGCTCCTTCACCGACGCGTCGATGCGGGCGCGGGAGAACTCGTTGATGTCCAGGCCCTGGACGATCTCGTACTTGCCGTCCTTGCAGGTGACCGGGAAGGAGGAGATCAGACCCTCCGGAACGCCGTAGGAACCGTCGGACGGGATGCCCATGGACGTCCAGTCACCCTCGGCCGTGCCGTTGACCCAGGTGTACACGTGGCCGATCGCGGCGTTGGCGGCGGAGGCGGCCGACGAGGCGCCACGGGCCTCGATGATCGCGGCACCGCGCTTGGCGACGGTCGGGATGAAGTCCTCGGCCAGCCACTTCTCGTCGCCGACGACCTCGGCGGCGTTCTTGCCGGCGACGGTGGCGTGGAAGATGTCCGGGTACTGGGTGGCGGAGTGGTTGCCCCAGATGGTCAGCCGCTTGATGTCGGCGACGGTCGAACCCGTCTTCTTCGCGAGCTGCGTGAGCGCGCGGTTGTGGTCCAGGCGGGTCATCGCGGTGAAGCGCTCGGCCGGTACGTCCGGCGCGGCGGCCTGCGCGATGAGCGCGTTGGTGTTGGCCGGGTTGCCGACGACGAGGACCTTGATGTCGTCCGCGGCGTGGTCGTTGATGGCCTTGCCCTGGGGCTTGAAGATACCGCCGTTCGCCTCGAGCAGGTCGCCGCGCTCCATGCCCTTGGTCCGGGGGCGGGCGCCGACCAGGAGTGCCACGTTGGCGCCGTCGAAGGCGACGTTCGGGTCGTCGGTGATGTCGATGCCCTGGAGCAGCGGGAAGGCGCAGTCGTCCAGCTCCATCGCCGTGCCCTCGGCGGCCTTGAGCGCGGGCGTGATCTCCAGGAGGCGCAAGCGGACCGGAACGTCCGCGCCGAGCAGCTGGCCGGAGGCGATGCGGAAGAGCAGGGCGTAACCGATCTGGCCGGCCGCGCCGGTGACGGTGACGTTCACGGGAGTGCGGGTCATGGCGTTCTCCGTATGACAGCTGGCGGTGGGGCGTCCCTGCCCCGGGCGGATGATCGATCTCTTGGCGTCAAGAGATCGATCCAGCGGTCAGGCTATCGCGCATCCGGCATGCGGGAGGTCCGGGGCCGTGTGGATCACCCCACAAGTCGGACACGTGGCGAATCCAGAGGGCGGCCGCCCGTCCGGGAGAGGGGGAGAGGACGGAGGCGGCCGCCGGGTGGGGGGACCGGATGACCGGACTCCCGTGGGGGGGTACGGGGCCGCGTGCCCAGAATCCGGGCTGCCATGCGCACCCCGGGGAAATTTCCCCCGCAGGATCTCCGGCGCCCGCTTCACCCCGCTCCCGCTACTTCGTGCAGCCCGTCCGGCCGGACGCCAGCGTGGCGCAGGCCTTCGCCTCCGTCGCGTTCTTGACGGCGACCATCGGGGTGTACGCGATGGTGTCGCCGACCCCGGAGGTCCGGCCGGTCTGCCGTATCTTCCCGGCGAGGACCCGCACTTGGTCGCCCGCGGCGGCTCCGGTGATCCGGCCCCAGGCGGTGCCGCAGGTCTTGCTGTACCGGACCTCCAGGGTGGTGGTGCCGACGGTGGCGGTCTTGGCGGTGGTCACCAGTTCGCCGCTGCACCCCATGGCCTCGGCGTCCTTGCCGTCGCAGGCGGAGCCGGTGCACTTGACCCCGGGCGGCGGACTCACGTGCGTGGTGGCGGTCGGGGACGACGACTTGGCGGCGGTCCTGTGCCTCGTGCCGCCCCGGTCGGTGAGGAAGAAGACGACGCCGATGACCACGGCGACGCCGACCAGCCCCGCGAGAAACATGATCATCCGCTGCCGTGCGGGCCCCGGGGCCGGGGCGGCCCCGGCGGCAGGGTGCGCGCCGGGCCCGCCGTCGTACGGGGTCGAGGCGGTCGGGGTCCAGCCCGGGCCGCCGGCCGGGACACCCGGCCGCACACCGCTCACGGCGCCCGCGCCCGCCCCGGCCGCCCCGGCGCCCGGTCGGCCGCTCGCCTGGGACGGCCCCTGATACCCGGCCAGCCCCCAGGAGTTGCCCTTCGAGCCCGAACCCTCGCCCGGCCCCCGGCCCCCGGCGTCTTCCGGCCCCTGATCCGCCCCGTCCACCGACCGGCGCCCCGACCCGTCGACCGCTCCACGGCCCAAGCCGTCGGCCGGACCGCGGGCCGGCCCCCGCCCCGAGCCATCGGCCCCGACCCGCCCGCCTCCGCCGGCCCCGTCGCCGCCCGCGCCGTCCCGGGCGTCGGCGTCAGGAGCCGTCGGCTGGGTGGGGATCGTCGGGGAGACGCCGGACGGGCCGGCGATCCCGGTGAACGCGCTGCCGCCGTCGGCCGCCTTGCGGCCGGACGGGCCACCGGCCGCCTCCGCCGCCCCGAACTCCCCCAGCGCGGCGCGCGCCTGGGCGATGCGGATCGCCTCCATCGTGCGGTCGTGCCGCATCTCGGCCCGGCTCCAGGCGCGTTCGGCCAGCTCCCACATCGTCGTCAGATGCACGGGATCGGTGCCGGTGACCTCGGCGAGCGCGACGACCGCGCCCTTGGGCGCGAGGAGGCGGCCGCCCAGGTAGCGCTCCCAGGACGTCTTGCTGTAGCCCGTGCGGTCGGCGAGTGCCGCGACGCTCAGCCCGCTGCGGTCCACGAGCCGCCGCACCTGGCTGGTGAACTCCCTGATCTGCGAATCCAGATCCTCGGGCAGGTCTTTCCAACGAGGCATCGCTTCCCCCCTGCTCTCGCCCCGGCATTCCCCGTCCTGGCTACCCACAAGGATGCACTGCCTGAGGATCCCAGTTCCCGCGGTGGGGGCGCGCGGGTGCACGGACGGAGCGCGCGGACACCGTAGCGGAACGGTCACTTCCGTGCCACAGCGCGAGGACAGGCGTTGAACAGGCGGTTCCTGGACGGAAGGCTGTGTCACCTGGCGGCGGTTCGCCCTTCCTCGGGGGAGAGGGCGAGCCGCCGCGTCAGCCGGTCCGGGTCACCGGTCCCGCCTCGTGGGCGCGTACGACCGCCCAGCCCCGCTGCCCGGATCGAGCCTGCCCATCGTGCGGTCGAGGCGGGTCTCGGGGCCGCCGTGCCCCCGGCGCCACCAGAGGTACGGGATACGCCGGTGGCCCGTGTCCCTGGGGCAGGCGCGGGCCACCGGCGGCGTGCTCGTCTCTTCCCGGCGCTACTTGTTGTTGCTGAGCGTGACGTGCAGGAAATCCTTCAGGAACGGGATCTGCAGCCACGGATTCGGCTGGGCCATCATCGCGAGCAGCACGATCGCGAGGCCGAGGATGCCGTAGGTGGCGATGTCCGTGAAGCGGGAGCGGACCGCGAGCATGCCGACGCTCGGCAGTGTCCAGCGCATCACCGCGCCGGCCAGCAGGGCGGCACCCATCAGCAGCGTGCCGGCGCGGAACAGGTCGAGGGCGGTCAGCAGCAGGCCGACCGCGACCCCGATGAGCACGATCAGCAGAGGCCACTGCCGGGCCGGGGCCGGAGCGTCACCGGATGCGGCCCGGCCGCCGCCCTCGGGCCGCGCGGTGTCCCTGGTGATGCGCGGAAAGCGGCGGCCGGGCCGCTCCGGACGCTCCCCGGCGCTGTGCGTACCGCGGGTGGACGCCCCCGCCCGGGCGCCCTCAGCCGGCACTGCGCTCCGCCGCCTCGACCACGTTGACCAGCAGCTGCGCCCGGGTCATCGGGCCCACACCGCCGGGGTTCGGGGAGATCCAGCCGGCCACCTCGACGACATCCGGGTGGACGTCACCGACGATCTTGCCCTCGGCGTTGCGGGAGACGCCGACGTCCAGGACGGCCGCGCCCGGCTTGACGTCCTCGGCGCGGACCAGGTGCGGGGAGCCGGCCGCCGCGACGATGATGTCGGCCCGCTTGAGGTGGGCGGACAGGTCGCGGGTACCGGTGTGGCACTGGGTCACGGTGGCGTTCTCGCTGCGCCGGGTGAGCAGCAGCGGCATCGGACGGCCGATGGTCACGCCGCGCCCGACCACGACGACCTCGGCGCCCTTGATCTCCACGCCGTGGGCGCGCAGCAGGGAGAGGATGCCGTTCGGGGTGCAGGGCAGCGGCGCGGGCTCGTTCAGCACGAGCCGGCCGAGGTTCATCGGGTGCAGGCCGTCGGCGTCCTTGGCCGGGTCCATCAGCTCCAGGATGCGGTTCTCCTCGATGCCCTTCGGCAGTGGCAGCTGGACGATGTAGCCGGTGCAGGCCGGGTCCTCGTTCAGCTCCCGGACGACCGCCTCGATCTCCTCCTGGGTGGCGGTGCCCGGCAGCTCGCGCTGGATGGAGGCGATGCCGACCTGCGCGCAGTCGCGGTGCTTGCCGGCGACGTACTTCTGGCTGCCGGGGTCGTCCCCGACCAGGATCGTGCCGAGGCCGGGCGTGACGCCCCTCTCCTTCAGCGCCGCCACGCGGGCGGTCAGATCGGACTTGATCGCGGCTGCGGTGGCCTTGCCATCGAGAATCTGGGCGGTCATACCCCCATCCTCGCGGATGACCCCGGCCCGGTTCCAATCCGGGTGGCCCGTGGTGTTCCCGCCGCCGTGTCACAGCATGATCAGTGATGTTGCACTTGCACAACACCTCCCGCTTCCGGCTGGACAAGCAAGTCCCGGCTGAAGAACGATGAGCACACAGTGCCGCGGGCAGTACCGGGGGGACGGACCGCATCTGTAGAACCCTCCTCCGAACCGTGCCGCGCGTCGTCCCCGCACTTGAACAACGGAGGAGGACCGCCATGAGCTTTGGCGACCCGAACAACCCCTACGGCCCGCCGCCCCAGCAGTCCGGCTACGGCTACCCGTCCCAGCCCCAGCAGCCCGGTTACGGCTACCCGGCCGCGCCCGCGGTGCAGCAGCAGTACGGCGCCGGCGCCCCGATGACGGCCATGCCGAGCAACGTCAGCGCGGCCCGCGTCATGCTGTGGGTGATCGTCGGCCTGCAGGTGATCGGCCTCGCGCTGTTCGCGCTGGACGCGGCGGTCGTGAACCACGCCAGGAACGACAGCGCCATGCAGGACAACGCCTCCTTCCAGAAGCTCATGGACTACGGGTCCGGCGTCCTGGTGGCCTTCGCGGTGTTCGCCCTCGCCTGGGGCGTGTTCGCGGCCGTGCTCGCGGCGAAGTTCAACACCGGCGGCAACGGCGTCCGCGTCACCACCCTGGTGTTCGGCATCATCACCGCGGTCCTCGGGCTGTACCCGTTCGTCATCGTGGGCCTCGTCCACCTGGTCCTCGGCATCCTCATCGCCTGCTTCGTGGGCGGCGCCAACGGCAAGGCCTGGTTCAACCGCGCGCGCTACTGAACCCTCCGGCGTCACGGAACAGTTCGCGCCATTCACCGCCAAGGGCCGTGTCTCACCCGTCCAGGGGAGGCACGGCCCTGGTGTGTCCCCCTAACCTGACTGAGGTGGCCGTTTCGGCCCGGGTGGCCGTCAGGCACGGGGAGAGGCACCTTGTACAGCATCATCGTCGTACCTCCGCCGACCACGGAGGACCGACAGGACCGCACCGCCCAGATCCGGCTCGCCCCGGGTGAACGGCTCAGCTTCGGGCGGGCGCCGGAGAACGATCTGACGATCCCGCACGACGGGGTCTCCCGCCGGGCCGGCGAGCTGGGCGCGCAGGGCGCGTTCTGGATACTGAGCAACCTCTCCGCGCGGCAGACGTACGTCGTGGAGAACCCGGAGGGCGCCGGCGAGCACGTCAAGGTCGGCCCCGGCCGACTGGACGCGCCGATTCCGTTCGAGTTCTCCCGGATCGTGCTGCCCGCCGCCGGGGACCTGCTGGCCGTCGAGGTGTGGGCGCCGCGCCACGACTATCTGCGCGAGGGCGCCGGACCGGACGGCGACACCACCGCACCAGCCTTCTCCGTCGACCGCACCAAGCGCTACTTCGCCGTCCTGGCCGCCCTGTGCGAGCCCCGGCTGCGCGGCGACCCGCACGCCCCGCTGCCCACGGTCGACCAGGTCGCCGACCGGCTGCGTCCCGCCTGGCCGGCCGCCTCGCGCGCCTCGGTGCAGTGGAACATCGACTATCTCGCGGTGAAGCTGCGGCTCAAGCCCGGCCCGGAGACCGCGGACACCGGCCCGCGCCTCAACGGCAAGAAGGAGTCGCTGGTGTCCCTGGCGCTCCGCTTCGACCTCGTGCGGGAGGACGACCTGGTCGTGCTGTCCGCCTCCGCGTCCGGGTCGGCGAGCCGGGCGGTCCGGTGACCGAGCCGTACGCCGTGCCGGTCCCCCGGGGCTACCGGGTCGGCGGCTGGGAGGTGCGCGAGCCGATCGCGACCGGCGCCTTCGGCAGCGTGTACGCGGGCCGGCGCACCGAGGGCTCCGGGGACCTGCCTCGGACCGCCGCGCTGAAGTTCCTGCCCACCGGTACCGGCACCCCGCGCCAACTGGCCCATCTGCGCGACCTCATCGAGCGCGAGGTCGGCCTGCACCGCAGGCTGAGCCGGCCGCGGCTGATCCGGATGTACGAGTCCCTCGTGGTCGACGACCCGGACCGCCCCGAACTCGACGGCGCCACCGTGCTGGTGCTGGAACGGGCCGAGGGCTCCCTGGCGGGGCTGCTCGCTGCCGCGCCCCGCCCGCAGGCCGGGCCCGCCCTGCTCGCCCAGGTCTGCGAGGGGCTGGCCCAGCTGCACCGGGCGGGCTGGGTGCACGGGGACCTGAAACCGGCCAACGTGCTGCTGATGGCGGACGGTTCGGCCCGCCTCGCCGACTTCAACATGGCCGCCGAACTGGAGGGCACCCACGCCTACACCCCCGCCTTCTCCACCCCGGACTACACCCCGCCGGAGCTGCTCTGGTCGGAGATCGGCGAGCGCGGCCGCCGTATTCGCCCGTCGGCCGACGTGTGGGCCTTCGGCGTGCTCGCCCATCTCGTCCTCACCGACTCCTTCCCGCTGTCCGGCGCCACCCCGACGGCCCGCCGGGACGCGGCCGCCGCCTACGCGCGCGGCACCGACGAGCTGCGCCTCTCGCCCGGACTGCCGCACTGCTGGCGGGAGATCGTGCGGGACTGCCTGGCCCGTACGCACGAGGCACGCATCGGCACCGAGGCACTGTCGCGCCGGGTGGAGGCGGCCGCCGGCACGGGGCGCCCGCCGGGCCCGTCCCGGCTGTTTCCGCCTCGCAGACGCCGGCGGACGCTCGTCGCGGGCGCGGCGCTGACAGCCGCCGCCGTGGCGGCCCTCGGCTACGGCATCGGCGGCCGGCCCGGCACCGGCGGCACGGACGACAAGGCCCTGGCCGGGTACGGCGCGTCCGAACTGCGCACGGACAGGGGCGTCCCGGTCGTCTACCGCAAGCTCATCGTCGACGCCGCTCACGGCTGCTCCCGGCCCGAGGTCACCCCCGTGCTCATCGCCGCGATGCTGAGGTCCGAGAGCGACTTCGACCCGAACCTCTCCGACCCCGAGAACCAGGAGTACGGCATCGCCCGCTGGACCCCGTCCGTGCTGCGCTGGTGGATGCAGGACAACGGCGTCCCCGCGTCCGCGACCCCCACGCCCCCGTTGTCCCCCTCCGTCTCCATCCCGGCCATGGGCCGCTACCTGTGCTTCATCGATCCCCGGCTGAAGCCCGGCCTGCCCGGCGACAAACGGGTCCTGATCGCCGCCGCCTACCGGACGTCGTACTCGAAAGTGAACGACACGGGCGGAGTCCCCCCGAGGTACCGCGCCTACTGTGCCCGTGTCGCCCACTACCTCAAGGAGTACGCGCCGCCGGGAAGGAAGTGACCCTGAGACTTCCGAGGTACCGGCGAAAGGCCACGGGTGGGACGGTGGGACCACTTCGCCAGGAACGCAGGAGCGGATGAACGCGACGGCGTCCCGGCAAAGCGACCACACCGTTCGTTCACATGGGGGAACACGTGAACATCGTCAAGCCCGCCGCGCTGCTCGTCGCGGCCACCGCCCTCCTCGCCGGCTCCACGGTCGCGGCGACCGCCGCCGTGCCGGACGGCACCCGGGTCACCGGCGTCCAGCAGGTGGCCGACCAGGTCCTCGCGGGCCACCCGAAGCCGCTCTCCGTCTCCGCCGACCAGGTCCGCTACGACGGCCTCACCCTGACCAGGGCCCCGAAGCTCGCCGCCAAGAAGGACCTGGACTGCGCCTACGGACACCTCTGCATGATCGTCCGGGGCACCAAGTTCGACTTCTACAAGTGCCAGACGTGGACCGTCTCCAACTGGACCGGCGACGGCCCCTACACCAACAACCAGACGCCGGGCACGGTCGCCCGCTTCTACAACCGGGACGGCAGCGTGCGCTGGACCTCGACGGCCTACGACGCCGGCACCGCGACCTGGGACCCGATCTGGTCGCTGCGCCCCTGCTGACCCGACCCGACGGAACGGGTGGTCTCCGGCCCCCTCGGGGGAGGGCCGGAGACCACCGACGAAGAAGCACTCGCTCGGTGCGGGGCCACGAGCGCCTCGGCCGCCACCGTGCGGGCGTACAGGATGCTGCGGCCGGGCCGGGTGGTGCGGAGCAGGCCCGCGCGGCGCAGTGCCGTGAGGTGCTGGCAGGCGCCGCCGACCGTGAGTCCGGCGAGCGCGGCCGACTGGGTGGTGGTCGCAGGTTCGCCGACCACTCGGGCGGGCGCGTCCGAGGGGAGAGCCGGATCCGGCTCCCAGACGGTCGCGGTGCCGCGCGCCGGGTAGCGCAGGAGCGGCTGCCGGGCAGGCGCGGCGAGCCGCCACACGCGGGGCCGGGCGAACGCGGAGAGGCTCCCCCGCGGAACGTGCCTCACCTGGAGGGACCGCACGTGCTCGGCACCGGCAGCCGACACCTCGTGACGGCTGCCGGTGCCGGGCCACTCAGTGGAAGAAGTGCCGCGTGCCCGTGAAGTACATGGTCACGCCCGCCTTCTGCGCGGCCTCGACGACCTGCTCGTCACGGATCGAACCGCCCGGCTGGACGATCGCCCGGACACCGGCGGCGATGAGGATCTCCGGACCGTCCGGGAAGGGGAAGAAGGCGTCGGAGGCCGCGTAGGAGCCCCGGGCGCGCTCCTCGCCCGCCCGCTCGACGGCCAGCTTGCAGGAGTCGACGCGGTTGACCTGGCCCATGCCGACACCGACCGAGGCGCCGTCCTTGGCGAGCAGGATCGCGTTGGACTTCACCGCGCGGCACGCCTTCCAGGCGAAGGCGAGCTCCCCGAGCTCGTCGGCACCCAGCGCCTCGCCCGACGCCAGCGTCCAGTTCGCGGGGTCGTCGCCCTCGGCCTGGAGCCGGTCGGTGACCTGGAGCAGCACACCGCCGTCGACCTGCTTGGCCTCGACCCGGTTGCAGGGCGCACCGGGGGCCTTCAGGACACGGATGTTCTTCTTCTTGGTGAGGGCCTCCAGGGCCCCCTCCTCGTAGTCCGGGGCGACGATGACCTCGGTGAAGATCTCCGCCACCTGTTCGGCCATCTCCTTGCTGACCGGGCGGTTGACGGCGATGACACCGCCGTACGCGGAGACCGGGTCGCAGGCGTGCGCCTTGCGGTGCGCCTCGGCGACGTCCGAACCGACCGCGATCCCGCAGGGGTTGGCGTGCTTGATGATCGCGACGCAGGGCTCGTCGTGGTCGTACGCGGCACGGCGCGCGGCGTCCGTGTCCGTGTAGTTGTTGTACGACATCTCCTTGCCGTGCAGCTGCTCGGCCTCGGCGAGCCCGCCGGTGCCGTCGACGTAGAGCGCGGCGCCCTGGTGCGGGTTCTCGCCGTAGCGCAGGGTGTTCTTGCGCTCGTAGGTGGCACCCACGAAGTCGGGGAAGCCCGACTCGTCGACCGGCGCGTACGAGGATGCGAACCAGGAGGCGACGGCCACGTCGTAGGCAGCCGTGTGCCGGAAGGCCTCGGCGGCCAGACGCTTGCGGGCGGCCAGGTCGAACCCGCCGTCCTTCACGGCCGCGAGCACGTCGGCGTACCGCTCGGGGCTGGTGACCACGGCCACGGAGGGGTGGTTCTTGGCGGCGGCGCGGACCATCGACGGACCGCCGATGTCGATCTGCTCCACGCACTCGTCGTCGCTCGCGCCGGAGGCGACGGTCTCACGGAAGGGGTACAGGTTGACCACGACCAGGTCGAACGGCTCCACACCCAGCTCGGCGAGCTGCTCGCGGTGGCTGTCCAGACGCAGGTCGGCGAGGATGCCCGCGTGCACCCGCGGGTGCAGGGTCTTCACCCGGCCGTCCAGGCACTCGGGGAAGCCGGTCAGCTCCTCGACCTTGGTGACGGGAACGCCGGCGGCGGCGATCCGGCCGGCCGTGGACCCGGTGGAGACCAGCTCCACGCCGGCCTCGTGCAGTCCGCGCGCGAGGTCTTCCAGGCCGGTCTTGTCGTAGACGCTGACGAGCGCCCGGCGAATCGGCCGCTTGTTGCTCTCGGCGGTGGCGGTCACTGGATAACTACCTTTCGTCCCTCAATGCGATAGCCGTTGCGGGCGAGCCGCCCCACGACCTCGACGAGCAGCCTTCGCTCGACTTCCTTGATGCGCTCGTGCAGCGCGCTCTCGTCGTCCTCGTCCCGGACCTCGACCACGCCCTGGGCGATGATCGGGCCGGTGTCGACGCCGTCGTCGACGAAGTGGACGGTGCAGCCGGTGACCTTGGCGCCGTACGCGAGCGCGTCGCGGACGCCGTGGGCTCCGGGAAAACTGGGGAGCAGGGCGGGGTGGGTGTTCACGAGCCGCCCGCCGAAGCGTGCGAGGAACTCCTTCCCCACGATCTTCATGAACCCGGCGGAGACGACGAGGTCGGGTTCGTACGCGGCCACGGCCTCGGCGAGGGCTGCGTCCCACGCCTCCCTGCCGTCGTAGTCCTTGACCTTGCGGACGAAGGTCGGCAGCCCGGCCCGCTCGGCGCGGCCGAGCCCCTCGATGCCCTCTCGGTCGGCCCCTACGGCGACGATCCGGGCGCCGTACTGCTCGGCTCCGGTGCGCTCGATCTCGTCCAGAAGCGCCTGCAGATTGGTGCCGGATCCGGAGACCAGCACGACGAGACGCTTGACCGCTGGGTCAGCGGGGGTGGCGGCCACTGTGGGGCCCTTTCTCGGATGGCGACGGTACCGGCCGACGCTTTGCACCGCGCTTTGTACATTCATACGAATGCTTCGCGTCCCTCGATACAGGGAAGTCTACGAAGCGGCCGACCGTCAGCAACGATACCGGCACACGGGAAGACCCCCACGGGACGGGGGCGTGGCCGGAAGGTAGCGTTCGCAAGGAACCACGGAGGGCAGCCCCGGGAACGCGGTGGTCGTACGGCGCGTTGTCGGGGTGGAGCCCATATCGGACTGCCGTGTTCACAGCCGTATTCGCCTAGGGGAAGACGCTCTTTTGATGCCCGATCGCAGCCTGCGACTCCGCACGTTCCCTCCGACTCCGGCCCAGGGGGGCGAGCGTGGCTTCGCGCTGCTGCGGGAGCGGCCGGCGTCGCCCGCCGAGGCGGGAGCCGAGCAGGGGCACGCGAGGCAGGGGAGCGGTCAGGGGGCCGGGCGGGGCAGCGCTCCGGGTGCCGGGCAGGGTGGGCACGCGGGGCCGGGCGGGCCCGGTGGGCATGGCGGGACCGGCGGGAGCGCTGGGCCCGGCGGGTCCGGCGGGCGTGGCGGTTCCGGTGGGCAGCAGGACGACAATCCCTTCGCGCCGCCGCCCGAGGGTGCACCGGACCAGCCGTGGCGGCCCCGCCACCCGGAGGGCTCGCAGGGCTCCGGCCGAGGACAAGGCGGCGGCTCCCCGTGGGGCGGCCAGTGGAGCGACCGCCAGCCCGGGCGCTCATCCGGCGGCTTCGGCGAGCGGCCCGGTGGCGTTCCCCAGGGCCCCGGCGGACCGGCCGGCTCCGGCATGCGCTGGGACCCGACGGACCCCGCCCAGCGCCGCGCGCGCTACGCCCTCCTGTCCGGCATGTGGGCCGTCTTCTTCGCCCTGTTCAGCTGGACGTACGTCGCTCTGCTGCTGGGCGTGCTGGCCCTGTACTGGGGCACCAGCGCGCTGCGCACCAAGCCGCGCCGACCGGGCCCGGACACCCCGTCGCCCGCGCCGGGGGCGGCGGTCCGGCCCCAGGTGACGGCGGCGGTCGGCGGTCTGGTCACCGCCTCCCTGGCCCTGGTCCTGGTGGCCTCGACCTTCACGGTCCAGTTCGTCTACCGCGACTACTACACCTGCGTGAACGACGCCCTGACCCACGAGGCGAAGCAGTCCTGCCAGCAGTTGCTGCCGCAGCAGCTGCGAGGGGTTCTGGGGGCGGGGAACAGCTGAGGCGACTCCGGCGCCTCATAGCGCCAGGCCGCCGCCTCCACGAGCGACTTCCTCCCAGGAAACCTGAGCAAGTCCGCGGATTCTCTCAGGCAGTTGTTCAATCAGGTGTCCCAACTGGTCATCGCCGGCTACGACAACACAGCCGCCCCATGGGTGATGATCAAGAGGAACTACGCATGCGTACCCCAGCCTCGAACATTCCACGAGATACTGCCACGTGGCCAACTGATGCGCTTTTTCTACATGCACGTCGCTTTGAGCTTCCACCGCCAGCACCGCACGCCCCACCATGCCCATGGACAATGCGTACCAATTGCGCGTCGATGTTCCAGACGGAAGGAGCGCCAGGCACATCCCCTTCCCTCTCGCCCTTCGGGCGGACGCCATGAAATCTTTGATTTCTGCCGACTCGGAATGTACGGCAGACCACTCTGCACGCACTTTCAGGCCACGCGGCGTCTTCATTTCAGTCTGAGCAACAGTCTCGCGCACCATCCCCGGATACCGCTCCGCAAAACCGCTCGGCGCAAGCGCAGACGAACCAGTCGCATACCACGTCCCCAGCGCAACCCATTCAAGGGAGCCCCAGGAAGCGCTGAGCTCAGAGATCAGGACTCGTTCGTCGTCCGAGTGCGCCGGCAGCCAGAGCGCACCAGGCCCTGCGGACGCACTGTCGGGGCTCGCCCACAGGACGCTCAGTTCAGCCCCACCGAGCACCTGCAAGGCGCTTACCATATGCGACTCCCATAGAAGTAATGCTCCCCGTCGGGACCATGATAGTGGGGCAACGCGTATGTGTTGTTGTCCTCGAAGTAGTGGCCGTTCGCATGGTGGTCGATGGTGACGAGCTCACCCTCGTCGTTGACAGCATCAAGCTGTTCCCACGGTTCACCGGCGGGGCCGCGCAGGTTCGGGTTGTTCTTCCCGTAGATCGTGCGAGTCTCCACGAGCGACTCATCAGAGACGCCGTGCGCTCGAAGCGCCGCAGAACGGGCCTCTTCCTGGGTCTCAAAGTACTTGTCGGCTTTTTTCGAAACGATGTTTGTTGCGTCTTCGGCGCCACCGGGGCAGTTGTGAACGAGTACCGGTGTCCCGCCCGCCAGCACGTAATACGTGTGGAGTTCCTGGACCGTCAGGTTCCAGCGGTGTGCCGCACCAGGGGTCGTGCGGACGGCGACGACGTAGGCGTGGCTGTTGCCGACGGTGTTGAGGGCGTCGCCGCGGTGGAGCTTTGCGGCGAGGACCCACTGGTGGACGGTGTCGTCCCAGAAGGGATGCCTGGCCGTGGTGTGGACGGTGGCGGTGTGGCCGTCCTTGGTGCGGATCGTGACGTCGAGCAGGTCGTGGTCGTGGTTGATCCAGACGTGCTGGACAGTGCGTGGGCCCTGGTGTTTGCCGGTGCTGGGGTTGCCGGCTTCCACCTTGTCGCCCGGTTTGATCTTGGCGATGGCCTCGGTCTTGCCGTGGGCCATCAGCACCCGGGTCGACGGACTGAAGCTGAGCTTGCAGCCGACGCCGAGGAGCTCGTCACCGCCTGAGGTGGCCAGATCGGCCGCGCCGTCTTCGAGTGCGTCGGCGCCCACCATGACGACCTCGTCCTCGCCGCCCGTGCCCACGGTGACGACCACCATGAAAGCGGCCTTGGTGCAGCCTCCCCAGGTCGGGTTCTCTACGCAGCCGACGACGTCCGAGGCACCGGATGCGTGGTAGAGGAACTTGCCGGCGTCGCCGAGGAAGGAGACGGCGCTCTTCCACCACGCGGTGCCCTTGCTGTGCGGCGCCGAGGGGACGGGAGCGGGGACGTAGTCGTCGAGGTGATCGTTCTCGCTGGTGGCTGGGTAGGGGCCGGGCCAGTGGCCGGTGCTCTTGCCGTCGTACTCGGCCGGGGTGAAGCCGTAGTCCTGCCAGGGCAGGCAGTCGCCTTCACAGGACGTGTCGTCACTCTGGGTGACGTCGACGCTGCCCGGTCCGCACTCGTTCCAGCCGCCGCTGCACTGGTTGCCGTCCGGGTCCCACTTGATCATTCCGGTCGGGTCGGAACTGTTGACCGGGTTGTCTCCGGCGTAGCTGTAGCCCGCGATCTGCTGGGGGTCGGTCGCCTCGAAGAGGGGGTCGAGGCTGATGAAGCGGCCGGTGGTGGGGTCGTACTGGCGGGCGCCGATGATGGTCAGGGCGGTGCTGGCTTCGGTGGGGGCGTTGAGGAAGCCGCGGTTGTCGCTCCAGGTGACGGTGGTGCCGCGGGGTGCGCCGTAGGGGGTGAACTCGCGCCAGGTGGGGGTCTGGGCGGTGGAGTCCAGGGACAGGCCCGCGGTGCCGTGCTGGTCGGGGATCTCGAAGGTGTAGGTGCTGGTGCTGCCGGTGGCGGTGGATCCCGTGCGGACGGCGGAGCCGCCCCCGGGGAGGGGGTAGTAGCGGACGCCGTTCACGGTGCCGCTCGCGGTGTCGAGCGTGAGCTGCTCGCCGGGCAGGTAGAGGACGGTGCTGGACGGGCCCTTCTGGAGCAGGAGGTTGCCGTCGGCGTCGTAGAGGTAGTGGCTGTCCCCGTGGGTTCCGCCGGTGATGCCGGTGAGGCGGCCGGCGTCGTCCCAGGCGAAGGTCTGGGTGCCGTTGGCGGAGGTGGTACGGGTCCGGGTGTTGCCGGCGCTGTCGTAGGTGGCGCTGGTGGAGGAGGTCGATCCGCCCGTGGTGTCGGTGGACGTCAGGGTGTGGGGCTGGCTGGCCAGGTTGCCGTTGTAGGTGTAGCTGGTGGTGGTGTCGGTGCCGCCGGTGGTGGAGTGCTGCACCTCGCTCTTGCGGTTGCCGAGCGCGTCCAGGCTCCAGGAGGTCCAGTAGGCGGCCTTCGTGTCCAGGGCGTCACCGACCATGGACGAGTCGGTGCTGGAGGGGGTGGCCGCGCAGGAGTCGGTGGCGGTCCAGGCCTGGGTCAGCCGGTCCAGCTTGTCGTACTGGTAGCACTGGGTCTCGGTGGACGACGTCGAGCCGAGCCGGGTGGAGATCTGCTTGGTGATGTTGCCGGCCGGGTCGTAGGTGTACGCCTGCTCGTCCACGTTCGTCGGCGTGGCCGTGGAGCGCGTCACCAACTGGTCCGTCAGCCTGCCGGTGTGCTGGTCGTAGGTGTCGGTGATCCAGGCCTCGTTGGAGCCCGCGCCGATGGTCTCCTGCTGGATGCGGCCGAAGGCGTCGTAGGCCGTGGTCTGGGCGTAGCCGGAGGTGCTGCCCAGCCCGGAGGGCAGGTCGAGGGCACCGGAGTAGGTGTGGGTGACCGCCTCGGACGGCAGGCCGCCCGAGGCGGGGTAGACGTCGCGGTAGGCCAGCCCGGTCGTGGTCGTGTAGATGTGCTGGAAGGTGTAGCTGGTGCCGAGCGTGCTTCCCTCGGTGGAGGACGGGATGGTTACGGTCTCGCCGAGTGACTCGCCGAAGACGTTGAAGCCCTTGGACTGCGTGACGTAGGCGGCACCGCCCGAGTGGGCGGTCTCCGTGGTCACGTGACCGATGGCGTACTTCATGCCGGTGACGGCGTTGTTGGAGTTGTCGTACACCCAGGAGACGAGCTGGTTCGAGGACGACTGGCCGGTGGTGGGTGCGTCGTACTCGCCGGTCTTACGGCCCAGGGCGTCGTAGGTGAAGCTGATCGTCTTGTTGCGGGAGTCGGTGCTCTGCAGCAGGTTGCCGGAGTTGTCGTAACTCATGCTGCTGTGGCCGGCGTCGGGATCGTCCTTGGCGATGACGTGGCCCAGCAGGTCGTAGGTGTTGCTCCAGGTGCTGCCGTCGGCGGTGACCTTGCTCTGGTTGCCGTGGCTGTCGTAGCCGTAGGTGGTGGCCTGGCTCGTGCCGCCCGTGACGGACCAGATCCCGGTGAAGGTGTTCGACGGGGTGTTCAGCGTGGGTGCGCTGGTGTACTCGTCGAGTTCAGAGGTGCGGCCGAGGGGGTCGGTCACCGTGGTCTTGGTGACGCCCCCGGCCGGGGGTATCACGGTGGTGCGGTCGCCGTTGTGGACGGTGGTGGTCCGCGAGACCTCCACGTTGTCCTTCTCGGACAGGTCGATCAGGGTCCGGCCCAGGCCGTCGTAGGTGAAGTAGTCCTGGTTGGGCACCTCGTCCTTGAGGTCGGCCGCGGAGACCAGGGTGGTGTCGGGGGTGGTGGCCGAGTCCCACCAGCCGTTGTAGGTGGCGGACTTCCAGCCGCGGGTGTCGTAGAAGGTGTCGGTGACCAGGCGCCCGCCCTGCGGGGTGGGGGCCTGAGTCTGCCGCACGCGCATCAGTGCGTCGTAGAGGGCGGTCGACGTCTGGTAGCCGGACGAGTCGTTGAGCTTGTTCGTGGTGACCGCGGTGATGCCGCTGTTGGAGATGGTGTAGGCGTAGGTGTAGTTCGCCGGCGATGTGGTGGCGCGGGAGTCCAGCCACGCACTGGTCGTGCGGCCCAGGGTGTCGAACTGCACCGTGGTGACGACGCCGTTGGCGTCCGTCGTGGTCAGGGGCAGGCCGCGGGCCGGGTCCAGGGTGGTGGTGGTGCTCTGGTTCAGGGGGTTGGTCGTGGTCGTGCCGGTCACCGAGCCGTAGGCGTCGTCGGTGAAGGCGGTGGTGGTCTTCTTGCCGTTCGCGTCGTAGGCCGCGGTGACCCGGCCGCGGGAGTCGTAGACCTGTGTCTTGGTGGTCTGCCAGGTGAAGGAGCCGCCGCTGTAGTCGGACGCCTGCTGCGTGACGGAGGCCTCGCCCTTGGTGGGCGCGCTGGTCTGCGGGAAGGTCGGGGACGCCGGCTGTGGCCAGGTGGTGGCCAGACTCTGGTCGTCGTAGAAGGTGCGGGTGGCGGAGACGACCTGGTCCGGGCGGTTGACGCTGAGGGGGGCGGTGAGGGTGTTGACCGAGCCGGGAACGCTGCTGGTGCCGCCCTCGGTGAAGCCGCCGCAGGCGACCGAGTCGGTTTCCGTGCTCGCGACCAGGCCGACCAGGTTCTCACCGGTGTTCGGGGCCGCGTACGTGGTGGTGGTGCATCGATCGTACGCACCGTCCGCCGGGACCGTGTGACTGTACTCGGCGGTCTTCAGGCCGAAGTCGGCGTCCGTGGGGGTGGCGTCGTAAGAAGTGTCGGTCTCGTTGATGCGCCAGGTGGTGGTGCCGTTGTCGGTCAGCGCCTGGCGGGTCCAGGTCTCGACGGGCTGCACGGTGTTGGCGGTGAGGTCGGGCAGGCCGGAGCGGGTGCGGGTGGCGGTGGCGGGAGAGACCCAGTAGGAGGTGATGGTGGAGTGGTCCACCGGGCCCCCGTTGCCGAGGTAGGAGGTGGACTCCAGTGGCTGCCCGGTCAGTTGATTCAGATCCTCGTGGGTGCCGCCCTGGGAGTCGGTCAGACTCACCTGGGTGGTGTTGTTGTCGTCCGACATGCCCTGGTAGTACGTCGTCTCCGCCAGGGTCTGCTTGTCGTTGACGCCGTCACCGGTGAGGGTCTTGACGTCCTGGTAGCCGCGCCACTGCCCGTAGGTGCGGTACTTCTTCTGCACGACCTCGTTGTCGTCGAAGTGCCAGGCGGGCTTGGCGTACTGGTAGGAGGTGGCCATCGTCGGCGCGCCACCGGTGGGGTCGGTCTGGGTGACCTTGTTGGCGACGTACTTGTTGAACCAGTCCAGGATGGGTGCGCTGTAGCCCTGCGGGGTCCAGTACACCGGGTAGCAGGAGGAGGTGTTCGACGACGGGGTGACGGTCACCGGGGCCGAGCAGGCCGCGGTCTGTGTGTACTGCACGCCGATCACGGAACCGGTCTCGGTGGTGATCGAGGAGATCCGGAAGCGGTCCAGCGGCGGCAGGCCGTCGGTGACGGTGTCCACCCGGTTCTGCAGGTCCACCGCGGCGAAGGACACGGTGGGCAGGGTGATGGGCGTGGTGCTGCCTCCGCCGGCGGTGTCCTGACCGGTGCGGGCGATGCCGGACAGCCACAGGGTGGCGTTGCCGTCACCGGAGGTGGGCATCGTCTGCGTCAGCGCCCAGGTGTCCGCCTTCGCGTACGAGGAGGAGGCGGCCGCGTACTGCTCGGTGGTCACCGACGTCAGCCGCACCGTGGAGAAGAACGACGGGCTGTGCGCGGTGCAGGTCGTGCCGGAGGCGCAGACCAGGTCGTAGGGGACGTCCGGCCAGTTCGCCTTGGTCGTGGAGTTCAGCGGGTCGCAGGTGCCCGACACGCACCGGTCGCCGGTGGCGAACAGGACCTTGTCCGGCACCGTGCCGTAGGCGTTGCCGTCGGTGAAGCCGTAGTCGACGTGGTCCAGGTGCGAGTCGCGGACGTAGGAGACGTCGTGGGCGCCGTTGTCCTCGCCGTAGTAGTTGGTGTCCTGCTTGTAGTAGTAGGACATCGCGTCGCCCTGCACGTCGGTGACGTAGTCCAGGTTCCAGCGGTAGGCCATCGTGCACACCGAGGAGGTGAACCCCGACGAGCTGTAGCAGGGGTCACCGGAGTGCGCCGAGTAGACCGGCTCCGAGTCGACCGAGTTCGTCGTCGCCTTGCCCGAGGCCCAGCCCGGAAGTTCGTTGCGGCCGAAGGAGTAGACCTTGCCGTCGCGTTCGGTCACCGTCCAGTAGTCGGTGTTGTACGTGCCGGTGCCGTTGTTCGAGTTGGTGACGTGTTTGACGACCGCGCCGTTGTCGTTCTGCGGCTTCCACACGTTCTTCGACGAGTCCCACACGAGCGAGGTCGTCGAGCCGTTGAGAGAGAGCGTGAGGACCGGCCCGTCGTAGCACTCGTCCGACGTCGCAACCGGCGACGCGGTGCCTTCCGGGCTGTCGCTGCAGGAGACGAAGGACTGCTCGATGAAGGACTGCGGGGTGCTCCAGCCGTCACCCACCCAGGACGACTGCGCCTGGGTCGCCGCGGTCTGCCCGTCCACCGATCCCGAGTCGTAGTCGAGGGACAGCTTGGGGGTGAGGGAGGACGCCGACGAAGGGACGGACATCGGGTAGGAGTACGTGAACGAACCCGAGGAGCCGCCCGCCGACCACGAGCCCGAGGGCTTCAGCGTGGTCGCCGCGTACGAGCCCGACGGGCCGCCGCCGTCGCCGCCACCCGATCCGGACACCGCGGCCATCACCATCATCGACGAGCCGGAGGACGTACCGCCCAGAGGCAGCGATGCGGAGACCGACTCCTTCCGCGCGTCGTTCTTCGACCGCAGGGGCGTCTGGGTACGGCACGCCGCACGCTGCGGTGACGTCAACGCACAGGCGGGGAGCGTCACCAGGTGCAGCCGGGAGCCGAAGCCGCCGCCGTAGGCCTGGGCGAAGCCCGAGTAGTCCACGCTGAGTTGGGCCCTGCCCCGACGCTTCCCGGAGGGGGTGAGGGTGAACAGGACGCCGTTCACGCCGGCCTTCGCGGCCTGTGCGCGTGACGTGACCGTCACGGCGGCGGAGGAGGGCCCTCGGTACGCGGCGGTCTTGACCGCGACCGGCTGGAGCGACACCGGTATGCGGGCCCGCGTGTGGGCGGTGGAAGGCGACTTGTGTGCCGGGGCGACGGGAACGGTGGCGGTCTGGGGCTTCGGCAGGGTCGTCGCGGTGGGCCGGTAGCGCCGGGTGGCCTGGTCGTGCGGCTTGGCGAAGTGCGTCGCCACCGGCTCGACACCCTTCACCGCCGGCGCGGCGTGCACATGCGGTGCTGAGGCGTGCCGATGCGCGGAACGCTGCACCGCGTCCGCGCCGGCCGTGCCCGCGGAGGCGAACAGTGATCCTACGGCGAGGAAGACGACCCATCCGGATCTGCGCACGCGGCCGGCACGCCGCTTCCCACCCCACACGGACATCGGTTGACCCCTTGTCAAAAAGGCGTTTCAAGTCGCACACAACAGTGCAGAGTTGAACGCCTTCTGCACACGTGAGGTCAGAGATTTCCACGGAGGGCCATACGTACGAAGAAAGAACCGTCTACAAGATCGCAAAGGGTTCCCCGATCAAGAAAAGAATCGATCAATTGTCCCGGGGCTCCCTGCACACCCGGAGGCGGGCATGTGCCGGTCAACTACCTTGACGCTGGCCCGGGAGCCGCCCGGCCACAGCAGAAGGGTCCGACGTGTCCTCCTCCCCTCCTCAGAGACAGGCGACATGGCGCGCCGTCAGCACACCCATCGTGGTCATGGCGCTGGCGGCAGGCATCAGCGCGCTTCCGGCGGCTTCGGCCTCCGCCACTGCCGTCTCGTCCTCCACCCACAAGGCGCGCAAGGCCACGAGCTTCGGTCTGACCGCCGAGGAGGCGTCGGCCAGGGCGCGGAAGACGGGCAAGGACACCGCGGCGACCGCCGCGACGACCGACAGCAGTACGCTGACCGCCCATCCCAACGGCACGCTCACCCTCACGCAGTCACTCGCTCCGGTCCGCAAGCGGGTCGGGCGCACCTGGAAGACTCTCGACCCGACACTGCGCAAGAACGCCGACGGCAGCATCTCCACCGTCGTCACCAGCAGTGATCTGACCCTGTCGGGCGGCGGCTCGGGCCCGCTGGCCGTCATGGACAGCCGTGGCAGGAGCCTGGCGCTCAGCCTGCCCATGCGGCTGCCGGCCCCGACGCTCTCCGGCGCCACGGCCACCTACCGAGACGTGCTCAGCGGAGTCGACCTGATCGTCACCGCCAATGCGCAAGGCGGCTTCTCCGAGGTCCTGGCCGTCCAGAACGCCAAGGCGGCGGCCAACCCCGCGCTCGAGCAACTCACCCTGGCCACCCGGGCCCACGGGGTGTCCGTCTCCGCCGACCACGCCGGGAACATCACCGCGGCCGACCGCGGCCGACACCCGGTCTTCACGGCGTCCGCGCCCCAGATGTGGGACTCCGCCTCCTCCCGTGTCGCCGCCGCTTCGGTGGTCCACGACCCGCTCACCGGCCGCAGCGTCGACCGTGCCAGTGGCCAGCCCGTCGCCTCCTCCGCCGCCGGGCCCGGCAAGGGCGCGCACCACGCCCCCATCGCCACCAGGGTCACGGCCAAGGGGATCGCGCTGACGCCTCCCGGGTCACTGCTGAGGGGCCATGGGACGGTGTACCCGGTCTACATCGACCCCTCCTTCGACGCCCCGTCCGCCTCCAGCCCCCGGCAGGCCTGGACGCAGACCAACTCCTACTACCACGGATCCAGTTACTGGAAATCCAGTGACCTGCTTCGGGTCGGCGACCAGTACTGGGACTCCCCCACCTTCACCGCACGCTCCTTCGTGCAGATCGGTGTGCCCTCCCAGATCTACGGCTCCACCGTGCTGTCCTCGCAGCTCAACTTCACCGAGGAATGGTCCCCGTCCTGCACGGCCACACCGGTGCAGCTGTGGAAGACCGGCACCATCTCCTCGGGCACGACCTGGGACAACCCGCCCAGCATGATCAGCGAGGTCGACTCGCAGACCGTCGCGCACGGCTGGGACTCCTCGTGCCCCGCCGCCGGCGTCGGCTTCGACATCGGCAGCGTCATGCAGAGCGCGGCGAACGCCAAGACGGGCAACCTCACCTTCGGCCTGCGGGCCGGGGACGAGACGGACAAGTACGGGTGGAAGGAGTTCGCCAACACCATCAGCGTGTCCACCACCTACGACCACAAACCGGACACTCCCACCCACCTGACCACGTCGCCGTCCACGTCCTGCCAGGACGACGCCGTCATCGGTGACGGCAGTGTCACCCTCTACGCGGGCATGTCCGACACCGACGGCGGCACGCTCGGCGCGCACTTCCAGCTCTTCCCGCACGGCAGCAGCAGCGCCATCGCCCAGTCCGACTCCAACTCCCTGACCGGACAGTCGGGTTCGACGGCCGTCTATGTGATCCCGAAGGCCACCCTGGAGCAGGCAGCGGGCGGCAAGGTCACCGAGTTCGACTGGAACGTCGCGGTCAGCGACTTCAAGTACTGGGGCAACTCCTCGGCCACCTGCCATTTCTCCTTCGACCCCACCCGGCCCGGCACCCCTGTCATCACCCAGCCCGGAAGCACCACCATCGGGCAGCCGCTCACCGTCGCCATCGCCCCGCCGGCCACCGGCACCACGCCGTCGAGCTACGAGTACCAGCTCAACGGCGGCGCTCCGGTGAACGTCACTGCCGATTCCTCGGGCAACGCCACCATCTCGGTCACCCCCAGCCGGCACACCAACGTCCTGTCGGTGTCCAGCCTGTCCGCCGGGGCCAACTACGGTGACACCGCGTCCGTCACCTTCAACTCCGCCAATCCGGCGAGCCCGCAGGGCGACGGCGATCTGACCGGCGACGACGTCCCCGACCTGCTGACCGTCGGCCACCAGAACGGACTGCCCTCCGGGCTGTGGCTGGCCGGTGGCAAGGCCGACACGGGCAAGACCACCGGTGACGGGCACGTGGTGTCCTCGCCGAGCGACATCGGTGCCAACGGCAGCGGACTGAACACGGCCGGCTCACCGTCGGACTTCGACGGCGCCACCGCGTTCACCGGGCCCTTCACCGACAGCGGATTCCAGGACGTCCTCGTCTACTACCCCTCGGGCAGCAATGCCGGCGGCGGAGCGATCATCAACGGCAACGGCGACGGCTCCGCTCTCGCCACCCGCTACAACGAGAACGTCCACAACATCACACCGCTGAGCCTCCAGGACTTCAACGGCGACAGCCCCCTCCAGCTCGCCGCCGCGGGCACGACCTCAGCCGGCGGCAGCCCGTACCCGGACCTCATCGGCATCTCCGGTGACACGACCAACGGCTACGCGCTGAACATCTACCAGGCCCAGGGCATCCTCGGCAGCTGGATGGCCTGGCCGCTCACCGTCAACAGCCCGGACGGCACGGCCGACTGGAACGACTGGCAGCTGGCCACCGTGCAGGTGCCCGGCAGCAACGGCAGCAGCACGGCCATGTTCCTGTGGAACAAGTCCACCGGTCGGCTCGACCTGTGGGAGAACCTCTCCGCCGACCCCTACGGCGGCACCCTGACCTACACCGACTACCCGGTCGCCACCGGCTTCCACACCGGCGCGGCCCTCACCCTGCAGGCAGCCGACATCAACGGCGACGGCACCCCCGACCTGTGGACCACCGGAGCCGGCGCCGCCACCACCGCGAACCTGTTCACCAACCTGTCCACCACCGCGTCGGCCACGCTCACGCAGAACCTCGACACCCTCACCGCCGCCCACGACGCCTGGCCCCTCAACGACGCGCAGACCGGCGCCATCGCCACGGCCCAGGACACGACCGGCACCCTGAACGCCACCGGCAGCGGCGGCGCGACCTGGGCCAGCGGAGACCTGTTCTCCGCCGCCGCCCACTTCGACGGCACCGGCACGCTGAAGACCAACGGCCCCGCCGTCACCACCAACGGCAGTTTCACCGTATCCGCGTGGGTCGAGCCCGAGTCCCTCGGCGGCACCGTCCTCAGCCAGAAGGGGTCCAGCACCTCCGGCTTCGCCGTCTACTCCGACGCGGCGTCCAAGACCTGGCGGTTCCGGATGCCGCAGAGCGACTCCACCTCCGCCACCATCGACACCGCCACGGCCAATGGGCTCACCGCCCAGATCGGCGCCTGGGCCCGGCTGACCGCCACCTACGACGCGTCGGCCGGCACCATGACCCTCTACGTCAACGGCAAGCAGGCGGCCACCGCCACCCACACCACCAAGTGGAACGCCACCGGCGCCTTCGTCATCGGCAACGGCAGCACCGCCTTCACCGGCGGCGTCGCGGACGTGACCACCTACCAGCAGGCCCTCACCGCCCCGCAGATCGCCGCCCTGGCCGACGTCCCCTACGTCCCCGCCGGCTCGGTGATCGCCCAGGCGACCGGGGACTTCAACGGCGACGGCAAGGCCGACGTCGCCCACCTCATCGACGCCGGCGGCGGCCATGACGCCCTCACCGTCGCGCTCGCCGACTCGGCCGGTGACGGTGGCTTCCAGCCCGTCCGTCTCGTCTGGGACGACCCCGTCTTCGGGCCGGGCATCACGTCCATGGCCGCGGGCGACTTCAACGGCGACGGCAAGACCGACCTCGCGCTGTACTACAACTACAGCGACGGTCAGCACGACGCGATCTTCACGCTCACGGCGACGGGAGGCGGCGGATTCACCTCCCCGGTCAAGCAGTGGGACGACACCGCGTTCGGTCCGGGCACCAAGTTCATGGCGGCCGGTGACTTCAACGGCGACCACGAGAGCGACCTGGCCCTGTACTACACCTACAGCGACGGTCAGCACGACGCCGTGTTCACCCTCACCGCCGCGTCCTCCGGCAGCGGCGCCCTGGCCACACCGGTCAAGCGTTGGGACGACACCGTCTTCGGCCCCAACACCAAGATGCTGACGGCCGGTGACTTCAACGGCGACGGCAAGGCCGACCTCGCCCTGTTCTACAACTACACGGACAACAACAACCAGCACGACGCGATCTTCACCATGACCGCGGGCACCGCCGGTGCCCTGTCCGCGCCGGCCAAGATCTGGGACGACACCAGCTTCGGCCCCAACACCAAGTCGATGACCGCGGGTGACTTCAACGGCGACGGCAAGGCCGACCTCGCCCTGTTCTACAACTACACGGACAACAACAACCAGCACGACGCGATCTTCACCATGAACGGCGGCACCTCCTCCTCCCCCACCGCCGTGTGGTCGCAGAGCGATTGGGGACCGAACACACAGTTCATGACAGGCGGTGACTTCAACGGCGACGGCAAGGCCGACCTCGCCCTGTACTACGCCTACCCGACCCAGATCCCGGCCGAGTTCACCCTGACCGCCGACAGCAACGGCGACGGCGGCCTCGCCTCGCCGGTCCGCCGCTACACCGACCAGTAACGACACGCCGACCCCGACCGGACCGGGCACCCCGCACGGGGCCCGGTCCGGCTCGTTCCCGAGGAGGAACGGGTGGCCCGGCACCCTGAGGAGCGGATGCATCGCGGTCGCCGCGGTATGCGCCCCGCTTCGGGGGCCCTGCCCCCGTCCTCGGCGACGGCCTCGGCCGACACACCCGGTGGCCCGCCTGAGCACCGGCAACGGCGCCGGCCAGGTGGTCCGGTCGCCCGGCACGAGCGGCGACTCCGGTGCGTACGCGGTGATGTAGACGGACGGCAACCTGGTGATGTACCGCCGACGTCACGACGCCGCCCTCTGGTCCAGCCGGAGCTACGGCCCTCCGGGCGCGTAGGCCGTGATGCAGCACCGGGGTCGGGCAAGGGCGGCGCCCTGTGGGCCGGCGGCACGAACACGACGGCACGACAACGGGGTGGTGAGCCCGGGCCGGGGCTGGTGCGGGGGTCACCCGGCTTCTTCGGGATGCTCCTGGTCGCCCGGCGGAGGGACCGTGGGGTCCGCCGGCCGGTCCGGGAGATCCGCCCCGGGTCCTGTGACGCCCGTCCCGGGCTCCGGACCGTCCGCGTGGGACGGCACGTCAAAAATCCCCAGTGGGTCGTCCGGTGCCGGAGAGTCCTCGTCGGACGCGTCGGCGTGGCGTGCGGCGGCCTCCCGCAAAGCCGCCCAGCGGGAGGCGCGGGTCCGGTCGTCGTGCCAGGCCTCGGGGAACGGGGCGCCGGCGGAAAGGACGTCGTACCGCTCGTCGTCGGTGAGTTCGACGGTGCCGGGTGCGGCCTCCGGCCGAGGGGGCGTCTTCGGCCCGGTCGGGGCCGGCTCCTTCGCCCCGGACCTGCCGGCGGTCGCCTCCTTCGGCTGCGCCTCCTTCCCCTTCCCGGATGCCGGCGCGGAGCCCTCGGCCTTCCGGCCCGCCCTTGTGCCCCGCGCCGGAGTCACCCCGCCCGCCGCGCGTCCGCGCCACAGCCGCCACGCCCGTACGATCAGCGCCACCGGCATCCCGAACACCGCCGTCCACGCGGCCGACGCTCCTCCGGTCTGCCACCACACGGGTCCGAAGCGGGCCAGCGCGGACACTCCCAGCGGGCCTCCGGCCAGGTCTGCGAGGAGGGCACAGACCGCCGCGCAGAGCGTCGCCGTCAGCAGCACCACACCGGCGGTACGGGGGGCCGACCAACGGGCCGCCGCCGCGTCCGGCCCCGACCGCCGTACGGCCCCGCGCGCCACGAACCACCCCGCCGTCATCCCGGCCACCCCGGGCACCAGCCCCGTCGCCCAGTTGGACAGCGTCCCGGCGCCCGCGTCCGGCACCGCCGCCAGCAGGGGGAACGGCGGCAGCAACGGCGCCGGATCGGAGACGAAGGGGTGTACCGCGTGCCCGACGCCGAGGAGGAAACCGGGGCCGAGGGCGTAGGAGGCGGCCCACACCGCCGCGTTCGGGACCAGCGCGAGACCGAGGAGCAGCACCGCGAACCGCCCCGTCCACCCCTGCGTCAGCTGGAGGAAGGACGCCCGCGCCGGTCCGGCGTGCCACACCAGCGACACGCCGAGCAGCACGGCCCCGCCACCGAAGAGCACCGCCGCGGCCGCACCGGTGGCCCGTAGGGCCGTACCCAGCCGGGCGCGTCCGTCGCCGCCGGACATCACCTGCCGCACCGGCCCCGGCAGCACCTCCAGCGCCCTGAGCACCGGCTCGCGCGGGCAGCCGTACGCCGACCACACCCCGGCCGCCGCCGAGCCTGCCGCGACCAGCGGCAGACAGGCCGCCACCCACAGCCAATCGGGCCGCAGTTCGCCGCCGGAGCAGTAGAGGGCGACCGCGCCGCTGACGCCGAGGTAGCCGAGGACGACGCCCGTCCACGCCGTGCGCGCAGGCACGGGAGGCGGGCCGTCGGCGTCGGCGGGCGCGTCCACCGCGTCCCGGGCCGCCCGGTACAACCGCCACACGGGCAACGCCAGCAGCAACAAGGGTGTCACGCCCACCGGCATGGGCGCGCCGGAGAGCGTGTCGGTGCGGATCAGTTCGACGCCGTGCGTCAGCAGCCACAGCGCGGCGGCGGTGTGCAGCGCGCCGGCCGGACCGCTGTCGGGGTACGGCGAACTCACCCACAGCACCATCAGCAGGGCGGCGAACGAGGCGAAACCGAGTCCGGCCGCCACGGCGCCGCTCAGGAGGCTCGCGCCGAGCCCGGGCTCGTGGTCCCGCATCCGGGTCAGCAGGGGTGACAGCGACGGTCGGCGAGCGGTCATCAGATTCACGCACGCCATGGTCCCAATGGCACGTGTTTTCCTGCTGTAACAGGCAAACCATCGAAGTGTCGCTGAATATACGTTTATGTTCCCGTTCGCCGGAGCGCCAGGTGACGACGCAGAAGAGTGCCGGCCCACTGCCACCGCCGACGGAACGCCGACGCCCGCGCAGTCCCGGTCACTGACGCGTGCTCAGCCGGCCGCGCGCGTCGGCGTCAGCCCCTCACCCCTGCGTGCGGGGGAATCCGGCCGCCATGTTCCGTCGGGGAAGGGAGGGCAAGGCGTACGCCGAGCTGCGGACGGAACTCGCCGTACCGGGTCCGGGCGGTGCAGCGTTCCACCGGTGGGAGTAACGGGTCCACTGTCCCCGGAGCAACAGGCGCTGCAGGCAAAGCTGCCGATGGCTGCCGCCAAGGGCCCCGAGAGACTGACGCCGCCGACCGGATGACCGCACCGCCTGCGGACACCCACCCAGCGCAGCGAGCGGGAACGCCGGTAGGCCCGCCCCGGCCAAGGGGACGGGCCTACCGACGCTCGGTCAAGAAGCTCAGGCGCCCAGGATCTCGCGGGCGAGCTTGGCCGTCTCGGTCGGGGTCTTGCCGACCCTGACGCCCGCGGCCTCCAGGGCCTCCTTCTTGGCCTGCGCCGTGCCGGAGGAGCCGGAGACGATGGCGCCGGCGTGACCCATGGTCTTGCCCTCGGGCGCCGTGAAGCCCGCGACGTAGCCGACGACCGGCTTGGTCACGTTCTCCTTGATGAACGCCGCGGCACGCTCCTCGGCGTCGCCACCGATCTCACCGATCATCACGATCAGCTCGGTGTCGGGGTCGTCCTGGAACGCGGCCAGGGCGTCGATGTGGGTGGTGCCGATGATCGGGTCGCCACCGATGCCGACGGCGGTGGAGAAGCCGATGTCACGCAGCTCGTACATCATCTGGTACGTCAGCGTGCCGGACTTCGACACCAGGCCGATGCGGCCCGGCTTGGTGATGTCGCCCGGAATGATGCCGACGTTCGACTGGCCGGGGGTGATGATGCCGGGGCAGTTCGGGCCGATGATGCGGGTCTTGTTGCCCTTCTTGCCGGCGTACGCCCAGAAGGACGCCGTGTCGTGCACGGCGATGCCCTCGGTGATGACGACGGCCAGCGGGATCTCGGCGTCGATGGCCTCGACGACCGCGTCCTTGGTGAACTTCTCCGGCACGAAGATGACGGAGACGTTGGCGCCGGTCTTCTCGACGGCCTCCTTGACGGTGCCGAAGACGGGTACCTCGGTGCCGTCGAAGTCCACGGTGGTGCCGGCCTTGCGCGGGTTCACGCCGCCCACGACGTTGGTGCCGTCACCGAGCATGAGCTTGGTGTGCTTCATGCCGGTGGCGCCGGTCATGCCCTGGACGATGACCTTGCTGTCCTTGTTGAGCCAGATAGCCATGGTGTGTTGGTGTCCTCGTCCTGAGTGCTTACTTGGCGGCGGCCAGCTCGGCGGCCTTGTCGGCCGCGCCGTCCATGGTGTCGACGCGCTGCACCAGCGGGTGGTTGGCGTCGGTGAGGATCTTCCGGCCCAGCTCGGCGTTGTTGCCGTCGAGGCGGACGACGAGCGGCTTCTCGACCTTCTCGCCGCGGTCCTCCAGGAGCTTCAGGGCCTGCACGATGCCGTTGGCGACCTCGTCGCAGGCGGTGATGCCACCGAAGACGTTGACGAAGACGGACTTGACGTCCGGGTCGCCCAGGATGATCTCCAGACCGTTCGCCATCACCTGGGCGGAGGCGCCGCCACCGATGTCCAGGAAGTTGGCGGGCTTGACGCCGCCGTGCTTCTCACCGGCGTACGCGACGACGTCCAGGGTGCTCATGACGAGACCCGCGCCGTTGCCGATGATGCCGACCTCGCCGTCCAGCTTGACGTAGTTGAGGTTCTTCTCCTTGGCGGCGGCCTCGAGCGGGTTGGCCGCGGCCTTGTCGTGGAGCTCCTCGAACTCGGGGTGGCGGAACTCGGCGTTGTCGTCGAGCGACACCTTGCCGTCGAGGGCGATGACGTCGCCGGAGGCCACCTTGGCCAGCGGGTTGACCTCGACCAGCAGGGCGTCTTCCTTGATGAAGACGTCCCACAGCCTCACGAGGACGTCGGCGACCTTGTCCGCGACCTCGGCCGGGAACTTGGCGGCGGCGACGATCTCCTGCGCCTTGGCCTTGTCCACGCCGTCGATGGCGTCGATCGCGATCTTCGCGACGGCCTCGGGGCGGGTGGCCGCGACCTCCTCGATCTCCACGCCGCCCTCGACCGAGGCGATGGAGAGGAAGGTGCGGTTGGCGCGGTCGAGGAGGAAGGAGACGTAGTACTCCTCGAGGATCTCCGGAGCGGTCTCGGCGATCATGACCTTGTGGACCGTGTGGCCCTTGATGTCCATGCCGAGGATGTCCGTCGCACGGGCGACGGCCTCGTCCGGCGTGCCGGCGAGCTTGACACCGCCGGCCTTCCCGCGACCACCGACCTTCACCTGAGCCTTGACGACGGACTTGCCGCCCAGACGCTCGGTGATCTCGCGCGCCGCCTCAGGCGTGTCGATGACTTCACCGGCCAGCACCGGTACATCGTGCTTGGCGAAGAGGTCCCTCGCCTGGTACTCGAACAGGTCCACGCGCTTCCGTCCCTATCAGTGATCTCGCGGTTCGTTGGATGCGTGGGCGTGCCGCGAAGGGCAACGTGACGTCCGCTTGTCACAGGGGAGGCGCACACGGTGTCCGAGCGCGCGGCATGTCCGTCTCGCAGGTTATCGCCGCTTGCGGGGGCTCCCTAAATCGAGGGTCACACACGAGCGGTGATACCTGTCACATAATGCCGGTTTTCCTGGCACGGCGTGCCGCTGTCGGGGTGATGTGCGAGGCCTCACCGGGCTGGGGTTGACCCGGTGAGGCCTCTGGGGCGGCCCCGGTGGTTCCGGGGCCGGGGCGGTTGATCCCCACCCCAATGGGGACCACCCGCCCGTGCCGCGGGGCGCCGGCCGGACGTGCCGACGGCATTCGGCCGCCCGCCTCCGGACGCCCCGCGGAGCGGTTCCGGGCGCTCAGCCCTGGTATCGGATGCCCGGCGCGGAATGCCGCACGCCGTACGGGTGATCCCCGTGCACGTCCTGGAGATACGCCGGTACGGCCGCACGGGCGGCTCCCTCGGCCCCGCCCACGGCGTGCCAGGCGAGCGGAACACCGTCGTCCCGCACCGTCCCGTCCAGGCCGTACGCGAAGCCCTCGGCGCGCGGGACCGGCGCCCCGGTGCCACCGGTGACGCCGGCGGTGAAAGGCGGTACCTGGGCGGCGAGTCCCTCGGCGAAGGCGGTGGTCCGCGTGGTCACCCCCTCCGTGAAGGCGGCGCTCCGAGCGGTCGCACCCTCCGCGACACTGCCGGTCCGTGCGGTGACGCCGTGCGCGAGCGGCGGTACGGCGCCGGCGGTACCTGTCGCGAAGGAGCGGGCGTCGCCGGCCACGCGGTGGCCGAGGACGCCCGCGTCCGCGACGGCCCGACCGGCGACCGGCAGGGCCCCGTGCACGGCGGCGGAGGCCACCGGCGGCAGCACCGCGTCCGTGGCGTCCCGTGCGACCTCCCTGTCGATCCCGCCGGCGTACGACATCGCGCCGGAGGCCACCGGCCGCACACCGCCGACGGCACCCGTCACCGCCTCGTGCAGGCCGTGGACGGCGCCCTCGGCGGTCCCGTAACCACCGGACACGGCGCCCTCGGCGACGCCCAGCGCCCGGCCGACAGCACGGCCGGCCACCGCGCGCACACCGGAGACAGTGCCCTGCGCGGCGTCGTACGCGCCCGCCGCCGCGTACCCGCACGTGCCCCGCACGCCGGTCAGCGTCCGCCCGGCGACCGGTACGGCGCCGTTCGCCGCCGTGGTGGCCACCGGCGGGACGGCCCCGGCGGCCGTCTCGTCCAGCGCCTTCTCCAGCACCGGAGTGACCGCGCCGGGCACCGCCCGGACCGTGCCGACGACGCGCTCCTCGACGCCCGTGGTCGTACCGGTGACGCGACCGGGCACACCGGCGACGGAGGCCTCGGCCGCGCCGGTCGCCTCGGCGATGGTGGCGCCGACGGCGTGCGCGGCACCGGCGGTCCGGCCCTGCGCGCCGGCGACGGTCTGCTGCTCCCTCGTCCGTACGACGCCCTCGACGCCCTGCGCCTTCGGTCGGGCGGCCGTCCGGGTGGCCTGGAGCTTGGTCTGGGCGGCGGCCAGGGCCTCCTCCACCTCCGGGGCGAAGGAGGAGAGCGGGCCGAAGAGGTAGTCGATCGCGTCCTGGGGGTCGTGGGGAAGGGTCCCGGACGCGGTGGAAGCTGCCTGCGCCGCACTGCCGGAGACGCGGTCGGCGCGGACCGTGAGCCGCGTACCGTCGGCCTGGACGCGTGCCTCGGCCCCACGGGCCGCCTGAGCACCCCGGACGGCCTCGGCACCCCGGATTTTCGCGGCGGCCGGCACCTCGGCACCGGCGGCGCGGCGGGCCTGGGCGGCGGCGCCGACGCCACCGGTCGCGGTGTGCGTCGCCGTCTGCGCGGGCCGCGCGGCCTGGGCGGCGGTTCCCGAGACGGTGGACGTGAGCGAGGCGACCGAGCCGGACGTGCCCGACACACCCGACGTCCCGGACGCGCCGGTCAGTCCGGAGACGGTCTGGCCGACCGTGTTCTGGAGGCCGGGGACGGTGTCGTGGACGCCGGTGAGGACGCCGTCCACCGTGCCGGCGACCGAGTCGGTGCTCGCGTCCGGGACGGACACGGAGCCGGTGGACAGTTCGTCGGCACTGGCGACGGCCGAGCCGAGCGCCCACGCACCGGTGACACCGGCGGCTATCACGATCGAACGGCGGATGTTCTTGTTCATGGTGTGCGTCAAGTCCTTTGGAGAACGCCGGAAACGGCTGGAATCGGCTGGGGACCGTCCAAAGCCCGCTGGACGCCGATCATGTGAGAACGGAGGGCGTGGACCCGGATGCCGTGCTGCCGTGACCAGGGATCACGCGGGTCAGCGAGGTGGGGCCGGACGGGCGGGCGGGGCTGATCCGCCCCGCACGACAGAGCCGTGGCGGGGAGGTCGGCCCTGCCGCCTAGCCGGGGAAGACCGGGATGCCCCGGTGCCGTTCGCGGGTGCGGGGCGCGTCGACGCGCGCGACGGCGCCGGGCGCGAGCCGCACGGGCGCCCGGACGTCGAGGCTCACGGCGTACGCGTCCCCGTGCCGCGACACGCTGCCGTCGGCGGCCTGCTTGCCCAGCACGCCGTCGGGGTCTTCGGTGGGCGAGGGCCGGCCGGGCACGCCCACGGCGCCTGCGCCGTGCCGTGCACCGGTGTACGCCACCGGCTGCGGCACCTCCATGGCCCGCGGGCCGTACACGACGGCCACCGTCGGCGCGCCGACGACCGTACGACGCCCGGCACCGGCGTGCTGCTGCCTGTGCTCCGCCAAAGCCGACACCGCCGCGCCGCCGTCCCGCTGTGTGCGGGGCGGCGCGGACTTCGGCGCCGCCATCCGGACGGGCACGTCCGTGATGGGGGTGAGGTCGGGCAGCGGCAAGGACGGTGCGGTGGCCGGGGGCTGTCCGACGACGGGGCCGGCCGTCTCCTGGACGGACCGGGAGACGGCGGTGAGGACGTCGCGCACGGAGGCGACGGCCTGGTCACCGATCCGCCGCACGGGCATGACGGCCTGCGCGCCGACCGTACGGACGGCGGGGCCGGCGAGCCGCTCGGTGACCGTGCGGACCGGCCCGACCGCGCGTGCCGCGCGTACGGCCTCGGCCGGCCGGACGGCATGTGCGGCCCGTGCCGTCCGGGCAGGGGCCGCCGGCTCGCTCCGTCCGGGTCGTACCGCAACCGAAGTCACCCGCGCCGGCAGCGGGGTTCCGTCGGCCGCGTGTGCCTGCTCACCGCACAGGAAGCCCAGCGCGAACAGTGCGCCGACCAGCAGCGCCAGTTGCAGCGCACGCTGCCCGGCCGCCGTGCGCAGCACGCGCACGGTGGTACCAAGGAGGGCTGCTGGGAAGGTCAAGGAGCTGGACATCCTGGCTCGGTACGACACGGGGCTCCGCCGATCCTCGCACGGCCCGCCCGAGGCCGCGCAAGCCCCCCGTTACCGATCGGTAGTCATGTCCCCTTTCCCTCCTCTTTCGTGGCCGGAGTCACGCCGTGTCCGGTATCGGCAGCGGCCGCTTCTCCAGTGCGGCCGCCATGACCTCGGGGAACAGGTCGGGCGTACAGGCGAAGGCCGGTGCGCCGAGCGCGGCGAGCGCGGCGGCGTGCTCCCGGTCGTACGCCGGCGCGCCCTCGTCCGACAAGGCGAGCAGCGTCACGAACTGCACCCCGGACGCCTTCATCGCCGCCACCCGCTTGAGCATCTCGTCGCGAATGCCGCCCTCGTAGAGGTCGCTGATCAGCACGACCACCGTCTCGGACGGCCGGGTGATCTGCGACTGGCAGTGGGCCAGCGCCCGGTTGATGTCCGTGCCACCGCCCAGCTGGGTGCCGAAGAGGACGTCGACCGGATCGTCGAGCTGGTCGGTGAGGTCGACGACCGCCGTGTCGAAGACGACCAGCCGGGTGCTGATCGACCGCATGGAGGCGAGGACCGCGCCGAACACGGACGCGTAGACCACGGAGGCCGCCATGGAACCCGACTGGTCGATGCAGAGCACGACCTCCTTCCTCACGGACCGCGCGGCCCGCCCGTAGCCGACGAGCCGTTCGGGCACGACGGTGCGGTACTCGGGCAGGTAGTGCTTGAGGTTCGCCGCGACCGTGCGGCTCCAGTCGATGTCGTGGTGGCGCGGACGGCTGATCCGCGCGCTGCGGTCGAGGGCGCCGGTGAGAGCGGCCCGAGTGCGGTTCGCGAGCCGCTTCTCCAGGTCGTCGACGACCTTGCGCACGACCACGCGCGCCGTCTCTCGCGTCGTCTCCGGCATCGCCTTGTTCAGCGAGAGAAGCGTGCCGACCAGATGCACGTCCGCCTCCACCGCTTCCAGCATCTCCGGTTCCAGCAACAGGGAGGCGAGGCCGAGCCGGTCGATGGCGTCACGCTGCATGACCTGGACGACGGAGGACGGGAAGTACGCGCGGATGTCGCCGAGCCACCGCGCCACGGACGGCGCCGAGGCACCGAGCCCCGCCGAACGGTCCCGTCCCGCCCGGGGTCTGTCGCCCTTGCCGTAGAGCGCGGCGAGCGTGCCGTCCATCGCCGCGTCCCTGCCGGACAGCACGCATCCGGTGCCGTCGGCCTGGTCCCCACCGAGCACCAGCCGCCACCGCCGCAGCCGCTCCGCCCCCGGATCGGCCCCGCCCACCGTCATCACCTCGTCCGTCATGTCCCCACCTCCACAAGGCGGTAGTCGTCGATGGCGCCCCCGCGGACCAGAACCCGCTGCCGCGCCGACTCGGGCTCGGCGAAGTCCTCCAGTCCTAGCAGCAGGCGCAGCACCGGTACTACGGCGTCGGCGCGTTCGGCGTCCGGCTCGGTGGCGAAGCCGGCCGTGACGGCGCCATCGGCGGCCCGGCCGGCCGCCCGGGAGCCAGGCCCGCGCCGGACCAGTTCGCCGAGCGTCCTGCGCACCCCCGGCTCGTACACCGCGAACGTGCGGCGCAGCAGCGGCAGTACGTCGGTGAACGCCTCCGCCGACACCCTGGTCAGCCAGCCGTCCACCAGATCCAGCAGCCGCTCGTCGTGCACCAGCAGCAGTCCGCCCCCGCCGCCGACGAACCCCTCGATCCAGGCGGCCGCGTCGGCGGGCGGTGTCCCCGGCGACAGCGCCAGCCCCATCAGCCGTGCCGCCTCCTCGGGCCCCAGAGCACCCTCGTCCAACAGCAGCCGCACCGCCCGTCCGCGCAGCAACCCGGGCACGGTGTCGCGCAGCGCCAAGATCCGCAGGACTCCCCGCCAGCGACCCCGCAGATCCCCGCGCCCGGCACCGCGAACGGCCCAGCCGCCGTCACCACCGGCGACTCCCCCGGCACCGGCGCCTGGGCCCGCGCTCGTCCGGTCCCCGGCGTCCACCCCCCCGCCGGTACCAGCTCCCGCCCCGCCGTGTGCCCCGGCCGGTGTCTCCGTCAGCAGCGCCACCGCCGTGTGCACGGCGTCCACATGGGCGTGCATCTCCCGCGCCGCGTCCGTGTCCAGGCCGGCGCAGGCCGGGGGCAGACCCACGAAGACACGTTCGGCGAGGCCCGCGGCGACGTCGGCCAGCGCGCCGGTGTCGGTGCCGCGCACGTCGCCGTAGCGCAGGGAGCGGACCAGGGCGGGCAGGGCCTGCCCGAGGTGGCCGACGTCGGTGTCGAGCGCGGCCCGGTCGGCGAGGGCCCGCATGACCACGGGCAGGGCGTCCGGCAACCCGGCGAGCAGGCACTGCTCGGCGAGCGCGGTGATGTCGGCGAGGGTGCCCGCTGCCGCCGCGTCCGCCTCCGCCTTGGTCTGTGCGGCGCCCAGTACGGTCGTCCCCCACACCCCCGCCTCGGCGACCCGCACCGACAGCTCCGGCTCCCAGCGCAGCCGCCAGGTCTCCCGGAACGTTCCCGTGCTCCCCCGCGACCGGGCCGGCTCTCCCCAGCCGACACCGAGCAGCCGGAGCCGGTGCAGCAGCCTGCTGCGGCCGGCGTCGGTGCCGCCGCGCAGGTCCAGCTCCAACTCCCGCTCCGCGGCCTGGGGTTTGAGCCGCAGCGAACGCTGCTGTCCGGTCAGGTCGCGCTGCAGCGGCACCGCGGGGGCCGACTCCGGGACCTCCCCGAGGACGTCGCCGACCACCAGCCGGTCGTACACCAGCGCCAGCGGCACGTCCGAGCCGTCGCCCATCACCGCGCGCACGGCGTCGGTGGTCTCGCTCAGCCCCGGCAGCGGGCGTCCGCGCAGCGCCGCCAGGGTCTCGGCGAGCCGGACGGCCTCGATGACGTGTGCGCAGGACACGACTCGGTCCTCCTCGCGGAGCAGCCGCGCCACCTTGGTCAGCCATCGCTCGACCGGCCGGTCGGGGGCGTGGAACAGGTGGCCGTACCATCCCGGAGAGTCGATGCCCGCGCCGTACCCGCCGGACCGGGCGAGCCTGCGGTGGGTCCAGGGCACCCAGGTCAGGTCGGCCTTGGCCCTGGGCAGCCCCTTCAGCAGCGCCCGGTCGGCGGTGGCGGTGGTCCTCCGGCGCAGCGCGGGTACGTGCCAGGCCCCGCAGACGACGGCCACCCCCTCGCCGAACTCCTTGCGCGCGGCGCGCAGCCGGAGCCGCATGTGGGCCTCGCGGACCGGATCCCGCGCGTGCCCGTCGGCGCCGTACCGCTCGCGGAGCGCGCTCATGGCCTCTTCCAGGGCGGCGAAGGGGGCGAACGGGTCCCGATCGCCCGGACCCCGGTGTTCGACGACGTCCTCCCACCAGCGCTCGGGATCGTCGTACCCGGCGGCCTCGGCGAGCGCGGCGAGCGGGTCGACCCGGACCTGCTCGCCGGTGCCCCGGCCGGCGTCGGCGCGCTGCGGATCCGGGTCGGTCTGCCGACCTGGGGGCGGGCCGGGGTCGGCGGGGAACTCGCCCTCGGCCTCCTGCGGTTCCCAGGCCAGCGTGTGGGCGGCCGGAAGGTCGATGAAGCGGGCGGGGACGCCGTGGTCCACGGCCCAGCGGATCGCCACCCATTCGGGGCTGAACTCGGCGAACGGCCAGAACGCCGAGCGGCCCGGTTCGTCCACGGCGTGGGCGAGGAGGGCGACCGGGGGCCGCAGGCCCGGGTCGGCGGCGAGTGGGATGAGCGCGTCGGCCTCGGGCGGCCCCTCGATGAGGACGGCGGCGGGCCGGGCGGCGTCCAGGGCGCCGCGCACCGCGCGGGCGGAACCCGGTCCGTGGTGCCGCACACCCAGCAGGAGCGGCCCGGAGTCGTACACCTTGGGCCAGCGGCTGTCGTCGGTCATGCGCCGACCTCCCGGCACGCCCGGTAGAAGTCCGTCCAGCCCTCGCGCTCACGGACGACGGTCTCCAGGTACTCCTGCCAGACGACCCGGTCGGCCGCCGGATCGCGCACGACGACGCCGAGGACGCCCGCGGCGACATCCCCCGGCCGCAGCACCCCGTCGCCGAAGTGCGCGGACAGGGCGAGTCCGTGGGTGACGACGGAGATCGCCTCGGCCGTGGACAGCGTGCCGCTGGGCGACTTCAGTCTGGTACGTCCGTCGGCGGTGATGCCGTCACGCAGCTCGCGGAAGACGGTCACGACCCGGCGGATCTCCTCGATGCCGTCGGGAGCGGCCGGCAGGTCGAGGGAGCGGCCGATCTGCTCGACCCGGCGCGTGACGATGTCGACCTCGGCGTCGGCGCTCTCCGGCAGCGGCAGCACCACCGTGTTGAAGCGGCGGCGCAGCGCGCTGGAGAGGTCGTTGACCCCTCTGTCCCGGTCGTTGGCGGTGGCGATCAGGTTGAACCCGCGGACCGCCTGCACCTCCTGGCCCAGCTCCGGGATCGGCAGCGTCTTCTCGGACAGGATCGTGATCAGCGTGTCCTGCACGTCGGCCGGGATACGCGTCAGTTCCTCGACGCGGGCGGTCATGCCTTCCGCCATGGCGCGCATGACGGGGCCGGGCACCAGGGCGTCCCGGCTCGGCCCGTGCGCGAGCAGCTGCGCGTAGTTCCAGCCGTAGCGGATCGCCTCCTCCGGCGTGCCGGCCGTGCCCTGCACCAGGAGGGTGGAGTCGCCGCTGACCGCGGCCGCCAGATGCTCCGAGACCCAGGTCTTGGCGGTGCCGGGCACGCCGAGCAGGAGCAGGGCGCGGTCGGTGGCGAGCGTGGTGACGGCGACCTCGATGATCCGGCGCGGGCCCACGTACTTGGGTGTGATCACCGTGCCGTCCGGCAGGGTCCCGCCGAGCAGGTATGTCGCCACCGCCCACGGCGACAGCTTCCAGCGCGCCGGGCGCGGGTGGTCGTCCTGCGCGGCGAGCGCGGCGAGTTCGGCGGCGAAGGCGTGCTCGGCGTGCGGTCGCAAGGCGTTCTTGCTCTGTTCGGCGGACGTGGCGTCCATGGACACGGTCATGGCTGAGGCCCCCTCCAGCTCGGCCGGTTCGGATCTGGCATCCACCGTGCACCACGCCACTGACAATCGCTCCGACCTGCGCGAACGCCCGCTCCGGGCGGATTGTCAGTGGCGGGACCTACCGTCGGAGGCATGACTGAGCAGGGGGTGCGGTGGACCGCGGAACAGGTGCTGGCACTGGCGCCTGACGCCGCGTCACGCGCGGCGGGAGGCAAACTCGGCACGGCCGGTCCGTGGTCCGGCGCGGGCAGTGGGGAGGGGGCGGTGTGGGGCCTGTGCAAGGGCAGCGGCAGCAGGCCGTACCAGACGGTGGTCGATCTCACCGGCCCGGCCGGGCCTGCCTGCACGTGCAGTTGCCCGAGCCGTAAGTTCCCGTGCAAGCACGCGCTCGGACTGCTTCTGCTGTGGGCGGACGACGCCGGCTGCGTGCCGGCGTCCGCCGGGCCGCCGCAGTGGGCCGAGCGGTGGCTCGCGGGCAGACGCAGACGCGCCGAGGCCGAGCAGGCCCGAGGTGGGAGGCGTGCCGGAGGCGGGGCGGCCGACCCGGAGGCGGCACGGCGGCGGGCCGAGCGCCGGGCCGAGCGGGTCACCGCGGGCGCGACCGAGCTGGAACAGCGCCTCGCGGACCTGCTCCGCGGCGGCCTGGCCGCGGTCGAGCAGGCGGGGTACGGCCTGTGGGACGAGGCGGCGGCCCGTATGGTCGACGCGCAGGCGCCCGGACTCGCCGCGCGGGTGCGGGAGCTGGGTGCGATCCCGGCATCCGGCGCGGGCTGGCCGGGCCGGCTGCTGGAGGAGTGCGCACTGCTGCATCTGCTCGACCAGGGCTGGCTGCGCCGCGCGCACCTGCCGGACGCTCTCGCGGCCACGGTCCGCTCCCGGCTGGGCCTGCCCGGCACGGTGGACGGCGCGCCGGTGCGCGACCGCTGGCTGGTCCTCGCCCAGTACGACACGGTGGACGCGAAACTGACGACCCGCCGGATCTGGCTGCACGGCGCCGCGTCGGGCCACACCCGGCTGCTGCTGTCCTACGGCGCTGCCGGCCGGGCGCCGGAGCTGCACCTGCCGGTCGGGCTGGCCCTGGACGCGGAGCTGTCCGCTCATCCGGGCACCGGACAGTTCCGGGCCGCCCTGGGCCAGCGGTTCACCCCGCCCGCACCGGCCACCTTCCGCCCACCGGGCACGAGCACGGCCGAGGCGGCGGCACGCTACGGCGCGGCGCTGCGAGACGACCCCTGGCTGGAGTCGGTTCCGGTGACGCTGGAGCGGGTGATACCGGTCCCGGACGGCGACCTGTGGCAGCTGGCCGACGCCGACACGGACTCCGCCCTTCCGCTGACCCGGGCCGCCCGGTCCCGCTCCGGCCTGTGGCGGCTGGTCGCCCTGTCGGGCGGCGCCCCCCTCAGGGTCTTCGGCGAGTGCGGCCACCGCGGCTTCACCCCCCTCACGGCCTGGCCGGAGGGCCCGGGCGAGGCGGTGCCCCTGTGCTGACCGCCCTGCCGCGAAAGGACGGCACGGCCAATCGCGCATGGAAGGGAACGCGATGAACGGGACGGACAGGATGACCTCGACCGATGTGGCCGCCACGCACCCGGCAAGTACCTGGGACGATCTGGTCACCACCGCTCTCCTCGGTACCGGCCGGCGCCCGGTGGCGTACGCCGGATCCGGTCGGGAGGCGCCCCTGGCTCTGCTGGACGCGGCCGCCGTGGCGACCGTACGACGGCGGGCCGGGCTGCGGCCCGCACGAGCCGCGCGCCGGCCCGAACCCGCGCCCGGGGACCCGCGCCCGGCCCTGCCCGCCGCGGCGGGCCGCAGACTGGCCACGCTGCTGGCCGGCCGTTCCGACGGCGGAACAGCTGGCCGCAGGGGCAGCTCACCGGACCTCGTGGAGCTGCTCCCGCAGTGGCTCGCGGTGGCCAACGCGCACGGGTACGCCGCGCCGCCGCAGACGCTGCCCGCCCTGCTGGACGCGGCCCGGGGCCGTACGGATCTGCGCCCGGCGGCGCTGACGTTCGCGGGCCCGCGCGCCCTGTGGCTGGCCCGGCTGAACCCGGACTGGCGCTTCGCACTGCGCGCGGCCCCCGGCGGCGGCGCCACGCTGCCCGGCCCCGAGGACGCCGAAGGGGTGCGCCGGCTGTGGCAGGAGGGGCTGTTCGCCGAGCGCGTGGCCCTGCTGGGCGCGCTGCGCAGCCGTACGCCCGCGCTCGGCCGGAAGCTGCTGGCCTCGACCTGGCCGACGGAGCGGGCGGAGGACCGGCTGATGTTCCTCGACTCGTTGCGCGCCGGCCTGTGCGCCGACGACGAGCCGTTCCTGGAGCAGGCGCTCGGGGACCGCAGCCGCACTGTGCGGGCGACGGCGGCGGAGCTGCTGTCGGCCCTGCCCGCGTCGTCGCTCGCCGCGCGCATGGCCGTTCGTGCCGTGGCATGTGTGGCCCTGGATCGCACCGGGCCGTCGCGGGCGATCGCGGTGGAAGCGCCACTCGAGTGCGACTCCGGCATGGAGCGCGACGGTGTGGTGGCCACACCTCCCGGGGGCAGAGGGGAACGGTCATGGTGGCTGGGGCAGTTGGTGGAGGCGGCGCCGCTGAGCACATGGCCGGGACGGCTGGGCGGGCGGACGGCGCGGGAGATCGTGGCGCTGCCGGTGACGGACGGCTGGCAGGACGAGCTGCACGCGGCCTGGTGCCGGGCGGCGGTACGGCAGCGGGACACCGAGTGGTCGAGGGCGCTGCTGGGCTCGCCGTCGGCGCCGGAGGCGGGTGGGCCGGGCGCGGTGTCGCTGGCGGAGCGCGCGAAGCTGCTGGCCGCCCTGGAGCCGGAGGAACGGGCCGCGTGGGTGGCAGGGTTCATCGCGACGCACGGCCTGTCGGAGGCGTTCCAGCTGCTCGGGGTGTGCGCGGTGCCCTGGGCCGCGCCGCTGGGCCGCGCGGTCGTGGACGCGCTGAACATCGCGCGGGACGCGGGCAGTTACCCGTGGAGTTTCAGCGGGGTGATGGGGCTGGCCGAACGCTGTCTGGATCCTGCGGAGGCCGGCTGGCTGGAGGCGCTGCTGGCGGCACCCGACGAACGGGAGGACGCGGCGCCGGGTGCCGGCGGCTACTGGACGGAGGCGTTCCAGCGGCTGGTGACGACATTGCGGCTCAGGGCGGAGATGACTGCCGAACTGGCACCGGCAGGTGCCCACGGAGCGTCCGGTGGTTGAGGACTGCACCGTCCAGGACGGACGGAGGCCCGGGGGCGGAGCCTTCGGACACGCCGCCCCTCGCTCACCGAACCGACGGCCGACCCGCCACAGACCCCCGCTCAGCCGCCGGAGGCAGCCGGCTGGCGTACGTTCTCCCGCACCCACTCCACGATCGACGCGGTCGTCGCGCCGGGCGTGAAGATCTCCGCGACGCCCTTCTCCTTCAGCGGCGTGATGTCCTCGTCCGGGATGATGCCGCCGCCGAAGACGAGGATGTCCGCGGCGTCGCGCTCCTTGAGCAGGTCGATCACCGCGGCGAACAGCGTGTTGTGCGCGCCGGACAGGATGGACAGGCCGATCGCATCGGCGTCCTCCTGGATGGCGGTGTCCACGATCTGTTCGGGCGTCTGGTGGAGCCCGGTGTAGATGACCTCCATACCGGCGTCGCGCAGGGCACGCGCGATGACCTTGGCCCCGCGATCGTGGCCGTCGAGTCCCGGCTTGGCCACCACCACACGGATCGGACCGGCTGCCACACCCATCACTGCCTCCATCGAACGACCACGGAAGCGATCGCTTCCGTCCGTAACGACAAGTACCGCACTTTTGGCGCGTTCCGCCACCCGTCGTCAAGTGAACGAACGTTATCTCCAGCATCCCGCAACCGGCAGTTTTACGGTGCGCAGCGAGGGGGAAATCACATGGTGGGACATGAGGGCACACGGGGGATCGAGCCGTCCTCCGGCGTGCCGACAGGAGGTCGGCCCATGAAGGTCACCGGGGTACTCCCGCTCTTTCTCCCGTTCTGCCGGCGCCTGTGGCCCGGCAGACTCGCTGGAATCCCCGTGGCGCTGCTCAAGGCGACGGCCCTGGAGGCCGCGATCCTGGCCGGCCATCTCCTGCTGTATCCGACCGGTCTCACCCAGGAGCGCCGCTGCCCCGCCCTGCCGGTCCAGGACGGCACCGCCCAGCTGCCGGTCCGGACGGGCCCGCCGGTGGTGCTGCTGCACGGTTTCATCGACAACCGCTCGGTGTTCGTGTTCCTGCGCCGCAACCTCGCCCAGCACGGCAGGCAGCGCGTCATCTCGCTCAACTACTCCCCCCTGACCTGCGACATCCGTGCCGCCGCCGAGCTGCTGGGCCGGCACGTCGAGGAGATCTGCGAGCACACCGGCAACGAGCGGGTGGACATCGTGGGGCACAGCCTCGGCGGACTGATCGCGCGGTACTACGTGCAGTGTCTGGGTGGTGACCTGCGAGTGCGGACACTGGTCACGCTGGGTACACCACACTCGGGGACCAGCGCGGCGCCGTTGGCCAACGCCCATCCGATCGTGCGCCAGATGCGGCCCGGTTCGCAGGTCATCGAAGAGCTGGCCCGCCCCGCGCCCGGCTGCCGCACACGGTTCGTCAGCTTCTGGAGCGACCTGGACTCGGTGATGGTGCCGCTGGAGACCGCCTGCCTGGAGCACCCCGATCTCGACGCGCAGAACGTCCGGGTGTCCGGTATCGGGCACCTCGCCCTGCCCGTGCACCCCGCCGTCGCGGCCGGGATACGCGAGGCCCTCGAGACCGCGGCCCCTGGAGACCGGGTGGCCGACGGCCTGACGGTCGCGTGACGTGACGACGGACGCGTGACCAACAGGTGGCGAACAGTCACCGCAGGTCGAACGGCAATCGAACTCTCGGCCAAACTCGTGTCCGGTGCCCCCCGAAACACCGCCGAATGCCCGTTTCCGACGGGCACGAAACCAACTGAAGATTGTCGCGCCCAGGTACCGGCGGGTACAGTCGCCGCACTGCTCTGGCAGCCCCTGTTGTCGAGGCGAAAGAGAAGTTGGTGAACGACCGTCACCCGTCGGGGACCATGACCACCCCGGCCCCGGCTTCCGACGCCTCCGCCGCACACTACGACGCCCCGTACGGCACGCAGGAGTCCCCTTACGGCGACCTCACCACGTACGGCGGTTACGACGCCACGGGTTTTCCCGGTGCCTTCTCCACGGACCCGCTCTTCGGCAGCATGCCCGGCGAGCACACCACCGGCGCCTACGACAGCACCCACTGGCAGACCGGCCAGGGGCTGACCTACGACCCGTACGCGGCCCAGCACCACGCCGTCTACGACACCGGCGGTTACGACGCCACCGCATGGACGGTCCCCGCGCAGGCGACGGGCAACGACGTCAGCGGCCAGTGGGACGCGAGCGCCTGGCTGCGGCCCGACCCGTCCGGCGTCGCCGAGCCGACCCAGCAGTGGGCATGGGGCACGCAGAGCTTCGAGTCGGGTACGTACGACGCCACGCAGTGGAACTCCGGCGGGTACGCCGTACCGGCCCAGCACGAGCACGCTGCCGAACCGTTCGGCCTGCAGGACGCCGCCTTCGACCGGACCGGCGACCCGCAGGCGACCACGGCCTTCCCGCAGGTGCCGTACGGGGACGGGACGCCCTACGAGGGCGTCGCCTCCGGCGAACCGCACCCCGAGAGCGAAGAGTACGGCGCCACCGGTGAACTGCCCGCCACGAGCGGTCTGCGGGAGGACCAGGAAGAGGCCGGTGCGGCGCCGGTGACCCGCGGCGGCTCGCGCGGTGCCGCGCGCTCCCGCCGTCGTACGCCCGCCAAGCGCTCCGCCCTGCTGACCGTCGCCGTGCCCTCGGCCTGTGTGATGGGGGTCGCCGGGATCGCCGCCGCCTCGGTGGGCACGTTGACCGGCGGCGGCCAGGACACCACCGCCTCCGCCCCGGACGCGCACGCGGTGAAGCCGTCGGTCGCCAACAGCAAGCTGGACAGCCAGCTGACGACGTTGTCCGCGGGCGCCCACGACTTCGCCGACCGGGCGAGCCGGACGCAGGAGCGGATCGACCTCAAGAACCAGCAGGAGCTGGAACAGAAGAAGGCCGCGGCGGCGGCCGCGCTCAAGGAGCGGCTGCGCCCCAAGTTCGTGCTGCCGGTCACCCAGAAGGGGCTGAGCGCCTACTTCGGCCAGGCCGGTGTGAACTGGATGTCCGTGCACACGGGCATCGACTTCCCTGTCTCGTACGGCACCACGGTGATGGCCGCGACCGACGGCGTCGTCTCCACCAAGTGGAACAGCGCCTACGGCAACATGATGATCGTGACGGCGAAGGACGGCACGCAGACCTGGTACTGCCATCTGTCCAGCTACCGCGTACACGCCGGCACGTCCGTCGAGGCCGGCCAGCCGATCGCCTATTCCGGGAACTCCGGCAACTCCACCGGACCGCACCTGCACTTCGAGGTGCGGCCCGCGGGCGGGGCGGCCATCGACCCGCTGCCGTGGCTGCGCAGTCACGGCCTGGACCCGACCTGAGCGCCCCGGACCGGGTTCCGCGGCCGAGCCCCGCCCGTCCGGCGGGGCTCACGCGTGTCTAGAGCTTCTCCACCGGCGCGTACCGCAGCAGCAGCCGCTTGGGCTTGGCGTCGCCGAAGTCGATCGTCGCCTCCGCGTTGGCGCCCGTGCCCTTCACGGCGACGACCGTGCCGAGCCCGAACTGGTCGTGCGTGACCCGGTCGCCGACGGCCAGCGCGACCACCGGCTTGTCCGTGGTGCGCCGGGTGGCGAACCCGGACGCGCCCGACGCGGACGAACGCGAACGGGACGACGACAGCGAGGCCGCGATCCCGGCGGCCGGACCGGAGGACACCGGCGCCGCCGCTCCCGTCCGCTTCCAGTCCACATGGGTGGCCGGGATCTCCTCCAGGAAGCGGGAAGGAGGGTTGTACGACGGCTGTCCCCAGGCGCTGCGCATCGCCGAGCGCGTGAGGTAGAGCCGCTCCCGCGCGCGTGTGATGCCGACGTAAGCCAGGCGGCGCTCCTCCTCCAGCTCCTTGGTCTGGCCGAGGGCGCGCATGTGCGGGAAGACGCCGTCCTCCATGCCGGTCAGGAAGACGACCGGGAACTCCAGACCCTTGGCGGTGTGCAGGGTCATCAGGGTGATGACGCCGTCGCCCTCTTCGTCGTCCGGGATCTGGTCGGAGTCGGCGACCAGGGCGACCTGCTCCAGGAAGTCGGCGAGCGTGCCGGCCTCTCCCTCGCCGCGCTCCTGCTCGAACTCCAGGGCCACGGCCGCGAGTTCCTGGAGGTTCTCGATACGGGTCTCGTCCTGCGGGTCGGTGGAGGCCTGCAACTCGGCGAGGTAGCCGGTGCGTTCGAGGACGGCCTCCAGCACGGTGGCCGGTCCCGCGCCCGACTCGACGATGGTGCGCAGGTCCTCCATCAGCGTGTTGAACCGCTTGACGGCGTTGGACGAGCGCGCGGCCATGCCGTACGCCTCGTCCACGCGCTTGAGCGCCTGCGGGAAGCTGATCTTCTCGCGCTGGGCGAGGGCGTCGATCATCGCCTCCGCACGCTCCCCGATGCCCCGCTTGGGCACGTTGAGGATGCGGCGCAGCGGCACCGAGTCCTCGGGGTTGGCGAGTACGCGCAGGTAGGCCAGGACGTCCCGGACCTCCTTGCGCTCGTAGAAGCGGACGCCGCCGACGACCTTGTAGGGCAGGCCGACGCGGATGAAGACCTCTTCGAACACACGGGACTGGGCGTTGGTGCGGTAGAAGACGGCGACGTCACCGGCCTTGGCCTCGCCCGCGTCGACCAGGCGGTCTATCTCGTCGGCGACGAACTGCGCCTCGTCGTGCTCGGTGTCGGCGACGTAGCCGGTGATCCGGGCGCCCCGGCCCGCGTTGGTCCACAGGTTCTTCGGACGGCGGGACTCGTTGCGCTCGATGACCGCGTTGGCGGCCGACAGGATGGTCTGCGTGGAGCGGTAGTTCTGCTCCAGCAGGATCGTCGTCGCGTTCGGGTAGTCCTCCTCGAACTGGAGGATGTTGCGGATCGTCGCGCCACGGAAGGCGTAGATCGACTGGTCCGCGTCACCGACGACGCACAGTTCGGCGGGCGGGATGTCGTACTCCCCGGGCGGGGTGTTCTCGTCGCGCTCGCCGGTGCCCACCAGCTCGCGGACGAGCGCGTACTGGGCGTGGTTGGTGTCCTGGTACTCGTCGACCAGCACGTGCCGGAAGCGACGGCGGTAGTGCTCTGCGACGTCCGGGAAGGCGCGCAGCAGGTTGACCGTCGTCATGATCAGGTCGTCGAAGTCGAGCGCGTTCGCCTCGCGGAGGCGTGACTGGTAGAGCGCATAGGCCTGGGCGAGAGTCTTCTCGAAACCGTCGGTGGCCTGGGCGGCGAAGTCCTCCTCGTCGATCAGCTCGTTCTTCAGATTGCTGATCTTCGCACTGAAGGACTTCGGCGGGAAGCGCTTGGGGTCGAGGTCCAGGTCGCGGCAGACCAGTGCCATCAGGCGCTTGCTGTCGGCGGCGTCGTAGATGGAGAAACTGGAGGTGAAGCCGAGCTTCTTGCTCTCGCGGCGCAGGATGCGCACGCACGCGCTGTGGAAGGTCATCACCCACATCGCGTTCGCGCGCGGGCCGACGAGCTGCTCGACACGCTCCTTCATCTCGCCCGCTGCCTTGTTCGTGAAGGTGATCGCGAGGATCTGGCCCGGGTGCACGTTCCGCTCGGCGAGCAGGTGGGCGATGCGGTGGGTGAGCACGCGGGTCTTGCCGGAGCCCGCACCGGCGACGATGAGCAGCGGGGAGCCGGCGTGCCGGACCGCGGCGCGCTGGTTGTCGTTCAGCCCTTCCAGCAGGGCCGCCGCGTCGAGGACGGGGCGCGGGGCGCCGTCGCGGTAGTGGGTGTCCCGGTCCGGCGGCGTGTCGAACTTCCCACCGAACAGATCGTCCGGCAGCGGCTCCGGAGTGTGATCGTCCTCGGGCGGCGGCGGAGGTTCCCCCTCGTGCCCGCGAGGGGCCTGGAGGTCCGCCAGGAAGCTGTCGTCAAAGAGGCTGCTCATCGCTCTACGAGTCTAGGGCGCCCCGCCGACAACCGGTCGCCGTCCCGGAAAGACGGCCGTCACAGGAGGCACGCGAGTCCCCTCACCCTGCGGAATCACCCGATGACATCGCGGTGATCCCGGCGTCGGATCACAAAAATGTATCGGACATATCACGCACCAACCTTCACACTAGTCACACGAGTTGGCTAGGTTGCCGTCGGGCCGCGTGCGCGGCCTCCGCCGAGTCCGGCGCGCCCCGCGGCGCCCGGAGCCGGGGACCCAACCGATCCCGGGGTGAATCGGCCGACTCCCGACGGGACGACGCCGTAGGGCAACCCTTCCGAACCGCCGCCCGAACCCGACAGCTAACCCGGTAGGCGGCCCATTGGAAGGAGTCGCCTCCTTGGCGTCGCACCGCAAGCCGCGCCCCGGCGGGACCTCTGGAGCGGGCCTCCGCACCCCCGCCCTCGCCACCGCAGCCCTCACCTCCATGGCCGTGTTCTCGCAGACCGCCGAGGCCGCCCCGAGAGCCGATCACGACAAGCCCAGCCTGGAGGAGGTCGAGAAGAAGGTCGACGACCTCTACCGCCAGGCGGAGTCGGCGACCGAGAAGTACGACGCGGCCAAGGAGCGGACCGGCCGGCAGCGGGGACGTGTGGACGCTCTCCGCGACGAGCTCGCCCGGCGCACCGAGCGCCTCAACAAGGCCCGCGACGAGCTGGGTTCCTTCGCCGCGGCCCAGTACCGCACCGGTGCCGCCGCTCCCGACACGGCCACCTTCCTGCTGGCGAACGACCCGCAGGACTACTTCGACCAGAGCCAGCTCATGAACCGGCTGACCTCGCGGGAGAAGAGCGCGGTGGACGCCTACATCGGCGAGCAGGCCGCGACGATGAAGGATCGGCGGCAGGCCGCGGAAGGCCTGCGGACGCTGGACGCGTCGCAGCACGAGTTGCAGACCGCCAAGGCCACCGTGCAGCAGAAACTGGCCTCCGCGCGCGAGCTGCTGTCGTCGCTGACGGCCCAGGAGAAGGCGCGGCTGGCCGCCATCGAGCGGGAGAAGCAGCAGGAGGCGGCACGCAAGGCGGCCGAGCTGGCGAAGCGGCAGGCGGCTCAGCAGCAGACCGGCTCGTCCTCGTCGTCCTCGCCGACGGGGTCGGGCTCCGGCTCGGCCGGGTCCACGACAGCCGGCTCGTACGACACGAAGGCCGAGAAGGCGATCGCCTTCGCCCGTGCGCAGATCGGCAAGCCCTATGTGTGGGGCGCCACCGGCCCGGACTCCTACGACTGCTCCGGTCTCACCCAGGCCGCCTGGAAGGCCGCCGGCGTCACCCTTCCGCGTACCACGTACGACCAGGTCGATGCAGGCACCACGGTCTCGCTGACCGACGCGCGGCCGGGTGATCTGATCTTCTTCTACGACGACATCAGCCACGTCGGCATCTACATCGGCAACGGCATGATGATCCACGCGCCGAAGCCGGGCGCGTACGTCCGCGAGGAGTCCATCTACTACGGCGGCGAGTCGATCATCCACAGCGTGGTGCGCCCCGGCTGACCGGCCCGGTCCGCGTGCACCCCAGGCGCGGTACGGGCATGCTCCGTCCGCACGCGCGCGTGGCCGTTGTTCTCACGTCCATCACGCGCGTGCAGGCGTTTTCCCCTCCCCCCGCGCGCCCTTCCCGGGCGGGGCGCCGCGGCTCCCTAGCATCGGCACATGCCCGGCATTTCAGGTCTGCGCGCGTGGGGGGCGGAGCGGTCCCCCGCGGCCGGGTCCGCGGTGATGGCGACCGGCACCCTGTCGATGGGCCTGCATCTGACCGGCGCCGAGATCCTTTCCCGAGCGGCGTTGGCGCTGGCCTGGGTGGCCTGGGTCGCGCTGGCCGCCGCCTTCGTGCTGCGGCTGGTCGCCGAGCCGTCCCGCTGGATGGCCGAAGCGGAGGGCCCGGGCGCGCTCACCTCCGTCGCCGCGACCACGGTGCTGGGCACCCGGATGTCCGCCCTGGGCTGGCAGACCACGGCCGAGGCCCTGCTGGCCCTCGCCGCGCTGCTCTGGCCGGTGCTGCTGTTCCTGGTCGTACGGCGCTGGAGGCGGCGCATGTCCGGCGCGGTGTTCCTGTGCTGTGTGGCCACGGAGGGCCTCGTCGTACTGGCCGCCACGCTGGCCGCGGCCGAGCGGACGGCGTGGCTCGCGCACACCGCGCTGGTGGTGTTCTGGCTGGGTCTGGTGCTCTACGGCGTCGTACTGGCCCGCTTCGACGCACGGCAGCTGCTGGAGGGGGCGGGCGACCACTGGGTCGCGGGCGGGGCGCTCGCGATCTCGGCGCTGGCGGGGGCCAGACTGCTGGCGGCCGGGGACACGGGCCTGTACCTCTGGAACGGCGACGACCGCGGCACGCTGCGCACCGTGACGGTCGTCCTGCTGGTGCTGGACCTCGTCTGGTACGTCGTGCTGGTGGCCGCCGAGGCGGCGTGTCCCCGGCGCGGCTATCACGTACAGCGCTGGGCGACGGTGTTCCCGATGGGGATGACGGCGGTGGCGGTGCTGTCCGTCGTGTCCGCGGTCGGCGTCCCCTGGCTCACCTGGCCGGGGCGGTTGCTGCTGTGGGTCTCGGTGGCGGCGTGGCTCGTGGTCGCCGCAGGTGCGGTGCTCGCGGCCGCCGCCGGCGGTGACGGGTGAGCGTCAGGTCCACAGGACGGCGATGAAGACGTTCGCCATGGTCAGTGTGCCGACCAGCCCGAACATGCCCTTGTCGATCTTCTCCTCGTCGCGCTTCACATAGACCAGTCCGAGGATCACGATCAGCAGCGCCAGCTTGGTACCGATCTTGATGGTGTCGACGTGGTGGCCGTCAGCCTGGTTGAGGCCGACCAGGGCCACGCCGGTGACCAGCATGGTCAGCGCGCCGTGCAGCATCCCGGGCACGAACCGGGCCGTGCCCTGGCCCATCGCCTTCATCTGGGTGAGGAAACCGCCGAGCAGCGCGGCGATGCCGATGATGTGCAGGCCGACGAAGAGATGGATGAGTGCGTCCATGGCCCGGAGCCTAGCCAGGGGCCCCGGAGCCCCCTGCCACCGGCCCCGGCCGCAGCGGTCGGCAGGCGCGTGAGTAATCTTGCATATATGCGCCCCATAGCACCCCACGCCTACCGCCTGTCCCGCTTTCCGCGCTTCGGTCACCACGCTGTGTGAAGGCGACCGGCGCTGCACGGCAATGCGGTCACATACGGTCACTCCCCGGTCCGTCGGGACCAGTTTCGTACACGCGTTACCAACTCGTCACAGACGGGCCTAGCGTCCTCCCCCAGGTGACCGACTCCCCACCGCCGCCCGGGCCAGGGGCGGCCGTCGGCCACCACCGCCGAGAAGGGTCCGGCGGTGGCCCGCTGCCCCTGTACGGGCCGCCGCCGGACGCCGGACCCCTCGTCGTGCGAGTCGTACGGAAGGACGTGACGGCCCAGGTGGCAGCGCACCGCAAGCCCCGGCACCACTCGATCGGCGGCCGTACGGCCCGGACGGCCGCCACCCTCGCCCTGGCCGGCGCGGCCACCGCGACGGGGTTCGACGGCACCGGACACGCCGAGCCGCAGCTGACGCCGGCACAGGTGAAGGCCGAGGTCGACAAGCTGTACCAGGAGGCCGAGACCGCGACCGAGAAATACGACGGCACCAAGGAGCGGGCGGACACCGCTCAGCGGCGGCTGAACGCGCTGCGCGACGAGACCGCACGCAAGCAGGAGAAGCTCGACACGGCCCGGGACGCGCTCGGTTCGGTCGCGGCGGCGCAGTACCGCGAGGGCGGCTTCGCGCCGGCCTGGCAGCTCGCCCTGTCCGGCGACCCCGACCGGTACCTGGACGACGCCGCGTTCGCGGAGCGGGCCGGTGACCGCGAGAGCGCCGCCATGTCCCGGGTGCGCGAAGAGCTGCGGGAGATCGAGCAGTTGCGCGGCGCCGCCCGCGTCGAGCTGACGTCGCTGCGGTCCCGGCAGGCCGAACTGCGGCGGCAGAAGCAGACGATCACCGGCAAGCTGGACGAGGCCCGGCGGTTGCTGGCCCGGCTCACTCCGCGGCAGCGCACCGAGATCACCGGTGCGGACGGAACCGCGCCGGGGCGCGCTTCCCGCTCGGCCTCGGACGCCCGGGGCGCGCTGGAACAGGCCGGGTCGGCCGCGGCCCCGAACGCACGTGCCGCCGAGGCCATCGCCTACGCCTACGCCAAGCTCGGCAGCCCCTACGTGTGGGGCGCTGCCGGCCCCAACGCCTTCGACTGCTCGGGCCTGGTCCAGGCCGCCTACCGCTCCGCCGGCGTCTCCCTGCCCCGCACCACCTACGCCCAGATCAACGCGGGCCGTCGCGTCTCCCGCTCCGAACTCCAGCCCGGAGACCTGGTCTTCTACTACTCCGGGATCAGCCACGTCGGCATCTACGTGGGCAACGGGCAGATCATCCACGCACCGAACCCCTCGGCACCGGTCCGGCTGGCCCCGGTCGACCTCATGCCTTTCGCGGGGGCGACCCGGGTGGCGTGAGGGACGACCGGGCAGGGACCCGGCGAGGTCAGACCAGCCGGCGGGCCGTCGCCCAGCGGGTCAGTTCATGGCGGTTGGACAGCTGGAGCTTGCGCAGGACCGCCGAGACATGGGACTCGACCGTCTTCACGGAGATGAACAGCTGCTTGGCGATCTCCTTGTAGGCGTAGCCACGGGCGATCAGCCGCAGCACCTCGCGCTCGCGCTGGGTGAGGCGGTCCAGGTCCTCGTCCACGGGCGGGGCGTCGGTGGAGGCGAAGGCGTCCAGGACGAACCCGGCCAGCCGCGGGGAGAAGACGGCGTCGCCCTCCTGCACACGGAAGATGGAGTCGACCAGATCGGTACCGGTGATGGTCTTGGTCACATAGCCGCGGGCGCCGCCGCGGATGACCCCGATCACGTCCTCCGCCGCGTCCGACACCGACAGCGCGAGAAACCGGACGGGCCGCTCGGCGTCCGCCGTCAAAGGCGCGCACCGGCGCAGCACTTCGACCCCGCCGCCGCCCGGCAGATGGACGTCGAGGAGGACCACCTCGGGCCGGGTGACGGTGATGACGGTGACCGCCTGGTCGACGTCCGCGGCCTCGCCGACCACCTCCACGCCGGTCTCGGCGGTCTGCCCGATCTCTGCCTGGACGCCGGTGCGGAACATCCGGTGGTCGTCCACGAGCACCACCCGTACGTGCCGTCCGCCCGCGCCGCTGTCGGCGGCCCCGGTCCCGGGCGCCTGCGGGGCTCCAGCCGTGCCGTTCGCCTCGGTCGCGTCGCTCATGACGTCTTCTCCGCCCTCTCCATCTCCAACTCGACCTCCGTGCCGCCGCCCGGCACCGACCGCAGCCGGGCCGTGCCGCCGTTGCGCTCCATGCGGCCGATGATCGATTCTCTGACGCCCATGCGGTCGGCGGGTATCGAGTCGAGGTCGAAGCCGGGCCCCCGGTCGCGCACGGACACGAAGACCGTCTTCCCCTCGACTTCGGCATAGACCTGTACGGCGCCGCCCTCGCCACCGTACTTGGCGGCGTTCACCATCGCCTCGCGCGCCGCCTGCATCTGCGCGCCGGTCCTCTCGTCCAGCGGGCAGTCGCCGACCACGACGACCTCGATGGGCACGCCGTGCTTGTCCTCCACCTCGGCGGCGTTGCGCCGCACCGCCTCGGCGACGGTGTCCGGCTCGTCGGCCTCGTCCTTGCCGGTGCCCTCCGGTTTGTACAGCCAGGTGCGCAGGTCGCGCTCCTGGGCGCGGGCGAGACGACGCACCTCGTTCGCGTTGTCGGCGTTGCGCTGTATCAGGGTGAGGGTGTGCAGCACCGAGTCGTGCACGTGCGCGGCGACCTCCGCCCGCTCCTGGGCGCGGATGCGCATCAGGCGCTCCTCGGAGAGGTCCTGGGTCATCCGGACCAGATACGGGCCGGCGAGCAGGGTGATGCCGACGACGACGGCGAGCGCGGCCTGCAGGACGGCGCCGAGGTGAGCGGTCGAGCCCTGGAGCCAGAACACGGCGGAGACACCGGCCGTGACGAGCAGAACGCCGGCGGCCGCGCGCACCAGGGTGAGGGTGCGCCGCCGACGGCCGACCTCGACCCAGCGGGCGCGGCGGGCGTTGTCCGCCTGACGCCAGACGAGGGCGACACCGGCCGCGACGAGGACGGCGGGCAGCAGATACGCCTTGGCCGCGCCGGTCAGGTTCACACTGCCCACGAACACGATGGACACGATGACCATGAGCAGCAGCGCGACGATCTGCCCGCGGTCCGGCTTGCGGGTCACGAGTCTGCGCCGTCCGCTGGGCACGGCCTCCGCGGCGACCGGCGGCTTGTGGGCACCGACGCCGCCGACGCCGAGCGGAACGAAGAACCAGAACGCCGCGTACAGCAGCGCGCCGAGACCGTTGGCCATGAACAGGCCGACGAAGGCCAGCCGCACCCAGATCACGGGCAGCCCGAGATGCCCGGCGAGGCCCCGCGCCACTCCACCGAGCCAGCGTCCGTCACTGCTGCGGTAGAGCTTGCGCGGCGGCCGCGGGTCGTCGAGGGGGAGGCTTGCGGCTTCCGGCATGCCAACGATGGTCACATGCCCGGCGGGGCCAGGCATCAGGGTCGGCCCCCAGACGTCCCTGATCTTCTTCGGGGCCGGGCGGGGAGCGTCCGGCCGAGGCGGCCGGGCGCCGCTCGCGGGGTTCCCTGGACCGCGTCAGGGCCGAATTCAGGGTTCGCCCAGGGTCGTCCCGACTGACGCGGCGGCGGCCGGCCCGTCACCATGGACGCATGACGGATCACGAGCACGCCGCGACGGGTCCGGGACCCGGCTCCGGCCCGCGCCCGGCCCCGGGCACCGGGCCGACGGATGCCGCGTCCGCCGCGACGAGGACATCGGGAGCGGCCGGCGCCGGCACGCACACCGGTGCACAGCAGCGGGGCAGGGACAAGGAGCAGGAGCAGGAGCAGCCCGCCGGAGTCCCGGGGCGGTTCCGGCGCGACCGCGGGCACAAGATGATCGCGGGCGTGTGCGCGGGCCTCGGTCGGCACACAGACGTGGACCCGGTGATCTTCCGGATCACCCTGGCCGTGCTGTCCGCGACCGGCGGCATCGGCCTCATCTTCTACGGCTTCGCCTGGCTGCTGGTGCCGTACGAGGACGAGGAGGAGAACGAGGTCCGCAAGCTGCTGACCGGCCGGGTCGACGGGCAGGCGCTCGCCGCAGTGCTGTTCGCCCTGGTCGGCTGCGGAATCTTCCTGACCATGCTGAGAAACGGCGGCGTGCTGGCCTTCGCCGTGGTGCTCTCCCTGCTGCTGGCGGCCGCCGGGTACTGGTCGCGGCGCCGCGGCGCCCCCGGCCCCGACCTGCTCGCCGCCCAGGCCGCCGCGGACGCGCCGCCTGAGGCCCAGGCGCCGCCGGTCGTCGACATCTATCCCTCGTGGTGGCGGGACCCGATCGTCAAGGACGGCACCCATGTCGGTGGCACCGGCTATCTGTGGGGGCCCGGCGACGCCCGCGCCCGGGATCTCACCTCGGTGGTCGACGTCGGCATCGCCATCCCCTGGACGCACCACGGCCACCAGGGCTCCCCGCAGCCGCGACCCGCGGCGCCCCCGAGACCGCGCGGCCCGCGCTGGATCGGCGGCTGGGTGCTCCTGCTCGCCCTGGTGGCGGGCGGCCTGGGCACCGGGCTGACCTGGGACACGCATCCGCTGGGCACCAGCCTGCAGACCGGTCTGGCGTGCGCGCTGGCGGTGTTCGGCCTGGGTCTCGCGGTCAGCGCGTTCCTCGGGCGTACGGGAGCCGGGACGGTGTTCCTGGCGATCGTCACGGCGGTCCTGCTCGCCGGGACGGCGGCCCTGCCGAGGGACATCACCACCCACTGGAGAGACACCTCCTGGAGTCCCGCCGCGGCGGCGCAGCTGCGGCCGGCGTACGACCTCGGCACCGGCCGCGGCACGCTGGACCTGAGCCGGGTGCGTCCGGGCAGGGGCCGGACGGCCACGACGGACGCCCATGTGGGTGCCGGGCAGTTGAAGGTGATCGTGCCGACGGACACGACCGTGCGGATGAACATCGAGGTGGGTGTCGGCGACATCCGGTTGCCGGGGGACAACAGGAAGGACGTGGACGTGCAGCCGCGCAGGCTCAGGAACGTGACGCTGACACCGGCCGCGGGCGTCAAGAACGCCGGCACGCTGGACCTCAGGCTCGGGGTCGGTCTGGGACAGGTGGAGGTCAGCCGTGCTGCGTCATGAGTTCCAGCCGGGGAAGCTGGTCGCCGGGCTCTTTCTCACCGGCACGGGGGTGGTCTACGCGGGGGACGCGGGCGGGTTGTGGGAGACGCCGTGGTTCGCGGTGGTTCCGCTGGTCGTGGGTGGCCTGTTCCTCGCCGGGGCCACGGCGGCGGTGGCCCGGGCCGTACGCAGACGGGTCGACACCGAGAACGGGTAGGCACTCGCCGCAGGTGCGGGCCACAGCCCCGCGGTGGCGCCCGCTGCCATACGGGCCGATCCCGCCGGCAACTCCGGCGAGCAGGCGCCGGGGCCGGGCGCCGGACGGGCGGCCCGCGTCGTCGGCCGGGCGACAGACCGTCGGTGTCAGTAGCCGCCCAGATGCCGTCGGCGGCGGGACCGCCAGGCCGCGTCGACGGAGAGATAGGGGGCGCCGGCGAGGACCAGGGGGATCCAGGCCATGAGATAGGCGAGGTCGTTGCCGTAGTAGTAGGGGGTCGTCGCCCAGCTGACCGTCATCCACAGGCTGAAAGAGATCAGCGCGCCGCCGAGCGCTGCCAGCCGGCCGAGCAGACCGAGGAGGGTGCCGATGCCGACGGCCAGTTCACCGAGGGCGATGGCGTAGCCGAAGCCGACCGGGGCCTTCAAGGCCAGATCGACCAGGGCCGGAATGGCGGCCGAGTCGCGGGCCGAGCGCATGGTGTCACCGATGGACCCGGCGCCGCCGGAATTCAGGAAGGAGCTGCTGGTGAGTTTGTCCAGTCCGGCGTAGACGAAGGTGACCCCGAGGAAGACACGCAGCGGAAGGAGAGCGTAGTGGGTGGCCGTGTCCCGCAGACCACGGCCGTTCAGTCGGTCCATGTGCGTGTCCGTCCGCATGCCGTGAGTCATCATCGCCCGCCACCTCTCGCCCGTCGTCCCACCCCGCACTTGACCATACGTACGACGACGGGGCGCAGTTCAATCCAAACCCGGCCGTTTTTCCGGATATCGGCTCCTAGGAGGAAGAGGCCGAAGGGAGGCACAGGACGCCGCCGGCGCGGGCCGGGATCTGTCGCGGGGAGTCGCCGGAACCGACCGACCTGGGCCTGCGACTGACCGACCCGACCGGCCCCGGCCACTGGGACACCCGGACACCGGCCACCTGGTCCGGCCACCCCGTCACCCGGCCGCTTACCCCCGCCCACCCAGCCACCCGGCCGGCCTACCACCCGTCACCGGGCCGCCCGGCCGCTTACCCCCGCCCACTCCGTCAGCCGCCCGCTTGCCCCGGGCCACCCCGCCGGCCGGCGACCCGGCTCCTCCGTCCCCCAGCCACCCCGTCACTCAGTGACCTGGACGACGCACCGATTGGTCGCCACCCCGGCTGCCGTGACCACCTGTACCTCCACCGCGCCGGGTTCCACCTCGGCCGGGACGGGGACGGTGAGGACCGTGTCGGTGGGGTTGCGGAAGCCGCCGGCGACAGGGACCAGAGGGACGTGGACGTCGACGGTGCCTATGCGGACCACCATGCGGGAGAGCCGGTCGGCGCACTGGGCGCCGGGCGGTACGAAGCCGGCGCCGCGGATCTCGATGTCGTCACCGGTGCGGATCGGCCCGTCCAGGTCGCCGGGTTCGCGGGCGCGGACGACGGAGAGGACGACCGGACGGCCGCCCTCCGCGTACTTGCCGGCCAGGTAGGTCGCGGCCGAGATCAGCACCACGACGCCCAGCCCCCAGGGCAGGTCGGGCAGCTGGTCGGGGCGGCGGGCCAGCCGCACGGCGGCGAACAGCAGGGCGACGGCGCTGATCGCGACGTACTGGATGTCGGTGAAGGCGCCCCGGCCGGAGTCGTCGGTGAGCAGGTCGGCGGCACGCGGCCGGTGCGCCGGGACCTTCTGCAGCCGCTGGGCCTGGATGCGCAGGCCGACCACCCGGCGGACCAGGACGGCGATGCCGCACACCACGGCGAGCACGGTCACCACTCCCGCGCCGCGCGCGAGGCCGAGGCCGGAGATCAGCGCGTCGCGTCGGGCGTGGTCGGAGACGGCGGCCAGCCGGGCGGCCGGCAGCAGGACGGCGTAGCCGACGAACAGCACCCAGCAGGCGGCGACGGTGCGGGAGGTGGACATGCGGTTGTCCTCGCCGATCAACGGGGCCAGCGCCCCGCCACGTGCCCGATGGAACCAGGAGGCGGCAGTGAGTGCACCGGCGACGACGAGCGCGGCGGCCAGGGCCGCGGTGCGGGCGCCCGACCAGTCGGCGTCGAACGCCGTCAGCGCCTCGCCGAGCAGCAGCGCGAGGACGGCGCCCCACACGACGTACACCGTGCGCCGCCACAGCCGGGCGAGCCAGGCCCCGCCCTGGGCGCGGGCGCGGTCGGCGAGGGCCTCCGCGCGCTGGGTCAGTTCCTCGGAGACCCACTGGCGCGATGCCGAGGCCGAGTGCGCCACCGCCGGCGGCAGGCCCTGCCCGGCCGCGAACTCGTCGCGGCGGCGCAGGAACGCGGCGACGGCCCGCCGGTGTCCCTCCCGGACGCCGTGCGGACAGTCCTCGCAGGCGCAACCGCCCGCGTGGCCCCCCTCGGCATCCGTGCCCTGTCTCGCGTCCTGCACCGCCACGACCGGCGCCCGCCTTCCCCACAACCGTCCGGCACGACCGGCGGGCCCTCGGTGGAGGGTTTCGCGCCCGTGCAACTCCCCTGTGCTGAGAGCGAATTGTGCCCTACGGCGAGCCGTCGGCGGCGCATGGGCCGGGTCGTCGCGGGTGAAGTACGGGCCGCCGTGTTGACGCGGCTGCAAGAGTTTCCGCGGGGGCGAGATCGTCCAGCGGTGAGCTGTTCGCGATGACCAGGGCGGCGGCGCCGAGGGGTCGGCCGAGCGGGCCGACGGGGCTCAGCCGAGCAGGTCCGGTTCGCTGTGGCTGATGTCCTGCCACAAGGGCTGGTAGTTGATCCAGGCCACCAGGTCGCCGCCGAGTTGTTCCCGGGTGGCGACGGCCGGCTTGTGATCGATGAGGACGGGACGGCCGGCCGCCTTCGCCGTCAGCTGCACCTGGCAGGACCGCTCCATGGACAGGAACCACCAGGCGGCGGCGTCCACCGAGTCGCCGACGGTGAGCAGCCCGTGGTTGCGCAGCACGAGCGCCTTGCGGGAGCCGAGCGCCCCGGCGATCCGGCGGCCCTCCTCGATGTCGACGGTGACGCCGGAGTAGGCGTCGTAGAGCGCCACGTCCTCGTAGAAGGCGCAGCTCTCCTGGGTGATGGGGTCGATCAGCTCGCCGAGCGCGGCGAGGGCGCGGCCGTGCACGGAGTGGCAGTGGGCGACGGCGACGACGTCGGGGCGGGCGGCGTGCACCTGGGCGTGCACGGTGAAGGCGGCCTGGTTGACGTGGTAGCGGCCCTCGACGACCTGGCCGTCCTGGTTGGCGAGGACGAGGTCGCTGACGGTGACGTGCTTGAACGGCATCCCGAACGGGTTGACCCAGAAGCAGTCGGAGAACTCCGGGTCGCGGGCGGTGATGTGGCCGGAGACCCCGTCCTCGAACCCGGCCCGCCCGAAGATCCGCAGAGCACCGGCGAGCCGCTCCTTGCGGTGCCTGCGCTCGTCCTCGACCGACTCGAACATCGGCGGCATGGCGAACCGCAGCTGGTCGGTCGGCAGCGGCAGGGGCGGCGTGGGCCCGTGCATAGGTCCTCCAGCGCTGGAATTGCTGTACGCGCCGGAAATTACCGTCGGTCAGCGCAAAAGGGCAGGGCTCTTTTGTAAAGATGACGTACGCGACGGATACACGACAGGGGATGTCGGGTTTTCCGGTGACACTGCTCCACATGATCCCTGCGAACTGGGCGGCCTTCACCACCGCCGAACCCGGGCGGGCCGCCATCGTCGAGCAGCGCTTCCGTGCCTTCCGTCACCATGTCCTCGCCACCCTCCGCAAGGACGGCTCACCGCGCACCAGTGGCATCGAGGCCGACTTCCGCGGCGGCGAGCTGTGGCTCGGCATGATGGCGGACTCGCTCAAGGCCCTCGACCTGCGCCGCGACCCGCGCTTCGCGCTCCAGGCGAACCCGGGCGGGGGCACGGACATGGACGGCGGGGACGTGCGGATCGCGGGGCGGGCGTACGAGGTCGGGGGCGAGCGGAAGACCGGATACGCGAAAGAGGTGGAACCGCCGGAGCCGTTCCACCTCTTCCGTACCGAGCTGACGGAGGTCGTGCGGACCTACGTCGAGGACGACCGGTATCTGGTCGTCGAGGTCTGGACGCCCGGTCGGCCCCTGCGCACGATCAAGCGCACCTGATCACGCACACCGGGGCCTACTCCCACTCGATGGTCCCCGGCGGCTTGGAGGTGACGTCGAGGACGACGCGGTTGACATCCCGGACCTCGTTGGTGATCCGGGTCGAGATGCGGGCCAGGACGTCGTACGGCAGCCGGGACCAGTCGGCGGTCATGGCGTCCTCGGAGGACACCGGGCGCAGCACGATCGGGTGGCCGTAGGTGCGGCCGTCGCCCTGGACGCCGACCGAGCGCACGTCGGCGAGCAGGACCACCGGGCACTGCCAGATGTCCCGGTCGAGGCCGGCCGCGGTCAGCTCCTCACGGGCGATCGCGTCGGCCTCCCGCAGCAGGTCCAGGCGTTCCTTGGTGACCTCGCCGACGATCCGGATACCGAGACCCGGGCCAGGGAACGGCTGGCGCTGGACGATCTCCTCCGGCAGGCCCAGCTCCTGGCCGACCATCCGGACCTCGTCCTTGAACAGCTTGCGCAGTGGCTCGATCAGCTTGAACTCGAGGTCCTCGGGCAGGCCGCCGACGTTGTGGTGCGACTTGATGTTCGCGGTGCCCGTGCCGCCGCCGGACTCGACGACGTCCGGATAGAGGGTCCCCTGGACCAGGAACTCCACGGCCGGGCCCTCGTCGGCGATGATGTCCGCCTGCGCCTGCTCGAAGACGCGGATGAACTCGCGGCCGATGATCTTGCGCTTCTCCTCGGGGTCGGTGACGCCCTTGAGGGCGACCAGGAAGCGCTCCTCGGCGTCCACGACGACCAGCTTGACGCCGGTCGCGGCCACGAAGTCCTTCTCGACCTGCTCGGTCTCGCCCTTGCGCATCAGGCCGTGGTCGACGTACACGCAGGTCAGCTGGTCGCCGACGGCGCGGGCGACGAGGGCGGCGGCGACGGCGGAGTCCACACCGCCGGACAGGCCGCAGATCGCGCGCTTGTCGCCGACCTGCTCGCGGATGGCCTCGACCTGCTCCTCGATCACGTTGCCCGTGGTCCAGGTCGGCTTCAGGCCCGCGCCGCGATACAGGAAGTGCTCCAGCACCTGCTGGCCGTGCGTGGAGTGCATGACCTCGGGGTGGTACTGGACGCCGTAGAGCTTCTTCTCGTCGTCCTCGAACGCGGCGACCGGGACGACGTCCGTGGAGGCGGTGACGGTGAAGCCCTCGGGGGCGGCGGAGCACGCGTCGCCGTGCGACATCCACACGTGCTGCTCGTCCGGGGTGCCCTCGAAGAGGGTGGAGGACGACTTGGAGACGTGCAGGTCGGTACGGCCGTACTCGCGGGCGCCGGTGTTGTCGACCGTGCCACCGAGGGCCTGGGCCATCAACTGGAAGCCGTAGCACATGCCGAAGACGGGAACGCCGGCGTCGAAGATCTCGCGGTCGAGGCGGGGGGCGCCCTCCTCGTACACCGACGAGGGGCCGCCGGAGAGGATGATCGCCGCGGGCTTCTTGGCGAGCATCTCCTTCACCGGCATGGTGCTCGGCACGATCTCGCTGTAGACCCGCGCCTCGCGGACGCGACGGGCGATGAGCTGGGCGTACTGCGCGCCGAAGTCGACGACCAGGACGGTGTCCGGGGTGGCGGCAGTGGGAGTCGCTGATGACACGGGGTGCCTTCTGGTGGTCGGGCGGGGTCTGTGCCAACGAGTTTAACGGTGCGGACCGGGAGCCCTCCTCCGGACTTCGAGGCGGTCCCGGACTTCGCCGTGGCATACTGGGCCCATGCTTCAGCACGCGACCTTCGTCTTTACCTATGGCAACCGGCCCGCCGGCTGCCATGGTCGTGCTGCTTGAGCGAACAGCCGAGCGACTTCCCAGGCGCCCCGGGCCGACAGGCCCGGGGCGCCTGTGTTTTCCGGGTCCTGCCGTTCCGGGGCGCCACCGCCACCTTCACCAGGAGCCCCGACATGACCACCACCACCCCGGAAGAGACCAGCACCCCGGAAGAGACCATCTCCGGCGCCCGTGAGCGCATCGACGTGCTCGACGACCGGATCATCGGTCTCATCCAGGAGCGGATGGCCGTCTCCGCCGTCGTCCAGCAGACCCGCATCGCCGCCGGCGGACGCCGGGTGCACCTCTCCCGCGAGATGGAGATCCTCGGCCGCTACCGGGAGGCCCTGGGGAAGCCGGGCACGGCCCTCGCCATGACCCTGCTGGAGCTGAGCCGGGGTCGCATCTGAGTTCGAGCACCGTCTCACCCGTACGGCGCGTGACCGGCCCCACGACGCTTCGTTGAGCGGGGTGTCCGTGCCAGCCAGGGGCGGGCCCGACAGAACCACGCGTGGCTCGCTGGAGCGATGAGGCGTACGGGTCGTGCCGCACGCCGTGGGACCTCGCTCCAGGGAGGTGACCGGACGGCAGGGGACAGCAGCCCGGTCACCCGAGAGAACGGCCGGCTCCGGGGACGCCCGGGGCCGGCCGGCGGAAAACTGCACAGACGCACCAGCACCGGGTCACCCGCCGGGTCCCCGCACCGTCCGCCTCCCAGGAGGCAGGCCCCGAGAACCAGCGGCGCGGCCCCCGGCGCCGCTCCCCGGGCACCGGCGCTCCCCTGACGCCGGTGCTGGCCATCAGAAGGGCCCCGCGGTCTCTCCGTCCCGCGGGGCCCTTCGTCATGCCGCGGCCACCAGCCCCCACCGACGCCCGGCGGCCCTGTGACTCATGCCACACGAGTATTCCGTATGCCGGGGCAACCCTTGGCGGCCCTCACCGATCAAACCTGCCGAATCAGGATTCGGCCGGATCACGAACGCGAGCGGGCCGGATCGACAGACCGGTAAGAGGGACCTGCCTTCGGAGGGGGATGCAGGTCCCTCTTCCTCTTCCCGTCTTCCCGGATCTCCTCCGGGTCCGTGCTACTTCTTCGGCGGTACGGCCGGCACCCCCAGGAACGGCAGCCGCAGCGCACCGAACGCCTCCGCCGGGACCGCCGGGGCCTGCGGCTCCACCGGCTTCAGCCGCTCGTACGCCGCGCCCTGCGCCGGACGCGGGTCGTCCTCCCCCTCGTTCGGCCAGAAGGACATCGCGCGCTCGGCCTGCGCGGTGATCGTCAGCGACGGGTTCACGCCCAGGTTCGCCGAGACCGCGGCGCCGTCCACGACGGAGATGCCGGGGTGGCCGTACAGCCGGTGGTACGCGTCGATCACACCGGTCTCCGGGGAGTCGCCGATGGGGCAGCCCCCGAGGAAGTGCGCGGTGAGCGGGGTGCCCATCAGCTCGCCGACGTTGCTGCCGGCGAAGCCGTTGATCTCGGCGGCCAGCGCGGAGGCCGCCTCCGTCGCGGCCTTGATCTGCCTGGGGTTCGGAGCGCCGTGCCCCTGGCGGGCGGTCAGCAGGCCCTTGCCGACGCCACCCGGCTTCAGATACGTCGTCAGGGAGTTGTCCAGGGACTGCATGACCAGGCCGATGATGGTCCGCTCGGACCAGCGCCGGTTGGACAGGGAGCGCAGGACCAGCATCGGGTGCCGGGCCGCGTTCGCCAGCCAGGCCAGCACGCGGGAGGAGCCCTCGGCGTAGGGCACCTGGAGGATCGACAGACCGCCCATGGAGTTCGAGCCCTTGCCGTAGCGGACCGGCTCGATGTGGGTGTTCTCGTCGGGGTGGATGGAGGACGTGATCGCGACACCCCGCGTGAAGTCGGCCTTCGGCTCGCCGGTCGCCTTGCGGTAGCGGCGGTTGTCGGTCTGTGCGCCGACCAGTGCCTCGGAGTTGGTGCGGGTCAGATCGCCGAGGCGCGGGGAGAGGTACGGCAGTTGGCCGCCGGCCTTCATCCGGTGCAGCAGGGTCTGCGTGCCGTAGGTACCGGCCGCGAGGACGACCCTGCGCGCGGTGAAGAGCCTGCCCTCGCCCTTCTTCTTCCGGTCCGTCGGCAGGGTCGCCACCGCGTACCCGCCCCGCGAGTCGTCCGTGACGGACACGACCGTCGTCATGGGGTGGACCACCGCGCCCGCCTTCTCGGCGAGGTGGAGGTAGTTCTCGTTGAGGGTGTTCTTCGCGCCGTGCCGGCAGCCGGTCATGCACTCGCCGCACTCGGTGCAGGCGCTGCGGGCCGGGCCCGCGCCGCCGAAGTACGGGTCGTTCACCTGCTCGCCGGGCCGGGCCCTGGTCTTGCCGTCGGCGTCCTTGCCGTCGCCGAAGAACACTCCGACCGGGGCGAGGTGGAAGGTGTCGCCGACGCCCATCCGCTGCGCCGCCGCCTTCAGGTGCACGTCGGAAGGGGTCATCGTCGGGTTGATCCGTACCCCGAGCATGCGCTGGGCCTGGTCGTAGTACGGCTTCAGCTCCTCCTGCCAGTCGGTGATGTGGCGCCACTGCGGGTCGTCGAAGAAGGCCTTCGGCGGGACGTAGAGGGTGTTGGCGTAGTTGAGCGAACCGCCGCCGACGCCCGCGCCGGCCAGCACCATCACGTTGCCGAGCAGGTGGATGCGCTGGATGCCGAACATGCCGAGCCTCGGGGCCCACAGGTAGTTCTTGAGGTCCCAGGAGTTCTTCGGCAGGGAGTCGCGGGTGAAACGGCGGCCCGCTTCGAGCACACCGACCCGGTATCCCTTCTCGGTCAGGCGCAGGGCGGACACCGAACCGCCGAACCCCGAACCGACCACGATGACGTCGTAGTCGTACCCGTTCTCGTCCCGGGTCTGGACGGACTTCTCCTGCGACACGTGCTCTCCTCGTCGAGAACGGGGTTTTCCGAACGGAGTCGGCGGACGGGGGGACTTCTAGCGGAACCGGAACGCCTTCATCAGCCGCAGACTCGTGCTCATGAACCGGGCGTAGCCCTCGTCCGTCATGCCCAGGGAGGGCGCCATGGGCAGCAGCCGCTGCTGGGCCACCGTCTGGGCCTCCGTGTACTTGAGGATGCCCTCGGAGCCGTGGCGGCGGCCGAGGCCGGAGTCCTTCATGCCGCCCATCGGGGACTGCACGCTGCCGTAGGCGGGCGCGTAGCCCTCGTTGACGTTGACCGTGCCCGTGCGCAGGCGGGCGGCGATCTCCCGGCCGCGCCGGGCGTTGTCCGTCCAGACGGAGGCGTTGAGGCCGTACGGGGTGGCGTTGGCGCGCTCGACCGCCTCGTCGTCGGTCGTGAAGCGGTAGATCGAGACGACCGGCCCGAAGGTCTCCTCCTCGCACACGGACATGGAGCCCTCCACGCCGTCCAGGATGGTCGGCTCGAAGAAGTACGGGCCGATGTCCGGCCGGGCGACCCCGCCCGCGATCACCTTCGCGCCCTTCGCGACGGCCTCCTCGACATGCCGCTGGACGGTCTTCAGCTGGCGCTCGCCGACCAGCGACCCCATGTCCGCACCGTAGGCGAGAGAGTTGCCGAGCCGCATGGCCTTGGTGCGTGCGGCGAAGCGCTCCAGGAAGGCATCGGCGATCGACTCGTGGACGTAGAGCCGCTCGATGGAGATGCACAGCTGTCCGGCGGAGGAGAAGCAGGCGCGTACGGCGCCTGCGGCGGCCTTCTCGACGTCGGCGTCGTCGAGGACCAGCATGGCGTTCTTGCCGCCGAGTTCGAGGGAGACGCCGACCAGGCGGGCGGCGGCGCCCTGGGCGACCTCGCGGCCGGTGCGGGTGGAGCCGGTGAACGAGACGTAGTCGGCGTGCCTGACCAGCTCGGGGCCGACGACCGGGCCCTCACCGAGCACCACCTGGAAGACGCCCTCGTGCAGCCCGGCCTCGATCAGCAGGTCACGCGCCCACAGGGCGGTCAGGCAGGTCTCGGTGTCCGGCTTCATCACGACCGCGTTGCCGGCCACGAAGGCGGGCAGCGCGTCGCCGACGGACAGCTCCAGGGGGTAGTTCCAGGGGGCGACCTGGCCCACGACACCGCGCGGGTGGCGGATCTCGGTGACCTTCGTGAGCGCGGGGACGGCGCCGGTGTGCCGCTTCGGCCGCAGATAGGCGGCTGCCCGGCGGCCGTAGTGGCGGGCCGCGACGGCGACGGCCTGCACCTCCTCGTGCGCGTGCAGCCGGGCCTTGCCGGTCTCCAGCTGGATCAGGTCGAGAACCTCGGCCTGCCGCTGGAGCACCAGGTCGTGGAAGCGCAGCAGGACGGCCGCCCGCTGCCGTACCGGGGTCTTCTCCCACACGGCCTGGGCGGCGCGCGCGGCCTCGAAGGCCCGCTGGACGTCCTCGGGCGTGGACTCGGGCAGGTCGGCCAGCTTCTCGCCGGTGAACGGTGTGTGGTTGGCGGTACGGCCGGAGCCGGTGACGCCCTTGGTGAGCTGGGCCACCAGTTCCGGCGTGACCACGTCGGCGGCGGTGCGCACACCTTCGGGGGCGGGCGCGAGCGGGTTGGTGCCGGTGCTGTCCGGGGCCTGCGTGTCCGTCATGACGCGCAGGGTATGCCGCGTCGCGGCCTTTGTGTACCCGTCGGTAATGGGGATTCACCGAGTACCCACACGATGCCAGTGATCACTGGCAGCGAATGTGCTGATCAGGGCGTTGACACGGTGATGAGCGGAAGGATCAGCCGAGTCCGGCTTTTTTCGCCAGGAGCATCCCGAGGGCGGTGCGGGGGGTGCGGCGACGCGGCGCGGCGGAGGCGGGGACTTGCGAGGCGTCCGGACCGGGGGCGGTGGTCGCCGGGCGAGGCGGAGCGGTACCGGGGGGTGTGGCATGAGCGTGGCCCGGTGCGCAGGCCTCCGTGTCCACGGACGTGCGGCCGAAGTACTCCCGCAGTGCCGCCGTCACCTCCTCGGCTCCCGGCCGTGCCTCTGGCTCGTCGGCGCGCAGCCGGTCGAGCAGGGGGCCCAGCGGGCCGGGGTCCGTGTCCGCGAGGGCGGCGCGCAGCAGGACTCCGAGGGACCACAGGTCGGAGGCGGGCCCGGCGCCGGGCCCGGCGGCCCGCTCGGGGGCGACGAAACCGGCGGGCGCGTCCGTCCGGTGCCCGGCACCGGTTCCGAAGTCGGTGACGACCACTCGCCCGGTGCCGGACTCCAGCAGCACGTTGGTCGGTTTGACGTCCCGGTGCACGATGCCGACGGCGTGTGCGGCGCGCAGCGCCCCGATGACGGCGAGCCCGATCCGGGCGGCCTCCGCGACCGGGAGCGGGCCGCGCCGCAGGATCTCCCGCAGCGACTCGCCCTCCACCAACTCCCTGACGGTCCACGGGACATCGCCTTCGATGACGACGTCGTACACCGTGACGGCGCAGGGATGGCGCACCCGGGCGGCGGCGCGGGCTTCGCGGTGGAGGCGGTGGGCGATACGGCGGCTGTCCTCGTCACCTGCCGGATCACCGGGCAGCGCCGGCTCCTTGAGAGCGACTTGGGCGCCGTCGTCGTGCAGGTCCCAGGCCCGCCAGACGGTTCCGGCGGGCCCCGATCCGAGGCGTCCGGCCAGCCGGTAGCGGCCCCCGATCAGTCGTGCGTCGGGCGGGTGTTCGCCGTCTCCACTCATGTCACATGAGTACCGTGCACACCATGCCCTTGTCGAAGGGGAACGCGGCCGGTCGGAGCAGCCCGGCCGTGGTGGGTGCCCGACTCCCCGTCTCGGCTCATGTGTCGTCCGTGTCGCGGCACCTGCATCCGCAGACGCAGGCAGGGCGAACCGGTCACGGCCCCGTGACCGAGCGGCCGTTCAGGAACCGGGCCGGAAGGTGTCGACCGCCACGTCGAAGTGCTCCCGCGCCTCGCGCACCTCGCCGACCGGCGCCGACACCCACACGTCGTACATCCGCCCGCCCTCCTCCCAGCACAGGTCGTAGGTGTGGCGCGGGCCCTCCGCGCCGCTGAAGCCGTTCCAGGTGAACTCCCACAGTGCGGCCGGGTGTCCGTCGTGCGTGGTGCGGGTGACCCGGCCGTCGTGGTAACCGGGGTTGGTGGACGGGCCGTCGGCGGCGGAGCGCTCCATCACGGCCTGCGGGCCGCCGGGTTGGGGCTCGGCGACCTTGATGCCGAGCCGGAAGGTGCTGCCCGGTGAGAGATAGAAGACGCGCTCGCCCTGCGGACTGCGGGTGAAGTCGTCCGGTACGGCGAGGGAGAAGCCGGCCGGGTCACGGGCCGTGCGGTAACCGGAGGGCGCGGTGGGCGAGTCGGTACGGGCCGAGCCGGTGGCGGTCGGGCGTGCCGTGGTGGAGGCGGGGGCCGTGGAGGGCGCGGTGGTGCTCGTCCCGGTCCCGGTCGCGGGCGAGGTGGCCGTACCGCCGGGGCTGCCCCCGCCCCCGCCGCCGTCCTGGTGCAGCAGCAGTGCCGCCGCCGACACCCCGGCCCCGGCCAGCGCCGCGACGAGCAGGGCCGCGACCAGCACCCCGCGCGGGGAAGGCGTCCGGGCCGAGGCGGGCTGGGCGGCCGGCGCGGAACCGGCCGACGGTCGCGCCTCACCGTGCGGAAGGTCCTGCTGGGTCGGCGAGTACGGCGCGCCGGCCTGGTGCGCACGGCTCGTCGCCGCGGACCTCGGGGTGAGGCCCGCGCCGATCCGGTGCATCAGGCCCGAGGCGGTGGCGGCGCCGGGCGACGGGTCCGCCTGAGGCGTCCGGCCCGTCTCCAGGTACGTCCGCAGCATCCGCTCGGCCTCGGCCGCGCCGAGCCGCCGGTCGGGGTCGCGTTCCAGCAGCCCCCGTACGACCGGCAGCAGTGGCCCGGCCTCGTCGGGTGGCCGGATCTCGGCGGCGACCACGGCGTGCAGGATGCCGCCGAGCGAGTCGCGCCGGAACGGCGACTCCCCGCTGAGCACCGTGCACAGCAGTGCGCCCAGCGACCACAGGTCGGACTCCGGGCCGGTGTGCAGCCCCGACATCCGCTCCGGCGCGGTGTATTCGGGCGAGCCGACGAAGGAGCCGGTCTCGGTGAGCGTGGTGGCCCCCGCGACCTGAGCGATGCCGAAGTCCGTCAGCACGACGCGGCCGGTGCCCGACTCGATCAGCACGTTCGCGGGCTTGATGTCCCGGTGCAGGACCCCCGCGTCGTGCGCGGTGCGCACCGCGCTGAGCAGGGCGACACCGATCCGGGCGGCCTCGGCGGCGTCGACCGGCCCGTCCCGGGCGATCCGGTCGGCGAGCGAAGTGCCCTCGATCAACTCCATGACCAGGTAGGGCCGCTCGTCCTGCTGCACCACGTCGTGCACGACGATGATGTGCGGATGCCGCAACTGGGCCACGGCCCGGGCCTCGCGAAAGGTGCGGTCCCGGCGCCGCCGGGCGTCCTCCTCGGCGAGGGCGTCGTCCGGGAGGAGTTCCTTGACCGCGACACGCCGGCCCAGCACCTCGTCGACGGCCCGCCACACGACGCCCATGCCGCCGCGCCCGATGCGTGCCTCCAGGCGGTAACGGCCCGCGATCACACGGAAGACGTCCCCCTCGGTCCCCATGCGCCCCATCATGCCGCATCGGACGGACGCCTTCCGGGACGGCGATCGGCCAAGTATGCCGTTGCCCCGAGGCAGCCGGTGGCACGCTCCGGGGATCTCAGCCTCGGCGCGGACCGCGCCGGCCCGCGTTGTCCATGCAGATCCGGGAGCGACCGGCTCGGCACACCAGCGGCCCGGTGGCGCGCGAGGGCTCCTGGGAGCCGGTGAGTTCGGCCCGTTCTCGGCTGCGTGACCAGGTCGGGCGGGCGGCCAGGGCGATCATTTTCGGCCACAACATGTCTTGAAAAAGATGCAAAGCATGGCAAATCACCGAGGCAGGCGCGCCATACAGGACAAAACGGGTGGCTTGAATCATGCTGTCCTGTGAATCACGAAACCCTTACCTTTTCCTGTACGGGGTCGGCCCACGGGCCCCTTGGTGATGTCGGCCGGCGGCCCCGCGACCGAGGCCGGCGCCGGACGGCATCGAGCGGAGGGCGGATCGGAGGCAGGACCCGGCCGCTTCCCCCGCACCCGCTCCGGGGCGACGAGAGCGACCACGCCGACAGCGGAACCTTCCGTTCCACTCGGATCAGTGCTCTTGGAAGCCCCGCAGGATCCAGTCGAACTGCTTTCTGGTGGAGGCCCAGTCGTCGGCCGGCGAGGCCGCGTAGATGGCGTACTCGGTGCCGTCATTCTCCATGTACGCGACGTCGATCGCGTGGTAGGGCCCCGGGAAGTAGTGCGGCGGGTCCTTGGCCAACGCGTTCCACGTGTACTCCCAGCGGACGCCCGGCAGGTCGCGGAAAGGCTCCTCCTTGAGGCTCAGCCGCTTGTAGTCCAGCAGCCGCCGTGAGACCTGCTGGTCCAGGTTGCTCATGTGCTCGTACGAGGTGCGGAAGTCCGGCGCGGTGTCGACGGCGACCCGCACGAGGTGCTTGCCCTTGTCGGGCGAGTAGTCGACCTGCCGGAGGCCGTCCTGGTCGATGGAGACGGACCGCTTCCACCCCTTGGGCAGCGAGATGCTGAAGCCCACCGGGTCGTGACGCCGCTCCCAACCGACGGGAACCGCCCCCTGAGCGCCCTTGCCGCCCGGCGTGGCACCGGCATCGGGACCGGCACTCGGATCCAACGACACAGAGGCCGAGGCGCCGTGGCTGCCCGTGCCGAACTGCTGCAGCACGACCGCCACACCTCCGCCGACGATCGCGGCGAGGGCGACCACCAGGGCGAGCGTGCGCAGCCTGCGGCGCTTGGGCGGCCGTACCGGCTGCCCCTGCGGGACGGGCGTGTGGTGCCCGGGACCCGTGCCGAACGGACCGGCGACCCGCGTCGGCCCGGTCACCGGCGGATGCGGCGTTCCGGTGGTCCTCTCCGCGCCGCCGCGCGTGGGGCCCGTCTGCGCCTCGGACTGGAAGCGGCCGTGCTGCGTGGGCACGTACACCTGCGCCGCGCTCGGCCGCCGCCCCTCCGCGGCTTCGGCGAGCATCTGCTCCGTCTCGTCCGCGCCGGGCCGTCGTGCCGAGTCCTTCTGCAGCAGGGCGGTGATGACAGGGCCGAGCGGACCTGCGTACCGCGGTTCGGTGGCCTCCTCCTCGACGACCGCCTGCATGGTGCTCAGCGGTGAGGTGCGGCGGAACGGCGAACGGCCCTCGACCGCCGTGTACAGCGTGGCGCCGAGCGCCCACAGGTCCGAGGAGGGGCCGGGATCCTGGCCGCGCACCCGCTCGGGGGCGAGGTAGTCGACCGAGCCGACGACCTCTCCGGTACGCGTGATGGTGGAGTCGCCCTCGATCTGGGCGATGCCGAAGTCGGTGAGCAGCACCCGGCCGTCGCGGCCGAGCAGGACGTTGCCGGGCTTGACGTCCCGGTGCAGCACGCCGGCGGCGTGCGCGGCACGCAGCGCCCGCAGCACCCACAGTCCGATGCGCGCCGCCTCGCGCGGCTCGACCCGGCCCTGCTCCTTGACGGCGTCGGCCAGCGAGTTGCCCTCGACCAGTTCCATGACGATCCACGGCCGGCCGTCGTGTTCCAGGACGTCGTGCACGGTGACGACGGCGGAGTGGTTGATGCGCGCGGCGGCGCGGGCCTCCGCCCGGGTGCGAGCGAGGAGGACGGCCCGGTCGCTGTCGGAGACGTAGAGCGCGGCAGTCAACTCCTTGACGGCGACCGTCCGGTGCAGCACCTCGTCGTGGGCGCGCCACACCCGGCCCATGCCGCCGCTGCCGATGGAATCGGCGAGCCGGTAGCGGCCCGCTATCAGCAGGCCCTGCATCTGATTCACGTTTCCCCGCAATGCTCTTGACAGGGTCAGACTAAGGACCGGTCCACCCGCTGGGAACCAGCGGGGTACCAAGGTGACAGCACTGTGACGCTTGTCGCCGCCCGAACCGGCCACGACCGGTCACCCGGTATACGCGGCGCTCAACCCGTGTAGCGGTACGTCGCCGTGGCCTGCTCGTACAGCTGGGTCACCTGGTCCCGCTGGGCCTCCGGGCCGCGCACCTGGACGATGTGGTAGCGGCCGTTCAGCAGGATCGCCATGTTCCGCACGAACAGGTCGCGGCCCTGGCCGTCGGTCCAGGTGAACTGTCCCTCGGCCATGGTCCGGCCGCCCACCTCGATGGTTCGCAGTCCGGTGGCCGTGGCCCAGCTGGAGTCGCGGTACGGCTGGAGTTCGCTCTCCTTGTCGCGCTGATAGGCCATCGGGTCACTGCCGTAGGCGGAGGCGCTGTCCCGTCCGGGGACGACGATCAGCTCGAAGTTCCCGTGCGAGTACACCACTTCACCGCTGCCGTTCTTCGGGGCGCGGGCCCAGCCCTCGGCGACGGCGACCGTGAACCCCTCGGGGTCCTTGCGCAGGGTGAAGCCGTCGGCGGAGGAGGAGTCGCCGCCGGTCTGCGGCTCGGTGGCGGGGGCGGAGGCGGAGGGGGTGCCGTGCTGCGCCGGAGCGGGCTGCGAGGTGTGCGAGGGCGCGGGGCCGACCTGTCCGGCGGCGCCGGTACGCTCGCTGCCCGCGGCGCCGTTCCCTCCCTGTTCGGGCATGAACAGCATCGCGTAGGCGATCGCACCGGCCAGCAGGAGCAGGATCAGCAGGAGCAGGATCCGGCCGAGACTGCGCGGTGAGCGAGCCTCCTCCCGGGCGCGTTCAGGGGCCCGCTTGTGCCGGCCGTGCGACGGGGGGGCCTCGGGCAGCCGTCCGCGCCGCCGCCGCATCCGCACAAGCTCGCCGCGGCGCCGGACGATCGGCAGCCGGCTGGGGTCGGCGGGCGGCACCGGTACGACACGGGTGCCGGCGTCCGGTTCGGGCGCGGAGCGCACCAGCGAGCGCAGCCAGCCGCTCAGCTCCTCGAAGTCCGGGCGTTCGGTGGGGTCCTGACGCAGCAGCGACTCCACGACCGGCCGGAGCGGGCCGCACTCCTCGGCGAATGCGGGCGGCTCGGCGCACACCAGCTGCACCAATTCGGCCGCCGCCTCCTCCGGGTACGGCGCGTGTCCCTGCACCGCCCGGAACAGCAGCGCGCCCAGCGCCCAGAGGTCGGTCGCGGGTCCGACCGGCGCCGCCAACTGCCAGTTCTCGTGCACGGGTCCGGCCTGCTCCGGCGCCCACCGCTCGGTCACCGGCCCCACGACGGTCATCCGCACCTGGCGCGCCCGCTCGGCCGCCAACGCGGTCCCGGTGCCACGCCGAGCCGCGCTCAGGGGAGTTCCGGCGCCGTTCCAGTGGGAGTGGGGGACGTGGTGGAGGGGGCCGGTGGCGTCCGGGGGCCGGGTGGAGCCCTGACGCTCGTGACCGGTGCCGTCAGGAGCCGGGTCGTCGCCGGGGCGACCGGGGCCGGTGCCGCCGGGGATGGTGGCCGGGGCCGGGAACTGGCCGCGGACGGAGGGGAGGCCGGGGTCCCGGGGTGCCGCGGGGAGGCCGGGGCGCTGGGGGGCACCGGGCAGGGACAGGGAGGCCTCGGCGGCACCGGGGCGCGGGGAGGCGCCGTGCCAGGGGGCGGCCCGCACCCCGTAGGGGTCGGCGATCCGTCCGGGCGGGGTGGCGGTGTCCGGCCCGCCGGGATACGGCGACCGCGCCGCCGTACCGTCTGCGCCGGTGTCGCCCTCGGCGGGCGGCCGGGCGCCGGGCAGGGCGGCGCGCCCGCTCTGCCGGGCCTCCTGCACCCGCGCGGCGGCACGCGCACCCGCGCGGTACGCGGCGATGGCCCCCGCGCGGGCGGCACGGACGTCCGCGCCGTTCTCCAGCTGCCGCTGTCCCGCGGTGCCGGGCACACCGCTGCCACCGGACACCTCGTCGGCGCCCGGCCCCGGCAGCCCGCCGGCCGCCCTCGCCCGGATCGCGGCCCGGCGCGCGGCCTCGGGATCGACGTCGGCGGAAGGGACCCCGGTGGAGGCTTGGGAGGGAAGTCCGACCGCCCCGGTCGCCCCACCGGTCGTACCACCTGGGCGGATCTCCGCGCCGGCGGTCTCCCCCCAGTCCCCGGCGAGCGGCGTCGGCTCCGTGCCCGAGCCGGAGCGGGCGCCCTGCGGCCCCGCTCCTTCGGCCACCGCCGCCGCGCCGGGCGTGCCCTCCGCCGCACCCTCCCGGGCCGGCACCGGGTCGTACCCGCACAGCGCCTCCTCCGCGGCGCCGACGGCGAGGCCGGTGAGCATCACCCGGCCGTCGTCGCAGACCAGCACCGTACGGGCGGTGATGTTGCGGTGTACCCAGCCGTGGCCGTGCAGGACCCGGAGCGCCATGAGAACGTCGGCGGCGACCTCCGCCGCCCGGTACGGCGAAAGCGGCTGCTCGGCGAGCAGCGCGGCCAGCGGGCGCGCTGCCACCAACTCGCTGACGATCCACAGCGACCCGCCCTCGGCGAACACGTCGAAGACCTGGTCGAGGCGCGGATGGTCGGGGATGCGGGCCGCCGCCTGCGCGGCCTCGACGGCGCGCCGCACGGCAGGGTCGGACGGCCGCCGGGTTGCCGCCCGGGTGTCGGCCGTCCGCCGCCGCCCGGCCGCCGCCCTGCGCTCACGCGCTGTGAAGCCCTCGGGCAGCCCCTCCGCGTCCAGCACCTCGGCCTCGACGACCTCCGGCAACGGCACCTGACGGACGAGCACTTCCTGACCGCTGTAGGTGTCGAAGGCGCGGGTCTCGGTGAGTTCGTACTCGTCGGACGGCGGCAGCGGCAGGCGGTAGCGGTCGGCGAGCACCCGACCCGCGTAGTCGTCCACGTTGCCTCCCCCGGCCACCTGGTCGGTCACATCCGTTCGCCTCGCGGCCCGTTCCGCACATGCTTCCGGCTGCGTACGGTCCGCAACCATTCACGATACGTGCCGGAGGCGACCCGCACGGAGTGGATGACGGATTCCCGGGCCCAAACCGGGGCTCGTCGCCTAGGACTTGGGCTTGAACGAGCCGGTGAGCGTCTTCCAGGTGTCCTTGCGCAGCGCGCTGTCCCAGTTCGCGGCCTTCGCGGTGTACATCAGTCCGTAACCGAGACGGCCGCCCACCACGAACCCGCGGTCGATGGTGCGGTACTCGGTGCCGCCGTCCACGTAGGTGAACTCCCAGTCGGCCGTGTTCCAGCTGCGGTAGTCCACCTTCTCGATACGGATCCGGTGGTACTGGGCGCGCACCATGGCGTGCTCCTGGTTCTCCCAGTCCGCCACCGGGTCGTCCTTGGGGCTGCCGGTCCAGCCGATGAGCAGCTTCTGCCCGTCGGGACCCGTGTAGCGGTCGCCCGCGCCGTCGGTGGACTGGTACGACCATCCCTTGGGCAGGCCGATCGAGTACCCCTGACCGCCCTTGCGGGTCGACACCACCGGCGCGCCGGTGCCGCCCTGGGAACCGGAGCTCGCGTCGACGGCGGTGCCCGACGCGGAACCGGCTCCGGCCGACGACGGGCTCGCCCCGTCGGTGCGGGCCGCGCCGCCCGTCGCCTTGTCGCGCTCGTCCCGCTCGGTGGACGCGCTCGCACTCGCCGCCGCCTTGGCCGCGCCACTCTTGCCGCCCTTGTCGTCGCCGTTGAAGGCGAGGGCCAGCACGGTGCCCAGCACGGCGAGGGCGATCACCACGGCGATGATCACCAGGGTGCGCCGGGGCACCACGTCGGTCAGCGGCGCCCTGGGCACCGGTCGTGGCGGCAGGTCGAGGTCCGGCGGCGGCACCACCGGCCAGCCCGAACTGGGCTTGCTCGCGCTGGAGTCCGGTACCGCGGCGGCACCGGCGACGGGACCGCTCTGCCGTCCGGCGGATCCGGCGCCGAGGCCGCCGGAGGAGACCGGCCGCGTCCCGCCCTGGATGCCGGGACGTGCCCCGGCCACGGCACCGCCCGGGCCCGCAGGCTCACCGGGTCGCGGCGCGGCCGTGTCGCTCTTCGTCCGGGCCGACGTCGCCGCGCCGGCCGCCTTGCGAACCGAACGCAGCGCGCCGCGCAGCTTGTCCGCGGGGTCCTCCCCCCGCTTGCCCCCGCCCCGACCGTCCTCGGCGGGATCGGGCTGCGCCGGCAGCGGAACCACCCGCGTGGCGTCCAGCGGCTCCGGCTCGGGCGCGTGGATCACCGCGTCGAGCATCGCCCGGGCCCCGGCGTCGTCGAGCCGCTTGGCCGGGTCCTTGGTGAGCAGGCCGTGGATGACGTCCCTGAGCGGGCCCGCATTCTTGGGCTCCTCCAGCGGCTCGGTCATCACCGCGGTGAGTGTGGCGATCGCCGAGCCCTTGTCGTAGGGGGGCACGCCCTCGACCGCCGCGTACAGCAGACCGCCCAGCGACCACAGGTCGGCCGCGGGGCCGGGTTTGTGGCCGCGGGCACGCTCGGGGGAGATGTACGAGGGGGCGCCGACGAGCATGCCGGTGGAGGTGATCGAGGGGTCGCCCTCGACCTGCGCGATGCCGAAGTCGGTGAGCACGACCCGGCCGTCCTCGGCGATGAGCACGTTGGACGGCTTCACGTCCCGGTGCAGGATGCCCTCGCGGTGCGCGGAGCGCAGCACGTCGAGGATGGCGAGTCCGACCTCGGCGGCGCGCCTCGGCTCCAGCAGGCCGTCCTCGCGGATGACCTCGGCGAGGGACTTGCCCTCCACCAACTCCATGACGATCCACGGCCGGTCGTCCTCGTCGACCACGTCGAACACCGTCACCGCGCTGTTGTTGCGGATCCGGGCGATCGCCTTGGCCTCGCGCAGCGTGCGCGTGATCAGGCGCCGCTTCTCCTCCTCGTCGATGTTCGACGGGAACCGCAGCTCCTTGACGGCGACCGTCCGGCCCAGGGTCTCGTCCTCGGCGCGCCAGACCGTGCCCATCCCGCCCCGGCCCAGCACGTCTCCCAGCCGGTACCGCCCGGCGAGAAGACGGCGCTCGCTCTTGTCCTGACGAGTCCCCTGGCGAGATGTACCCGCCCGCTCCGCCTCCGACATGCGTCCCCTCATACAACCCGCCCTGACAGAGGCTCCATTGTCTCTCACCCGACAAGTGGCGAGCGCCCAGGGTGCCCGTGTCCGCGGCCCGGGCCACGCATACCGGGAGGTCACCGGAAGCAAACGCTCCGCCTACTGGGACGAGGGGCGGCAAGACAGGAGGAAACGGAAGGTTGACGCCGTATCAGGCCCTGCGGCCGGGACGGACGCGCGGGGTTCCGCCAGGGCCCGGTGCCGCTACAGCGGGACGATGTCCGGCGCGCCCAGCCGTGCCGCGTCCGCCGTGAGATCGTCCGGCTGGCGCTGGGACTCACGCTCGGCCTCCACCCGCTTCTCGTAGTGCTGGACCTCGCGCTCCGTCTGGTCCTTGTCCCAGCCGAGGACCGGCGCCATCAGCTCGGCCGCCTCGCGGGCGCTGCGGGTGCCCCGGTCGAAGGTCTCGATGGAGATGCGGGTGCGGCGGGTGAGGACGTCGTCCAGGTGCCGGGCGCCCTCGTGGGAGGCGGCGTACACCACTTCGGCGCGCAGGTAGTCGTCTGCGGCCTGCAGCGGCTCGCCCAAGGCCGGGTCGGCGGTGACGAGGTCGAGGACCTCCTCGGTCATGGAGCCGTAGCGGTTCAGCAGGTGTTCCACTCGGGCCACGTGCAGTCCGGTGCGGGCGGCGATCCGGGCGCGTGCGTTCCACAGCGCGTGGTAGCCCTCCGCACCCAGCAGCGGGGTCTCCTCCGTCACACAGTCGGCGACCCGCATGTGCAGGCCGTGCACCGCCTCGTCGACCGCGTCCTTGGCCATCACGCGGTAGGTGGTGTACTTGCCGCCCGCCACGACCACGAGCCCCGGCACCGGGTGGGCCACCGTGTGCTCGCGGGACAGCTTGCTGGTGGCGTCGGACTCGCCGGCGAGCAGGGGACGCAGACCGGCGTACACCCCCTGCACGTCGTCTCGACCGAGGGGCACCGCGAGCACCGAGTTGACGTGCTCCAGCAGGTAGTCGATGTCGGCGCTGGACGCGGCCGGGTGGGCCTTGTCCAGGCTCCAGTCGGTGTCCGTGGTGCCGACGATCCAGTGCCGGCCCCAGGGGATGACGAAGAGGACGGACTTCTCGGTGCGCAGGATCAGGCCGGTGGTGGAGTGGATGCGGTCCTTGGGCACGACCAGGTGGATGCCCTTGGAGGCGCGCACATGGAACTGACCGCGCTCGCCCACCATGGCCTGGGTGTCGTCGGTCCACACACCGGTGGCGTTGACGACCTGCTGGGCGCGGATCTCGTACTCGCCGCCGCCCTCCACGTCCCGCACCCGTGCGCCGACCACCCGCTCGCCCTCGCGCAGGAAACCGGTCACGCGCGCACGGTTGGCCGCCTTCGCGCCGTAGGACGCCGCCGTGCGCACCAGCGTGGCCACGAAACGGGCGTCGTCCATCTGGGCGTCGTAGTACTGCAGGGCGCCGACCAGGGCGTCCTTCTTCAGGCAGGGGGCCACGCGCAGGGCCTGACGAAGACTCAGGTGCCGGTGCAGGGGCAGGCCTCGGCCGTGGCCGCGCGCCATGGACATCGCGTCGTACAGGGCGACGCCCGAGCCCGCGTACAGCCGCTCCCAGCCCTTGTGCTGCAGCGGGTACAGGAACGGCACCGGCTTGACCAGGTGCGGGGCGAGCCGCTCCAGGAGCAGGCCGCGCTCCTTCAGGGCCTCGCGGACGAGCGCGAAGTCGAGCATCTCCAGATAACGCAGGCCGCCGTGGACCAGCTTGCTGGACCGGCTGGAGGTGCCGGACGCCCAGTCGCGGGCCTCGACCAGACCGGTGGACAGGCCACGGGTGACGGCGTCCAGCGCGGTGCCCGCGCCGACGACTCCGCCGCCGATCACCAGCACGTCCAGCTCCCGCTCCGCCATCGCCGCCAGTGCCTCGGCGCGCTGTGCCGGGCCCAGAGTCGCTGTCCTCACGCTGCCTCCCGCTGTCGCAGACTCGCTCGCGTCGGCCGCACCCCGGTGGGCGAAGCCCGGTTCATTCCCTCCTCATGCCCAAATTCTGACCGGGTCGCCCGGCTTCAGCCACCACGGCATCCGGACCTGTGGACAACTCGCGCACAACCCGCTGCAAGACACACAAACACAATCACACATAACAGTCATATGGGTATCTAGCCTGACATCGCACGCGATCATCTCGTCCACAGCGGTTGCGCAACTGTCCCGCTTCGGCTATCGGGAAGGACGGCCCACGCCATGCCCGCAGACCTCGCCGTCATCGGACTCGGCCCCTACGGCTTGCCGCTCGCCCAGGCCGCCGTCGCCGCAGGCATCTCCACCATCGGCTTCACCACCGGCCCCGAGGCGGGCTCGCTCAGCCCCGCCGAGTTGCGCCGGATGCATTCGGGCGGATTCCGGCCCGGCACCGACCCGGCCCAGCTCGGGCGGGTGCGCACCGCGGTGATCTGTGCGCCGACCCCGCGCGGCGCCGACGGCGGACTCGACCTCGGCCAGGTGGAGGCCGCCGCCCGCACCCTGGCCGGGCACCTGCGTCCACACACGACGGTCATCCTGGAGTCTCCGGTGTTCCCCGGCGCTACGGAGGACTTCCTGCGCCCCCTGCTGGAGGAGGGCTCGGGGCTGCGCGCCGGCCGCGACTTCCACCTCGCCTACTCGCCCAGCCGGGTCGACCCCGGCAACCGCGACCACACCCCTGCCGGCACGCCCAAGGTCATCGGCGGCCTCACGCCCGCGTGCACCGAGTCGGCCGCCGCCTTCTACGGCCGGCTCACCGACAAGGTGGTACGCGCGCGTGGACTGCGCGAGGCGGAGACCGTGCAGTTGCTGGAGACCAACTTCCGGCACGTCAACATCGCGCTCGTCAACGAGATGGCCGTGCTCTGCCACGAGCTGGGCGTCGACCTGTGGGACGTCATCCGGTGCGCCGAGACCAAGCCCTTCGGCTTCCAGGCGTTCCGCCCCGGACCCGGCGTCGGCGGGCACGGCGTCCCGCAGGACCTGACCGGCCACGCCACCCGCACCCTGCGCATGGTGGAACTGGCCCAGCAGGTCAACAGCCGGATGCCCCGGTACGTCGTGCAGCGCGCCGCCACCCTGCTCAACGAACACGGCAAGTCGGCCCGCGGCGCGCGCGTGCTGCTGCTCGGCGTCACCTACAAGCCCGACCTCGCCGACCAGCAGGGCACACCGGCCCAGGAGATCGCGATCCGGCTGATGGAGCTGGGCGCCTCGGTGAGCTACCACGACCCGCTCGTGGCCTCCTGGACCGTCCTGGACCGCCCGGTCCCGCGCGCGGACTCGCTCTACGAGGCCGCCGCCGACGCCGATCTCACGCTCCTGCTCCAGCAGCACCGGACGTACGACCTGCAGGGGCTGTCGGTGAAGGCCCAGTTGCTGCTGGACACGCGGGGGGCCACGCCCACGGGGGCGGCACACCGGCTCTGAGCCCCCTGCCGCCCCGGCCACGGCGGTCACAAACGGAAAACGGCGGGGGGTGTTGTCGTCCCCGGCTGTTAGTCTCCCCCGGACTCACGGCGCATGCGTGTGCCGGGGTTCTCCGTTTTCCTTCTCAGTCGTGCTCCACATCGGGGGGATCTCTGTCATGAGCCAGTCAATTCCACCGGCGCAGCCGCCGCAGCCCGGTCCGGCCGACGGCAACCCGTACGCCCAGCAGGCCCCGGCCGGTGCGCCGTACCCGCCGCAGCCCGGCGTCCACGCCGCCCAGCCGGGCGCCTTCGCCCCGCCGGCGCCGGCCGCTCCGGCCCGGAGCAACGTCGTTCTCGGCATCGTCGCCGCGGTCGTCGCGGCCGTGGTCACCGCCGGACTCTACGGCCTCGTCATCGGCGCCACCAAGCACGAGATCGGCTACGCGGCCGTCGGTGTCGGTTTCGTCGTCGGTCTCGCGGCCGGCAAGACGGGCGGCCGCAACCCGGCCCTCCCGGTCGTCAGCGCGGTCCTGGCGCTCGCCTCGGTGTACGTCGGCCAGCTGGTCGGCGAGGCCATGATCGGCGCCGACCAGCTGCACGTGAGCTTCAGCGAGCTGTTCTTCCAGCACATCGACGTGGTCCAGAAGGTGTGGAAGGAAGACGCGGATCCGCTGACCTTCCTCTTCTTCGCCATCGCCGCGTTCGCCGCGTTCTCCGGCGCCAAGAAGGCCGCCGCGTAGGGCTCCGGCAGCGGGCGCGCGACATCCGGGGCAACCCGAAGGGCCCGCCCAGGTGGGCGGGCCCTTCCGCGCGTCGGGGTCAGCGGCGGTGCTGGCTGTCCGCGACCGTCACCTCGACCCGCTGGAACTCCTTCAGCTCGCTGTAGCCGGTGGTGGCCATCGCGCGGCGCAGGGCGCCGAAGAAGTTCATCGAGCCGTCGGGGGTGTGGGACGGGCCGGTGAGGATCTCCTCGATCGTGCCGACGGTGCCCAGGTCGACCTTCTGGCCGCGGGGCAGTTCCTCGTTGACCGCCTCCATGCCCCAGTGGTGGCCCTTGCCGGGGCCGTCCGTGGCGCGGGCCAGCGGGGAGCCCATCATCACCGCGTCGGCACCGCAGGCGATCGCCTTGGGCAGGTCGCCGGACCAGCCGACGCCGCCGTCCGCGATCACGTGCACGTACCGGCCGCCGGACTCGTCCATGTAGTCACGGCGGGCCGCCGCCACGTCGGCGACAGCGGTCGCCATGGGCACCTGGATGCCGAGCACGTTGCGCGTGGTGTGGGCCGCGCCGCCGCCGAAGCCCACGAGCACACCGGCGGCCCCCGTGCGCATCAGGTGCAGGGCCGCCGTGTACGTGGCGCAGCCGCCGACGATCACCGGGACGTCCAGCTCGTAGATGAACTGCTTCAGGTTCAGCGGCTCGTGCGAGGAGGAGACGTGCTCCGCGGAGACCGTCGTACCGCGGATGACGAAGATGTCCACGCCCGCGTCCACGACCGCCTTGGAGAACTGGGCGGTGCGCTGCGGAGAGAGTGCGGCGGCGGTGACCACGCCGGAGTCGCGCACCTCCTTGATGCGCGCGCCGATCAGCTCCTCCTTGATGGGCGCCGCGTAGATCTGCTGCAGCCGGCGGGTCGCCCGCTCGGCGGGCAGCTCGGCGATCTCGTCCAGCAGCGGCTGCGGGTCCTCGTACCGCGTCCACAGGCCCTCGAGGTTGAGCACCCCCAGGCCGCCCAGCTCACCGATGCGGATCGCGGTGGCCGGGGAGACGACCGAGTCCATGGGAGCGGCCAGGAAGGGCAGCTCGAAGCGGTAGGCGTCGATCTGCCAGGCGATCGAGACCTCCTTCGGGTCCCGCGTACGGCGGCTGGGGACGACGGCGATGTCGTCGAAGGCGTACGCCCGGCGGCCGCGCTTGCCGCGCCCGATCTCGATCTCAGTCACGTCTGTGGCCTTTCCCTGATGCGTTGCAGCGCCTTCCAGTATCGCCGACGGGTACGGCGACGGCGGCCCCGGATGCCCCGGAGCCGCCGTCGATGCCCGTCACGCGCGCGTGACGACGCCGTTTCAGCTCTTGCTGCTGTAGTTCGGCGCCTCGACCGTCATCTGGATGTCGTGCGGGTGGCTCTCCTTCAGGCCCGCGGAGGTGATCCGCACGAAGCGGCCCTTGGACTCCATCTCCTCGATCGTGGCGGCGCCGACGTAGCCCATGGTCTGACGCAGGCCGCCGACGAGCTGGTGCAGCACGTTGGCGAGCGGGCCGCGGTAGGGCACCTGGCCCTCGACGCCCTCGGGCACGAGCTTGTCGTCGGAGGAGACCTCGGCCTGGAAGTAGCGGTCCTTCGAGTACGACTTCGCCTGGCCGCGGGACTGCATGGCGCCCAGCGAGCCCATGCCGCGGTAGGACTTGAACTGCTTGCCGTTGATGAACAGCAGCTCGCCCGGGGACTCCTCGCAGCCGGCGAGAAGGCTGCCGAGCATCACCGTGTCGGCGCCGGCGGCCAGCGCCTTGCCGATGTCACCGGAGTACTGCAGGCCGCCGTCGCCGATCAGCGGGACGCCGGCGGGACGGGCCGCGAGGGACGCCTCGTAGATGGCGGTGACCTGGGGGACGCCGATGCCGGCGACGACGCGGGTGGTGCAGATGGAGCCCGGGCCCACGCCCACCTTGATGCCGTCCACACCGGCGTCGATCAGCGCCTGAGCGCCGTCGCGGGTGGCGACGTTGCCGCCGATCACGTCGACGGACACGGCAGACTTGATCTTGGACATCCAGCTGAGGGCGTTGCTGTTGTGGCCGTGCGAGGTGTCGACGACCAGGAAGTCCACGCCGGCCTCGGCGAGCGCCTGGGCACGCTCCAGCGCCTCGGGGCTGGCACCGACCGCCGCACCGACGAGCAGCCGGCCCTCGGCGTCCTTCGCGGCGTTGGGGTACTGCTCCGCCTTGACGAAGTCCTTGACCGTGATCAGGCCCTTCAGGACGCCCGCGTCGTCGACCAGCGGCAGCTTCTCGATCTTGTGCTTGCGCAGCAGCTCCATGGCCTCCGGACCGGAGATGCCGACCTTGCCGGTGACCAGCGGCATCGGCGTCATGACCTCGTGCACGCGGCGGGTGCGGTCGCTCTCGAAGGCCATGTCGCGGTTGGTCACGATGCCGAGCAGCTTGCCGTCCGGGTCGGTGACCGGGACGCCGCTGATGCGGAACTTGGCGCACAGGGCGTCCGCCTCGGCGAGGGTCGCCTCCGGGTGCACCGTGATCGGGTCGGTGACCATGCCGGACTCCGACCGCTTGACCAGGTCGACCTGGTTGACCTGGTCCTCGATGGACAGGTTGCGGTGGAGCACGCCGACACCGCCGAGGCGGGCCATCGCGATCGCCATCCGGGACTCGGTCACCTTGTCCATCGCCGCCGACAGCATCGGGATGTTCACCCGGACGTTGCGGGAGATGCGGGACGAGGTGTCGACCGCGTTGGGGAGCACCTCGGATGCACCCGGCAGCAGCAGCACGTCGTCGTAGGTCAGCCCGAGTGTCGCGAATTTTCCGGGCACTCCGTCGACGTTGGCAGTCATGACACCTTCCCCAAATGGCCTTGATCGGTGCGGATGTCCATGCTAACGGGAAGCATCGCTAGCAAATTCCACGGCAGGGGGTGACTTCGGGCTTCGTGTGTTCGTACGGAAGCCGAAGCATCCCTGTTCGGCAGGGGGAGCGGGAGGGGCTCCGCAAGGGCGTTACTGCTCGGCGAGCGCGCGCAGACGGCTCAGCGCCCGGTGCTGGGCGACCCGGACCGCGCCGGGTGACATTCCCAACATCTGCCCCGTCTCCTCCGCGGTCAAGCCCACGGCGATGCGCAGCAGGAGCAGCTCGCGCTGGTTCTCGGGGAGGTTGGCCAGCAGCTTCTTGGCCCACTCGGCGTCGCTGCTGAGCAGGGCGCGCTCCTCGGGTCCCAGGGAGTCGTCGGGCCGCTCCGGCATCTCGTCGGACGGGACCGCCGTGGAACCGGGGTGGCGCATGGCGGCGCGCTGCAGGTCGGCGACCTTGTGGGAGGCGATGGCGAAGACGAACGCCTCGAAGGGGCGGCCGGTGTCGCGGTAGCGGGGCAGCGCGAGCAGGACGGCCACGCAGACCTCCTGGGCGAGGTCCTCGACGAAGTGACGCGCGTCGCCCGGGAGCCGGGACAGCCGGGTGCGGCAGTAGCGCAGCGCCAGCGGGTGGACGTGGGCGAGCAGATCGTGCGTGGCCTGCTCGTCCCCGTGGACGGCGCGATGGACGAGCGCACCGATCGCCCCGTGGGCCGTGCCCGCCTCGTCGTCGCGCATCGGTCCATGGTGCCTTGTGGCCGTCCGGTCCGTCGCATCGTGTTCGTGGTTGTGCACCGAAGCGTTATGAGCAGGTGCGCCGGCACTCATTCCCTGCGCCCTCCCCTTCCGCTCGACCGACTCGTCCCCGAGAGACTCCACATCTCAAGGATGCGGCATCCGCGCCGAAACGAGCAGCGCGCGTACGGCGGACCGCCTTGCGCGGCGCCGGCCGCGGCCTCCCACGGGGGCCGTACGCCGGCGGCGCGCACGATCGCCTCGCGCGTGCCCCGCGCCGCACCCGACGCCGCCGACCACGGGTGTTCGCAAAGTGGATCTCCGCCCCCGCGGACGCCCGCTCACGCGCCGCGCGGCGCGCCGGACGTGACCGGCTCCACGCCGCGCGGCCCCGTCACGGCCGGGTCGGGGGCAACGGGAGCACTCGCCACGGGGTTTCCCGCGCCTGCTCCCGGGGACGACGAGAAGACGCCGGAGGGCGCCGGGTGCCCGCGCACCGATGACCCGGAAGCGTGACGGTACGGCGCGCGGCCGAGGGCGCCGACGCGGGAACGAACCGGCCGTGCGCCGCTCGTCGTACCGATCGTCCGGAACGGCGCACCGGGCGCGCGTCGTCTCGGTGACGGCTGTGCGCGGGCGCGGCACATCCGCTCGCTCCCGGGGCCGTACCAGACCGGCGAACCCTGCGCTTTCGGCGTCCGAGAACGATGAACTTCGGGCCGCCCCGCAGGGCCGCGCACCTCCCCGCGCGTGGGGGAGGCGGCGTACCGGCGGGGCGCCGGCCCCGGCGGTCTCGGCTCGCGGAAGGCGGGTGTCCGCGCCGTCGGCGCGACCCCTCGCTGCCGGGGAAGGCGGACACCCGTCCGGGCCGGGCATGGTGCCCGGTGCCGGGCGGCCCGACCCGCCCAGCGGGGCCGGGCACTGGTCAGCGGACCAGCCCCCAGCGGAAGCCGAGCGCCACCGCGTGGGCCCGGTCCGAGGCGCCGAGCTTCTTGAACAGGCGGCGCGCGTGCGTCTTGACGGTGTCCTCGGAGAGGAACAGCTCGCGGCCGATCTCGGCGTTGGAACGGCCGTGGCTCATGCCCTCCAGCACCTGGATCTCACGCGCGGTCAGCGTGGGCGCGGCGCCCATCTCGGCCGAGCGCAGCCGGCGCGGGGCCAGCCGCCAGGTGGGGTCGGCGAGGGCCTGCGTCACCGTGGCCCGCAGTTCGGCGCGCGAGGCGTCCTTGTGCAGATAGCCCCGGGCGCCCGCGGCGACCGCGAGAGCCACACCGTCGAGGTCCTCGGCGACGGTGAGCATGATGATGCGCGCGCCGGGGTCGGCGGACAGCAGCCGGCGCACGGTCTCCACGCCGCCCAGGCCGGGCATGCGCACGTCCATCAGGATGAGGTCGGAGCGGTCGGCGCCCCAGCGGCGGAGGACTTCCTCGCCGTTGGCCGCCGTCGTCACACGCTCGACGCCGGGCACGGTCGCGACCGCGCGACGGAGCGCTTCTCGGGCAAGCGGGGAGTCGTCGCAGACGAGGACGGATGTCATGACCGCCCTCCGCAGCTGATGCGCGTCACCTTGAGCCTCCAGGCTGGTACGGAATCTCACCTGTGCGGTCGACCGTCTCGGACGCCTGCCCGAGCGCTTGTGTTTTCAACCGCCTCCGCACTCTCAACGACGGTCACTCGAAAGAGTTACGGGGCTACACGCCGTCTTCGGCACTCTACGTGAGGGGCCCGACACAGCGCCGACATGGACGGCAGACCCTCAACTTTTCATCACAACTATGCCCCGTTTGGACCCTTTTCTTCCCGTTTCGCGGTGTCCGAGGCTAGATTCGCAATGAGTCATATTTTCATCTCCTTAGACCGGAGATGTACGGTCGATGGCACCGTATCCGCTCAGAACGGCTACAAGGGGTCACGTAATGGCAGATTTCTCCCGCCTTCCCGGACCGAACGCGGACCTGTGGGACTGGCAGCTGCTGGCTGCCTGCCGCGGCGTGGACAGCTCGCTCTTCTTCCACCCCGAGGGCGAGCGCGGGGCGGCTCGGAGCGCTCGCGAGAACTCGGCCAAGGAGGTCTGCATGAGGTGCCCCGTCCGCGCGGAGTGCGCGGCGCACGCGCTGGCGGTGCGCGAGCCGTACGGCGTCTGGGGCGGCCTGACCGAGGACGAGCGTGAGGAGTTGATGGGGCGCGCGCGCAACCGCCTGGTGACCGCTTCGGCCACCGGCACGGACGCCGCCCCGGATCACTGAAGGAACGATTCTGCACCCGAGGACCACTGGGTGCGCCTGCCTCCACCAGGGCACGTCGCGTCGCCGTGTGCGTGCCCTCGACTCTGCCTCCGGACCCCCGGCCCCGCCTCGGGATCCCGCGCGCCGACCCCTCGCCCGGGATCCCGCTACGCCGGACGCCCGGCCGCCCGCGCCAGCTGCTCCAGCGTCGCGGCCACGGCCGGCACCTGGGCCAGGTCGGGCAGGGTGAGGGCGACGATCTCACGGCGTACCGCCGGTTCCAGCCGTACCGTGCGCGCACCCCTGGGCCGTACCGACTCCACGGCCAGCTGGGGCAGGACGGCGACGCCCAGGCCCGCGCCGACCAGGCCGACCACCGCGGGATAGTCGTCCGTGGCGAAGTCGATGCGCGGGGTGAAGCCCGCCCCCTCGCACACCTCGACCAGCTGGCCGCGACAGCGCGGACAGCCCGCGATCCAGGGCTCCTGGGCCAGCTCTCCGATGGCCACGCTCTCCGCGTGGGCGAGCCGGTGCCGCTCCGGCACGAGGGCCACCAGACGGTCCATCAGCAGGGGCCTCACGACCAGGTCGTCCCAGTCCTCGGCGACCGCCGCGCCCTCGTAGCGGAACGCCAGGGCCAGGTCGCAGTCGCCGTCGCGCAGCAGCTCCACCGACCGCGGCGGCTCGGCCTCCTCCAGGGAGACACGGGTGCCGGGGTGGGCGGCGCGCAGGGCGGCCAGGGCGGTGGGGACCAGGGTGGAACTGCCGCTGGGGAACGAGACCAGCCGGACCCGACCGGCCCTGAGGCCCGCGATGGCGGCGACCTCCTCCTCGGCCGCGGTGAGCCCGGCGAGGATGCCGGAGGCGTGTCTGACCAGCGCCTCACCCGCCTGGGTCAGCCGCATCTCGCGGCCGCTGCGGACCAGCAGCGGGGTGCCGACCGAGGTCTCCAGGGCCTTCATCTGCTGGCTGACGGCGGGCTGGGTGCAGCCCAGTTCACGCCCCGCCGCCGAGAAGGAACCGGTGGTGGCGACGGCGCGCAGGACGCGGAGATGACGGGCCTCGATCACCTCTTGAGCATAAGGGCTGCTTGGGGCGGACGCGTGATATTCCCTCGACGCTTTGAGGTGCGGTCCCGTACCGTGCGGCCATGAAGCTTCTCTCGGTCAATCTGGGCAGCCCCCGGGCGGTGCCGTACACGGACCAGGCGCAGGGCGTGACGGGCATCGACAAGAGGCCGGCCGACGGGTCGGTGCGGGTGGCCGCCCCGGGCCCCAAGGGCGTCGGCGGCAGCGGACTGGCCGGGGACGCGGTGTGCGAGCTGCGGCATCACGGCGGCGACGACCAGGCGGTGTACGCCTACGCGCGCGAGGACCTCGACGACTGGGAGCGCGAACTCGGCCGGCCGTTGGCCAACGGTTGCTTCGGAGAGAACCTGACGACGGACGGCCTGGACGTCTCCGGCGCCCTGATCGGAGAGCGCTGGCGGATCGGTACCGAGGTGGTCCTGGAGGTGACCTCGGGCCGTATCCCATGCCGTACGTTCCAAGGCCATCTGGGCGAGCGCGGCTGGGTCAAGAGGTTCACACGGAAGGGCGTGACCGGTGCCTACCTCCGGGTGATCGAGCCCGGCGAGATACGGGCGGGCGATCCGATCGAGATCGTGCACCGGCCGGACCACGGGGTGACGGCAGCCCTGGAGTTCCGCGCGGTCACCACCGAACGGGACCTGCTGCCACGACTCCTCGCGGCGGGCGAGGCACTGCATCCGGAGTCACTGACGGCGGCCCGCAAGTACGTGGCCCGGCTGAGCGGCTGAGGGGGCGTCCACCTCCGGGCCCGGCCGGACAGCCACCGCCTGCGCGCCGCGGGCTGCCCCACGCCCAGGGCCCCCGCAGGTCAACTCCCCTGGCCCAGGTCAGCGGACGCGGTCGCTCCGGGTCACTAACCTTGGGTCATGACAACGGCTCTGATTACGGGATCGACCGCGGGAATCGGTGCCGCGTTCGCGCGGCGGCTGGCGGCTGACGGGCACGACCTCGTCCTGGTCGCGCGGGACACCGGACGGCTGCGCGAGCAGGCGACCGAACTGCACGACCGGCACGGCATCGAGGTGGAGGTGCTGACCGCCGACCTGGCCGAGGACAAGGGCATCGAAACGGTCGCCGACCGCCTCGGCGACCGGAAGAACCCCGTCGACCTGCTGGTCAACAACGCCGGTTTCGGCAACAAGGGCCGCTATCTCGACGTTTCCATGGCCGACGAGCTGAGGATGCTCAAGGTGCACTGCGAGGCGGTGCTCCGGCTGACCTCGGCGGCGGCCGAGGCGATGCGCGAGCGCGGCCGGGGCGGGGTCGTCAACGTCGCGTCGGTGGCCGCCTTCGTGCCGCGCGGCACCTACGGCGCCTCCAAGGCGTGGGTCGTGCAGTTCACGCAGGGCGCGGCGAAGGACCTCGCCGGCAGCGGCGTCCGCCTGATGGCCCTGTGCCCCGGTTTCGTGCGCACCGAGTTCCACGAGCGGGCCGGGATGGGCACGGACAACATCCCCGGCTGGATGTGGCTGGACGCCGACAAACTGGTCGCGGCGGCCCTGTCCGACCTGGCCCGCGGCAAGTCCCTGTCGATCCCCGACCCCCGCTACAAGGCGCTGATGGGCCTGGTGAAGGTGACTCCGCGTGCGCTGCTGGGCGGGATCACGTCGAAGACGGGGCGGAAGTACGGGCCGCAGTAACAGGTCCCGGCGGGGTCCGACACGCTCCCGCGCGGCCGGAGCACCACCGTGCCGAAGGACCCCTGTTCCCAGGCCGGCGCCGCAGACCTCGGCCGGAGCCCCCCGGCTCGAGATCCTTCACTGGGACACAAGGGTCATATCCGAATAAACTGGCTTGGCGTTCTCTGCCGGTCCAGGAGGCGGCGTCATGACCTTCGTACAGCTCATCGACTGCAGGACCAGCCGGCTGGACGAGATGAACCGGCTCATCGACGACTGGGTCGCCCAGACCAGGGGGAAGCGGACGACGACGCACGCGCTGGTCGGCAGGGACCGTTCGGACGCGTCGCACATCGTCGAAGTGGTGGAGTTCCCGTCCTACGAGGAGGCCCTGCGGAACTCCCGCCTCCCGGAGACCGGCAAGGTCTTCCGTCAGATGGCCGCCCTGTGCGACGAGGCCCCGACGTTCATCGATCTGGACGTGCTGCGGGACGAGGCGCCGGCCGAGGGGACCGTGCGCCGGTTCTACGCGGCGCTCGCGACGCCCGGCGAACTTCCGCCGCTCAACGACCTGCTGGACGAGGACGTCCACAGCCACGATCCGGTGAACCCGCAGGACACCATCGGACTGGACAACGCCCGCAGCGAGTTCCGGATGTGGCGCGGCGGCTTCGACTTCGCGTTCACGCTCGACGACGTGCTCGCCCAGGGCGACCGGGTGTGCGCGCGGTGGACGTGGAACGCCACGCACAACGGCGACTTCCTCGGCATCCCGCCCACCGGCAGGAAGGTCACCATGACCGGGATGACGCTGTTCCGGTTCACGGACGGCGGCAAGATCGCCGAGATGTGGTGGCAGCACGACCAGCTGGGGCTGATGCAACAGCTGGGCGCGCTCGACGAGCTGGAGCAGTAGCGGCGGTGCACAAGGGCGAGGGCCCGGCCCACCCGAGGTGGTGCGCCCTGCGCAGAACACGCTACCGAGGCCTCGCCGAGACCAGCCTCCAGCACCGGCTCACCGGCGCAGCCGTCAACCTCAGCCGTATCGACGCCCGGCTCTCCAACACACCCCGAGCCCGCACCCGAACCAGCCCCCTGACAGCACTTCGCCCCGCCGTACAACGACGGGGCGAAGCAACCGGGCCCGAATCAACCAACAGTATCCCTCGGGGTGCCGGGCCCTCGCTCGACGAGCGGTCGGCTCAGTGGGCGTGGCCGTGGCCGTGGCCCGCGGCGGCCGGCTCTTCCTCTTCCTTCTTCTCCACGACCAGGGTCTCGGTCGTGAGCAGCAGGGAGGCGATGGAGGCGGCGTTCTCCAGGGCGGAGCGGGTGACCTTGACCGGGTCGATGACGCCGGCCTTGATCAGGTCGCCGTACTCGCCGGTGGCGGCGTTGTAGCCCTGCCCCTTCTCCAGGTCCTTGACCTTGGAGACGATGACGTAGCCCTCCTGGCCGGCGTTCTCGCCGATCCAGCGCAGCGGCTCGACCGCGGCGTTGCGGACGACCGCGACACCGGTGGCCTCGTCGCCGGTCTTGCCGAGGTTGCCCTCGAGGACCTTGGAGGCGTGCACCAGGGCGGAGCCACCACCGGAGACGATGCCCTCCTCGACCGCGGCGCGGGTCGCGGAGATGGCGTCCTCCAGGCGGTGCTTCTTCTCCTTCAGCTCCACCTCGGTGGCGGCGCCGACCTTGATCACGCACACGCCGCCGGCCAGCTTCGCGAGGCGCTCCTGGAGCTTCTCGCGGTCCCAGTCGGAGTCGGTGTTCTCGATCTCGGCCTTGATCTGCGCGACGCGGCCGGTGAGGTCCTCCTGCTTGCCCGCGCCCTCGACGATCGTGGTGTCGTCCTTGGTGACCGTGACGCGGCGGGCGGAGCCGAGCACGTCGATGCCGACCTGGTCGAGCTTGAGGCCGACCTCCTCGGAGATGACGGTGGCGCCCGTGAGGATCGCCATGTCCTGCAGCATCGCCTTGCGGCGGTCGCCGAAGCCGGGGGCCTTCACCGCGACGGCGTTGAAGGTGCCGCGGATCTTGTTGACGACCAGGGTCGACAGGGCCTCGCCCTCGACGTCCTCCGCGATGATCAGCAGCGGCTTGGAGGAGCCGGCCTGGATGACCTTCTCCAGCAGCGGCAGCAGGTCCGCGATGGCGGAGATCTTGCCCTGGTGGATCAGGATGTACGGGTCGTCGAGGACGGCCTCCATGCGCTCCTGGTCCGTCACGAAGTACGGCGACAGGTAGCCCTTGTCGAAGGCCATGCCCTCGGTGAAGTCGAGCTCCAGACCGAAGGTGTTGGACTCCTCGACGGTGATGACACCGTCCTTGCCGACCTTGTCCATCGCCTCGGCGATCAGCTCGCCGACCTGCTGGTCCTGGGCGGACAGCGCGGCGACGGCGGCGATGTCGGACTTCTCGTCGATCGGGCGGGCCGAGGCGAGCAGCTCGTCGGAGACGGCCTTGACGGCTGCGTCGATGCCCTTCTTCAGGGCGGCCGGGGAGGCACCCGCGGCGACGTTCTTCAGCCCCTCGCGGACCAGCGCCTGGGCGAGCACGGTGGCGGTGGTGGTGCCGTCACCCGCGATGTCGTTGGTCTTGGTCGCCACCTCCTTCACCAGCTGGGCACCGAGGTTCTCGTACGGGTCCTCGATCTCGACCTCGCGGGCGATCGTGACACCGTCGTTGGTGATGGTGGGGGCGCCGAACTTCTTGTCGATGACGACGTTGCGGCCCTTGGGACCGATCGTCACCTTCACCGTGTCGGCCAGCTTGTTGACGCCGCGCTCGAGGGCGCGACGGGCGTCCTCGTCGAACTTCAGGATCTTCGCCATGACAGCGGGAGCCCTCTCGGAAATCTGTGGGTGAAAAAGACACTGCGCCCCGGGCGCCCGGCTTCGTTATCGGTCGCGGGGGCCAGGGGCGCAGCTCAAAGCAAAGGTTCGCTCGAGGTTTTACTTCTCGATGATCGCGAGCACGTCGCGAGCCGAGAGGACGAGGTACTCCTCGCCGTTGTACTTCACCTCGGTGCCGCCGTACTTGCTGTACAGGACGACGTCGCCGACCTTGACGTCGAGCGGAAGGCGCTCGCCGTTCTCGAAACGGCCCGGGCCCACGGCGAGGACGGCGCCCTCCTGGGGCTTCTCCTTCGCGGTGTCCGGGATGACCAGGCCAGAGGCGGTGGTCTGCTCCGCATCCAGCGGCTGGACCACGATGCGGTCCTCGAGCGGCTTGATGGCAACCTTGGAGCTGGTGGTCGTCACGATCCGACCTCCCCCTTCGGAGATCTCACGGGGTTAACTGTCTGAGGTGGCGACCAGGTCGATCCGTCGTCGCGGGTGCCGGACCTGCCCGTCGCGTTGTTGGCACTCTCCCTCGGGGAGTGCCAGAGCCGAGACTATGACCGCGATTAGCACTCGGTCAAGCGGAGTGCCAATGCCGTGCGGCGCGTCGGCCGAATCCCGGTGGTGCGGGGTTCGTTGCGGGCGGGCCGGACGGGCCGGTTTCGCCGGCCGGCACAGGGTCAGTCCAGGTAGTCCTCCAGCCGTCCCACCGTCAGCCCCCGCCGCTGCACTCTGCGCAGCAGCCACGCCGTGCGCTCCCTGAGGCTCGGACCCGTCGTCTCGTCGGGGCCGACCAGGATGATGTCGCCGGGGCGCAGGCGGCGTTCGCCATGGACGAAGACGAGGTCGGTCGGGGTCATCGCGACGCGCCAGAGGACGACCGCCGAGATGCCGCAGTCGGACGCGGCCTGCAGGGTGGTGGCGTCGTACGAGCCGTACGGCGGGCGGAAGAGGCGGGCATGTACGCCGAGGCGGGCGCTGAGCCGGTCCTGCTGGCCGCAGATCTCGGCGCGCTGGCCGGCGTACGGCAGCCCCGCCAGCGCGCGGTGGTCGACGGTGTGGTTCTCGATCCCGGCGCCCAGCCGGTGCAGGCGGCCGAAGTGGCCGTAGCCGGGGCCGGCGATGCTGTCGGTGAGGAACATGCTGACCGGCAGCCGGAGTTCACGGACCATGTCGACGAAGCGGGGGTCCCGGTCGGCGCCGTCGTCGTAGGTGAGGAAGACGACCCGGTCGCGGGTGGGGATGTGGTCGACGACGCGAGGCAGGGCCCGGCCGGCCGCCCCGGGCGGGAGGGAGAGGACCCGGGTGGTGGGTTGCGGCGGGTGGACGAGGGGCTCCGTCAGGCCCCAGCGGCGGTAGGTCCGGTCCGGGGCGGCACCCTGCGGGTGCACCCCCTCGGCGGCCTTCTTGCCGAGCCGCTCGATGGGGTCCACGGACTGGGCGCAGCCGGCGAGGAGGAGGGCGAAGGCGAGGAGCGCGAGGACGCGCCGGGCGGGGCGGCGCCGCCCGGGACCCGCGCCCCCGTGTCGCGCCCCCGGCCTCACAGGTAGTCCTCCAGGCGGGCCACGGCGTAGCCCTCGCGCGTGACCTTGTCCAGGAAGCGGCGCATGTCGTCGACCATCGTGCCGTTCCAGTCCGAGCGGCCGCGGAAGTGGGTGAGGACGATGTCGCCGCGGTGGATCCTCCGGTCCTCCTCGCGGTACTCCCAGTGGTCGGCGTAGACCTCCTCGTTCCAGATCGGCGCGTACTTGATGCCGCAGGACCTGGCGGCGCGCAGGGTGTCCTGGTCGTAGGTGCCGTACGGCGGGCGGAAGACCGTCGGCCGCCTGCCGAACTGCTTCTCCATGATGTCCTGCATGCCGCAGATCTCGGTCTTCTGCCGCTCGTAGGACAGGCCCGGCAGGTGGCGGTGGTGCAGCGTGTGGTTGTCGAGGGCGTGCCCGTAGGACCGCATCCTGCGGAAGTACCCGTAGTCGTCCTTGATCAGGTAGTTGCTGAGGAAGGCCGTGTACGGGATCTTCAGGTCCTTCATCATCCGCAGGAACTTCGCGTCCTTCTCCGAGCCGTCGTCGATCGTGAGGAAGACGATCTTCTGCTTGGTGGGGACACCGGTGAAGACCGGGGGCAGGTTCCGGTCCTCCTGGTGACTCACCTCGAACCCGGCCCGCGCGTTGATCACCGGCTTGCGCCCGGGCGGCGGGGGCGGGGGCAGCGGGACCTCGTCCAGCCCCCAGCGCCGGGCGGCGGCGACCAGCCGGGCGTGTTCGGCGGCTCGGCGTGCGCTCTCGGCGCCTTCGCGGGGCTGCGGGCCCGTGATGCGCGCGGGGCCGCCCTGGCCGGGCGCGGGGTGGGGCTCGGGGCCGGACACGCCGGAGCCGGCACAGCACGACAGGAGCACGGAACCCGCCAGGGCGGCGGCTCCGCGGAGCAGCACCGGGCACCCGAGACGCGTCCGATTTTTATCCTTTTGTACGACAGCACGCATGATGCCAGATCCTCGCAGGGCCCGGCCGGGAACCCACGGCGACACCGCCACCGGGGGCGAACCGTCCACCGACTGGCCGACAATGACCGGGTGAACGACCTCGCTCTGCTCCTCACCCCCGAAGGCCGTGCCCTCCTCGACGAGGTCCGGGGCACCGCCCCGGCCGACGAACTCGCCGTCGCCACCCGGCTGCGCCGCGACCACCCCGCCGAGCTGGTGTCGGCGGCGCTCGGCCAGGCCCGGCTGCGGCAGCGGGCGGCGGCGAAGTTCGGGGCGGCGGACGCCGGGCGGATGTTCTTCACGCCGAACGGCGTCGAACAGTCGACGCGGACGAGCGTGGCGACGTACCGCGCGGGGCGGCTCAGGGAGCTCGGCGTGACCTCGGTGGCCGACCTGTGCTGCGGGATCGGCGGGGACGCGATCGCGTTCGCCCGGGCGGGTATCCGGGTGCTCGCCGTGGACCGGGACCCGGTGACGGCCGCGACGGCGCGGGCGAACGCGGAGGCGCTGGGACTGGGCGAGCTGATCGAAGTGCGGGAGGCGGACGTCACTCAGGTGGAGACGAACGGGTACGACGCCGTGTTCGTGGACCCCGCGCGTCGCGGGGGGCGGTCCGGAGGGGCCGCGCGCAGCGCGTCGGTGAGGGGCGGTGGCCGGGCGACGGGCGGGCGCATCTTCGACCCTGAGGCCTACTCCCCTCCCCTGTCCTGGGCGATCGGGGCCGCTCGTACGGTGCCCCGCGCCGCGCTGAAGGTCGCGCCCGGCATCCCGCACGAGGCCGTGCCGGCCGACGCCGAGGCCGAGTGGATCTCGGACGGCGGAGACGTGAAGGAGGCAGTGCTGTGGTTCGGCACCGGGCCGGGCACGGTGCGCGCCACCCTGCTGCCCGGCCCGCGCACGCTCCTCGGAAAGGGCCTGCCCGATCCGGCGGTACGGCCGGTGGGGCGGTACCTGTACGAGCCCGACGGCGCCGTCATCCGCGCCCATCTGGTCGCCGAGGCGGCCGAGCACCTGGGCGGCGGGCTGATCGACCCCACCATCGCCTACGTCACCGCCGACGAGCTGCGGCCCACGCCGTACGCCTCCGCCTACGAGATCACCGATCAGCTCCCCTTCAACCTCAAGAAGTTGAGGGCCCTGCTGCGGGAGCGGGCGGTCGGCACGCTGACCGTGAAGAAGCGCGGGTCGGCCGTCGAGCCGGAGGAACTGCGCCGGAAGGTCAAGCCGCAGGGGCCGAACGCGGCGACCGTCTTCCTGACCCGGGTGGCGGGAGCGCCGACGATGCTCGTGGGGCAGCCGGCGCCGGTCGGCTGAGCGCACGGTGTGGTCGCGCGGGACGCGGGCGCGACGGCTCACCGCGAAGGCGGCTCGTGGGCGACCACGGTCGTCCTCGTCGGCCTGCCGCGCGGGACCGGTCACATGTCCTCCGCCGCCGCGCGGCGCAGCAGTAGTTCGCGTTCGCGGCCGTTGCGGGCGAGGGTGGACGCGCGGGTGAACTCCGTGCGGGCCTCCGCCGTGCGGCCCAGGCGGGCGAGGAGGTCGCCGCGGACGCTGGGCAGCAGGTGGTAGTCGCGCAGGGCCGGTTCTGCGGCGAGGGCGTCCACCAGCTTCAGACCCTCGGCGGGGCCGTCGGCCATGGACACGGCGACCGCGCGGTTCAGCTCCACCACGGGCGAGGGGGCGCGGGCGGCCAGCAGTCCGTACAGGGTGGCGATGGCACGCCAGTCGGTGTCCTCGTAGGTGTACGCGTGCGCGTGGCAGGCGGCGATGGCCGCCTGGAGGGCGTAGGGGCCCGGGGCGCCGGCCGCGGTGGCGCCGGCGCGCTCCAGCGCCCGGACGCCACGGGCGATCAGCATGCGGTTCCAGCGGCGGCGGTTCTGGTCCTTCAGGAGCACCGGTTCGCCGTCGGGGCCGGTGCGGGCGGCCGTGCGGGAGGCCTGGAACTCCAGGAGCGCGGTCAGACCGTGCACCTCCGGTTCCCTGGGCATCAGCGCGGACAGGACACGGGCCAGCCGCAGCGCGTCCTCGCACAGGCCGGGGCGGAGCAGGTCGTCGCCTGCGGTCGCGGCGTAGCCCTCGTTGAAGATCAGGTAGATGACGTCCAGCACGGAACCGAGGCGGGCCTCGCGGTCGGGGCCGTAGGGCACCTCGAAGGCGATGTTCTTCTTCGCCAGGGTGCGTTTGGCGCGCACGATGCGCTGGGCGATCGTGGACTCCGGGACCAGATGGGCGCGGGCGATCTCGGCCGTGGTCAGGCCGCCGAGCAGACGCAGGGTGAGCGCCGTGCGAGCCTCGCGCGACAGCACCGGGTGGCAGGTGGTGAAGACGAGCCGGAGCAGGTCGTCGTCGATGTCGTCCGGGTCGGCGGGGGCCTCGGGTGCCGTCGCCTCCAGGTCCCGGCCGATCTCGGCGAGCTTGCGGGCGTAGGTCTCGCGGCGCCGGATCAGGTCGACGGCACGGTGCCGTGCGGTGGCCATGAGCCAGGCGCCGGGGTTGTCGGGGACCCCGTCGCGCGGCCACCGCTCCAGGGCGGCGACCAGCGCGTCCTGCGCCAGCTCCTCGGCGATCCCGACGTCCCGCACGATCCGGGCGACACCGGCGATGACCCGGGGCGACTCCAGCCGGAAGACGGTCTCGATGGCGTGGGCGGCGGGCTCGGGGTCCGCTGGGGCCTGGGCGGCCGTACCCGCCTCGGCGGCCCCGCCAAGACGGGCGGGCTCCCGCGCCTCCACGGCCTGGGGTGCGCTGTGCCGTGGTGCTGTGGGCTGTGGTTCCACAGTCCACCATGCAACACCCCCCAACGGCACAGCGCCAGGCACGTCAGCCCTCGGCGATCTCGCGCACCTCGCAGGTCACGGTCCAGTACTCCTCGTGGGTCTTGAGGAACCGCTTGGTCCACTCCAGGGCCTCGTCCATGTCCTTGCACTGCATGAGGGCGTAGCCGCCGACGACCTCCTTGGACTCGGTGAACGGCCCGTCCGTGACGGTGAGGTCGCCGCCCTCCCAGCGCACCCGCTTGCCCTGGGTGTGCGGGGTGAGCCCGGCGGTGTCGAGCATGACACCGGCCTTGGTGATCTCCTCGATCAGCGCGCCCATCCGCTTCATCAGCTCGGGGCTGGGGCCCTCCGGCGGCGCGGTGGTCTCGTCGACGCGCACGATCGACAGGTAGCGGGGCATGGTGCCTCCTTCGGTCGGGGCGACGGGTCCTTCCCCGCCGCTCACCCCTGCGTCGAACGGGAGGGCCCCGGATCGACACGCTCACCGGAAATTCTTTCCGCCGTCCGGGATCACCTCGGCCCGGGGCCGAATCCGGCCTTCCGGTACGGCGCCCCGACCGCCCTGCCGCCGGTCGCCAGGGCCGCGTCCGTGACCAGGCCCGAAGGGGCGCCCGCGCGGGCTCCGGACCGCGCCGTTGCCGCCGTCCCCGCCGCTCGCGCAGGCGGCCCGGTCGGCGTATCCGTCGCCGTCACCCCTGAACACCCGGACGGTGCTGCCGAAGGCGGTCACCCCGCCCGGCGGTGCCGGGGGCACCCGCGGTGTCCTGGGTGACGCCCTGGGCGCCGGTGCCGGTCAGACTTCGTCGCGGACCGGCGCGGCGGTCTTCGACGCGGACACGGGGGACGCCGCGCCCGAGGGCGGTGGTTCCGAGGGGCAGCGGCAGCAGCCAGCGGGCGTGTGAACGCGGAGAGGCGGAGTTGCAGGGTCACGCCGGTACCCGGCTCAACGCAGGGACGCCCACAGCTCGCTCGCCGCCGGCTCCTCGGCGATCACCCGGTTGTGGTCGGACGGGGCGGTGACGACCGGCATCATCACCGTCCGCACGCGGTCGGCGCTCAGCCCCTTCAGGCTCTGCCCGAGCCGCATCAGCTCGCTCAGCGAGTCCAGGCCGGTGTCGGTGGTGAGCCCGGAGGTGATCGCGTCGGCGACCCGGTACAGCCGGGCCGGGTCGGTGAGCAGCCTGGTGCTGCTCATCTGCTCCAGCAGATCCTTCACCAGCATCTGTTGCAGCCCTATGCGGCCGAGGTCGCTGCCGTCGCCTATGCCGTGCCGGGTGCGGGCGAGCGCGAGGGCCTGCTTGCCGTCGAGGTGGTGGGAGCCCGCCTTCAGGTGCAGATGGCTCTGGTCGTCCTCGATGTCCTGCGCGGTGGTGACGTCGACCCCGCCGAGCGCGTCGACGAGTCTCGCGAATCCGGAGAAGTCGATCTCGATGTAGTGGTCCATGCGGATGTGCGTGATCGACTCCACGGTCTTCACCGCGCACACCGGACCGCCCACCGCGTAGGCGCTGTTGAACATCGCCTGGTACGTCACCGCCGTCGAGCCGCCCGAGGCGAGCGGGCAGGACGGGCGGGTGACGAGGGTGTCGCGCGGGATGCTGACCACGGTGGCCTTCGTCCGGCCCGCGTCCAGGTGCCAGACCATCGCCGTGTCCGAGCGGGCGCCGGAGCTGTCGCCCCCGCCCAGTTCCTTGTTGGCCCTGCCGCTGCGCGAGTCCGAGCCGAGGACCAGGATGTTCAGGGAGTCGGTCGGCAGCGGGGCGGCGGCCGAGGCACTCGCGGAGGGGGTGGTCTCCGCCCGCGCGGGCCGGTCGCTGCCGAGCGCGCTGTCGATGTCGACGCTTCTGATGTTGTGGTTCAGATGCCAGTACGCCCAGCCCACCACGGCCGTGCCCAGCACCAGGGCGCCCGCCAGGGTGAGGCCGACGATCCTCAGCGCTCCCGACCGCCGGCCCACCCGTCTGCCCGCTTCGCCTTGCTCCTCGTCGTGCTCCATGTGTCGCGTCACGCGAGGAACGTAAGTCCGAATTATTAGGGGACTGTTAGCGCAAGCGGTGAGATGGGGTTTTCTTCGGAATTTCTCACCCCGGGCGGTTCCCGGTCTCATCCGAGCGTCACCTGGGCACCGGATTGCTGCCGCTGAAGCACCCGTTGAAGCCGAGGGCCACCGAACCGCCGTCCGGCACGGACTCGTTGCAGGAGGCGTCGGAACTGGACACCGTTCCACCCCGGACCGGGTGCACGTGACGTTCCAGGCCTGGGTGATCCGCCGGCCGGCAGCCGTGGGTGCAGTTCACCTTCCACGAGGACGGCACGGCCCAGGGCAGGAGACGGTCACCTGGCCGGTGAAGCCCCGCACCGTGACGTCCACACAGCGGTCACGGCGGCGCAGGCGGCGAGGACGGACCTGAAGTCGGCCTTCGGCTGGGCGACTTCCGTCGCTTCGACGGCCAGTTGCATGCGGACGTCCGGCTCGGTGATCGCCACGTCCACGCCGAGGTCGGCGAAGCGCGGGATGTTCTGCTGGAGGGTGCTCAGGCCGCCCAGTCGGGCGGAGGTCCAGTCGCCGTTCGTCGGCCGGCTCGGGTTCCGGCTGTGCCGGACCAGGGTGTGGCCGCGCACCTGCTGGTGGTGGCCGGGGCGAAGGCCACGATCCGGTCGGCCGTAGGCGCCGGTGAGCCTGGAGCCGGTGACGGCTGTGCCGACGACCTTGCCCCGGGCGACGGCGAGGTCGCGCACCGGGGTGTCGGCAGGGTGCGCGGCGGGCGCGGACAGCGGCTCGACACCGGTCAGCGGGGACACGAGGGACAAGCCGGTTCCGAGAGACCCGTCGGCGGGTTCCGAAAGTATCGGTTCGATGACCGACCGACTACGGAGGACGGGGCGTCCGCCCCACCCGTCAACACGTCACCTTCCGGCCACCCGCGTCACGAGGCGCCCGGTCGCACGGTCGCCGGCGCCGCCGTGCTGGACCGGACCACCAGGCTGGTCGCCAGCTCCACACGGGTCGCGGCCCGCTCCTCCTGCTCGCGGCCGAGCTCCAGCACCAGCCGGGCGGCGGCCTCGGCCATCTCGGTCAGCGGCTGCCGCACGGTCGTCAGCGGCGGGCCGACCCAGCGAGCCACGGGCAGATCGTCGAAGCCGACCACGCTGAGGTCCTCCGGGATGCGCAGGCCCAGCTCACGCGCGGCCTCGTACAGGCCGAGAGCCTGCAGGTCGTTGCCCGTGAAGACGGCCGTCGGCCGGTCGGGGCGGCGCAGCAGCTGAAGGCCCAGGCGGTAGCCGGAGTCGTGGTGGAAGTCGCCGGCCACGATCAGCGAGGGGTCCACGGGCAGGCCGGCCGTCTCCAGCGCGGCGCGGTAGCCGTCGACGCGGGCGCGGCTGCACATCATCCTCGACGGGCCGCTGATCGCGCCGATCCGGGTGTGGCCGAGTTCCACCAGGTGGCGGGTGGCGGCGAGGCCGCCCTGCCAGTTGGTGGCGCCGATGGAGGGCACGTCCGGGCCCGGGTCGCCGGCGGGGTCCATCACCACGAACGGGATGGAGCGGCTGGTCAGCAGCGCCCGCTGGGACTCGTCGAGCTCGGACAGCACGAGCACCACGCCGTGCGGGCGGCGGGCGGCCACCTGGTCGGCCCAGGTGCGGCCCGGCGAGAGCCGCCCGGCCGACTCCGAAAGGACCACGCTCAGCCCGGCGTCCCGGGCCACGTTCTCCACGCCCCGGATGACTTCCAGCGCCCAAGCACTGTCCAGTTCGTGGAAGATCAGGTCGATCAGCGGGGAGCGGGAGGCCTCGGCGCGCCGACGTCGGTAGCCGTGGACGCGCAGCAGCTCCTCGACCCGGGTGCGGGTCGCCGGGGCGACATCGGCGCGACCGTTGAGCACCTTCGAAACAGTCGGAGCCGACACCCCGGCCTCACGGGCGATTTCGGCGAGGGTCGCGCTCTGCGTCTCTGCGGACTTCGAAGGCTTCATGTCCGCGATCGTATCCTCACCCGCCTCCTCGGCGAAGGCACGCGCGAGCGAGCCGATCTTCGAAACATTTGAGATTGTTGACGCAACATTTGATGTCCACGGTGCGGTCCTTCTGCGGCTCACCTCGAAGAAACGGCAAAAAGCAAGCCCTGTGCGGCGTGCGTTCGGGCTGCGTCGGGCCGCCCCTGGGAGGGTCGTGCTCCTGTCGCCCCCCACACAGGAGCACCCTTGACGACGCTCTCGACGACGAAGCCCGTGATGAAGAAGCTGCCCGAGGTCACCCTCGCGTTCTGGATCATGAAGATCGCGGCGACGACCCTGGGCGAGACCGCGGGCGACCTGTTCTCCCAGACCTTGAGACTGGGCTACTTCCTCACCACCATCGCCCTGTTCCTTGTCTTCGTGGTGACGCTGGTGGTCCAGCTGCGCTCCGCGCGCTACAACCCGTTCTTCTACTGGACCGTGATCCTGTCGACCTCCATGGCCGGCACCACCATGTCCGACTTCATGAACCGGGACGCCACCGCGCGGTACCTCCCGGGCGGCGCGACACGACTGGGCCGGGGCCCGCAGGGGCTCGGTCTCGGCTACCCGGAGGGCGCGGCGATCCTGGTCTCGATCCTTGTGTTGATCTTCCTGTGCTGGAAGCTGAGCGGGATGACCTTCCAGATCACCGAGATCGTCACCTTCCGCGGCGAGGCCCTGTTCTGGTCGGCGATCCTGGTCTCCAACACCCTCGGCACCTCGATGGGTGACTTCCTCTCCGACAGCTCGGGCCTCGGCTACCTGGGCGGCGCGGCCCTGGTGGCCGGCGTGCTGCTCGTCCTGCTCGCCCTCACGAAGGTCCCGGCCGTGCCGAACGTCCTGCTGTTCTGGATCGCGTTCGTGCTGACCCGCCCGCTCGGCGCCACGGCCGGCGATCTGCTGACCAAACCGGTCGCCCAGGGCGGCCTGGGCCTGGGTACGGCCGGTTCCTCGGCGGTGCTGCTGACGGTGCTGTCCGGCCTCATGGGGTACGCGCACCTGAAGGAACGGCGGGCGGCGGACCCGGAGTTCGGGGGGCCGAGGGCACAGGCGGCCCGGCCGCATGAGGCCGGGCGCCGGTGACGTGAAAAACCCCGCCCCGGGAAGTCCTGGGGCGGGGTTCGTCCGGAGCGCCGGGCAGGCCTTGCACCTGCATCTCCCCGCAGGAAGCGGGACGTCTTTCCTTGGACCACCAACGCACTGCGTCCGGGCCTTTCCCGAGGTCCGGGTTCCGGCCGTTCGCTGTGTGATGATCATAGCCCAGTGGGGCCGGAGACCTCAACTTCCGCCGTCGTCCACCGACTCGAACCGCCACCGGTGCACCGGCCGGATCACGAGACCCGGTTCGGGATCGGGAAGTTCGGGGATCCCGGCGTCGTACGGCGCGTCCCACCACGTGATGACCAGCACCCGGTCCTGCGGGGCACGCAGGGTCTCCCGGCGCAACGGCTCCGGGTTCAGGGGCTGCTCCCGCACCCAGGCGAGCAGTTCGGCACCCCGGCCCACGGCGGCCCGCGCCTCCCACATCAGCGCGACGGTCACGAGTACAGGTTCTCCTTGCCGACCTCGTGCACATGGTCGTGGTCGGCGGGCACGTGCGGGTCGGTGACCGGGAGCGAGGAGTCGGCCGACAGGTCCCAGCCGGAGGCGGCCCGGTTCCGGGCGACCATCTCGGCGCCGAGCGCGGCCACCATCGCGCCGTTGTCCGTGCACAGTTTGGGGCGCGGGACGCGCAGCCGGATGCCGGCCTTCTCGCAGCGCTCCTCGGCGAGCGTGCGCAGCCGGGAGTTGGCGGCGACGCCGCCGCCGATCATGAGGTGGTCGACGCCCTCGTCCTTGCAGGCACGGACGGCCTTGCGGGTCAGCACGTCGACCACGGCCTCCTGGAAGGACGCGGCGACGTCCCGGACCGGGACCTCCTCGCCGGCCGCGCGCCTGGCCTCGATCCAGCGGGCCACGGCCGTCTTCAGACCGGAGAAGGAGAAGTCGTACGCCGGGTCCCGGGGGCCGGTCAGGCCGCGCGGGAAGGAGATCGCCTCCGGGTCGCCCTCGCGCGCGTACCGGTCGATCACCGGGCCGCCTGGGAAGCCCAGGTCCAGCACGCGGGCGATCTTGTCGAAGGCCTCGCCGGCCGCGTCGTCGATGGTCGAGCCCATCGGCCGTACGTCGGAGGTGATGTCCTCGGACAGGAGCAGGGAGGAGTGGCCGCCGGAGACCAGCAGGGCCATCGTGGGCTCGGGCAGCGGGCCGTGCTCCAGCTGGTCGACGCAGATGTGCGAGGCCAGGTGGTTGACGCCGTACAGGGGTTTGCCCAGGGCGTAGGCGTACGCCTTGGCGGCCGACACGCCGACGAGCAGGGCGCCCGCGAGTCCGGGGCCCGCCGTGACCGCGACGCCGTCGAGGTCCTTCGCCGAGACGCCGGCCTCCTTCAGCGCGCGGTCGATGGTGGGGACCATCGCCTCCAGGTGCGCGCGCGAGGCCACCTCCGGCACGACGCCGCCGAAGCGGGCGTGCTCGTCGACGCTGGAGGCGACGGCGTCCGCCAGCAGGGTCGTGCCGCGGACGATGCCGACGCCGGTCTCGTCGCAGGAGGTCTCGATGCCGAGGACGAGCGGTTCGTCAGCCATTGATCTCGGTTCCTTGTACGGATGAGGCGGGGTCGGTCAGGCGCATGACCAGGGCGTCCACGTTGCCCGGCTGGTAGTAGCCGCGCCGGAAGCCGATCGGCCGGAAGCCGAAGCGCTCGTACAGCTTCTGGGCGCGGACGTTGTCCACCCGGCACTCGAGCATCACCTCGTGGCACTCGAACGCGGTCGCCGCGCGCAGCAGTTCGGCCAGCAGCCGGGCGCCGAGGCCGGTGCCCTGGTGGTCGCGTGCCACGGCGATGGTCTGGACGTCGCCCTGCTCGCCGGCCGCGACCAGTCCGGCGTAGCCGACGATGCGGCCGTCGGTCTCGGCCACGAGATAGCGCCGGGTCGCCTCGGCGCCCCGGGCGTGGGACAGCTCGGACCAGAACATGCCCCGGGACCAGGCGTCCTCGGGGAACAGGTCCTTCTCCAGCTCAAGGACCGGGTCGATGTCCCACCAGCGCATCTCGCGCAGTCGTACGGTCACTTCGGGGTGACCACCTTGTAGTTCTTGGGGACCTGGGCGTCCGGCCGGCGCAGGTACAGCGGCCGGGGTGCGGGCAGCTCCTCGCCGGCCGCCAGCCTCTCGACGGCGAGCGAGGCGAGGGCGGCGGCGGAGACGTGCTCGGGCTCGTGGGCGCTCGGGAACGTGTCCGGGTAGAGCAGCGCGCCCGCGCCGACCGCCGGCAGGCCCGCGACCCGCTCGGCGATGTCGCCGGGGCGGTTCACGGCCGGGTCGGTCAGCCGGGTCCGGGAGTCGGCGTACGTCGCCCAGTAGACCTCCTTGCGCCGGGCGTCGGTCGCCACGACGAAGGGGCCCTTCTCGATGTCGGCGGCGTAGGCGAGGCCGTCCAGCGTGCACAGACCGTGCACCGGCACGCCGAGCGCGAGGCCGAAGGTGTCGGCGGTCATCAGGCCGACGCGCAGCCCGGTGTAGGGGCCGGGGCCGATGCCGACGACGATGCCCGTGACGGCGTCGAGCCCGAGCCGGGCCTCGGCGAGCACGCGGTCCACGGCCGGCAGCAGCAGCTCTCCGTGCCGACGCGCGTCCACCTGGCACGACGAGGCGACGACGTCCGTGCCGTCGTGCAGGGCGACGGTGACGGCGGGTGTTGCGGTATCCAGAGCGAGCAAGAGCACGCGAACAGCCTACGGCGCCCGCGCCCCGAGCATCGCCGTCCCGGTCGTTCGGTCACCGACTGCTACGGTCTGTGCGAAGTACGACATATCGCACGAGGCAGAGCGCAGGGCAGAGGTGGGCGCACGTGTCAGGGACCAGCTCGGGGATCGTGGCCGCCCTCACCGCGGCGGCCCTGGGAGCCGTCGGTTTCCTCGCCTCCCAGGCCCACGCGCACGTACCGCCGGGCATGGGCGGGCCCGGTCCCGGCGCGTCCTCCTCGGCGGCCGCCGCCCCGCGGGAGCGGCACAGTCCCGGCGCGGTGCCGGGCGGGACCGGTACCGGTGAACGGGTCGTGTACTCGCTGGACGACGACCGGGTCTGGCTGGTCCGGCGCGGGGACCTGCTGGAGCGCAGTTTCCGGGTCTCCCCGGGCACGGTCGATCCGCTGCCGGGCTCCTACTGGGTCACGTCCCGCTCCAGTGCGGTCATCGGCACGGACGGGGTGCCCGTCGAGCACGTCGTCCGGTTCACCGGCGTGGACGGTGTCGCGATCGGGTTCAGCGCGGCGTCGGGACACGCCGGGAACACGACGGCCGGGCCGACCGCGCGCACCGGGGGGATCCGGGAGACGCGGGCCGACGGGGCCGCGATGTGGGACTTCGCGAGGGTCGGCACGAAGGTGGTCGTGATCCGCTAGGGCCTGTCTGACAATTCGCGTCGTTGCCCGAAGGACGGCTGCCCAGCACGCGCGTCACCAACGTCCCGGGACAGCACACCTAGGCGGCCCGGGGGTGCGGTGCGGGGTCGTCGTCCGGCCGCGGGTCCGTCGCGGGGGCCGGGGACTCGTCGTCGCCGCGTGCCTCGTTCGGGGGCTGCGGCGGCCGTGAGACCGCGTCCGCCGCCGCGCACGCGGCCAGCAGGTCGCGCATCGACACCTCAGGGGTACGGAGCTCGGGCATGGACGCCTCCTGAGGTGCGAGGGCCGGATGCGGTTAGGCAGACCTAACCACTGGCTGGACACCATGTGACCACGCCCGGAACCTTCCACGCAACACGTTGCCGACGCCTTGTCGGATTCCCGGCGCTCAGGCCGTCAGCGTCTCCAGGCCCGCGTCCGCCCAGCGCTCCCCCACACCCGTCAGGGTGACGTGCCGTACCTCGTCCGTGGTGTCCCCGACCGCGCGGTGGATGACGACCTGGAGCCGGTCCTCGGTCAGCTCCTCGACCTTGCCCTCGCCCCACTCCACCACGATCACCGAGTCGGGCAGACCGACGTCGAGGTCCAGGTCCTCCATCTCGTCGAGGCCACCGCCGAGCCGGTAGGCGTCCACGTGGACCAGGGGCGGCCCGTCGCCGAGGGAGGGGTGCACCCGGGCGATCACGAAGGTCGGGGAGGTGACCGCGCCGCGCACGCCGAGCCCCTCGCCGAGCCCGCGGGTCAGCGTGGTCTTGCCCGCGCCCAGTTCACCGCTGAGCATCACCAGGTCGCCCGCGCGCAGCAGCTTGGCCAGCTTGCGGCCCAGTTCCCGCATCTGCTCGGGCGAGGTGATCGTCAGCCGGGTCTCAGCGGGGTTCTGCGGTACTGCTGGTGCTTCCATAGCCCACAACCGTAGCCCCTGCGGGCACCGCACCCGCGCGGGTGAGCAGGTCCGCGAGGCGGTCGGTGACCACGTCCGGATGCTCCAGCATCACCAGGTGCCCGGCGTCCGGGACGAGGACCAGCTCCGCGTCCGGGAGCAGGTCGGCCATGGCCTCGCTGTGCTCGCTGGGGGTGACCAGGTCCCGCATCCCGGCCAGCACCAGCACCGGTATGTCCTGGAAGCAGGCGAGCGCCTCGGTCTTGTCGTGGTCGGTGAAGGCCGGGTAGAACTCGGCGACCACATCGATCGGCGTGGACTCGATCATCCGCTCCGCGAACCGCTCGACGGCCGGGTCGACGTCCCGCCCGGCGAACGAGTAGCGCTTGATGACCCCGGCGAACAGGTCGGCGGTGGCCCGGCGTCCCTTCTCCACCAGCTCCGCCTGCTGCCCGAGAGCCTTCAGCACCCCGGGCAGGATCCGGCGCACCGCGTTGACGCCGGCCAGCGGCAGCCCGAAGTTGACCTCGCCGAGCCGCCCGGACGACGTGCCGACGAAGGCGGCGGCGACGACCCGGTCCCGGATCAGCTCGGGGTACTGGGCGGCCAGCGCCATCATGGTCATCCCGCCCATCGAGTGGCCGACCAGCACGACCGGCCCGTCCGGGACGGCGGCGTCGATGACGGCCTTCAGATCGCGGCCGAGCTGGTCGATGGTGACCGGCACCCGGTCCCGGGTCTGCGCCACGCCCCGTCCGGAGCGGCCGTGGCTGCGCTGGTCCCAGTGCACGGTGCGTATGACCCCGCGCAGCGCCGTGCGCTGGAAGTGCCAGGAGTCCTGGCTGAGGCAGTAGCCGTGGCAGAAGACGACGGTCACGGGCGTCGGCTCCTTGCGGCCGAAGAGACGGCGCCGGCGGGGTGAGACGTTCGGCCCCGGATCGGGATCGGCCTCGTCGACCTCGTAGTACAGCTCGGTGCCGTCGTCGGCGACGGCCTTGCCGGGAGTGCCGCGCAGGGTGCCGTAGGGACCGGTGGAGTCCAGCGCCAGCCGGGCCTTCCTGCGCATGTCGCGGCCCACCGTCATCCGCTCGAGGGCGACACCGGCCGCGGCACCCGCGGCGAGCACGCCGATCGCGGCACCGGCGAAGCCGGTCGCCCTGCGCCAGCTCCCGGCCGCCCCCGCGGCGGAGGCGGCGGCCGCCGAGGCGACGGCTTCGGCCACGGCCTCCGCGCTGCTCTCGCTCACGTACCGCTCCTCTTCGACGTACTGCAGTTCGCTCATCGACGCGACCGATGGTGCACGTGACGCCGCCGCGACAGGTATGACCGGTGTTACACGTGATACGGGTCGCGTTCGGCGAACGGTTGCCCGAGTAGTCGGTTACCCGAGTTCCTGCCCGTTCACATGGACGCGGGGAACCCGGGTGCCGATCCGTGTGACGATTTCGTACGCGATCGTGCCGCAGGCCTGTGCCCAGTCCTCGGCGGTGGGCTCACCGCGGTCGCCGGGCCCGAACAGCACGGCCTCGCTGCCCACCGCGGGCTCGTCCCCCCCGAGGTCCACCACGAACTGGTCCATGGCCACCCGCCCGGCGACCGTGCGCCACTTGCCGTCGACGAGCACCGGCCCGGTGCCGGAGGCGTGCCGGGGAATGCCGTCCGCGTAGCCGACCGGAACCAGGCCGAGGGTGGTCTCACCGGGCGTGACGTAGTGGTGGCCGTAGCTGATGCCGTGTCCGCCGGGGACGCGCTTGACCAGGGCCAGCGAGGCGGAGAGCGTCATCACCGGGCGCAGTCCGAAGTCGGCGGGGGTGCCCAGCTCGGGGCTGGGCGAGATGCCGTACACGGCGATGCCGGTGCGCACCAGGTCGAAGTGGCTCTCGGGCACGGTGAGCGTGGCGGGCGAGTTGGCGATGTGCCGCACCTCGGGGCGCACGCCCTGCTCCTCGGCGTACGCCAGCATCTCCCGGAAGCGGTCGAGCTGGGCGGCGATGGAGGGATGCCCCGGCTCGTCGGCGCAGGCGAAGTGCGACCACAGTCCGGTGACCTTCACCAGTCCCTCGGCCTCGGCGCGCAGGGACCCGGCGACCAGCTCGTCCCAGTCCGCCCCCGGCTGGCAGCCGTTGCGGCCCAGCCCTGTGTCGGCCTTGAGCTGCACGCGCGCGGTACGACCGGTCTCCCGGGCCGCCTCGACGACCTCCCGCAGCGCCCACATGCCGCTCACCGACACGTCGATGTCGGCCTCGATCGCCTGCCGCCAGGGGCCGCCCGGCACCCACAGCCAGCACAGGATGCGGCCCGGCAGCCCCGCCGCGCGCAGCGCGAGGGCCTCCTCGGGCGTGGCCGTGCCGAGCCAGGCCGCGCCCGCCGCCAAAGCCGCCCGGGCACACGGCACCGCGCCGTGGCCGTAGGCGTCGGACTTGACGACGGCCATCAGGGCCGCGCCGGGCGTCCGCGCACGCAGGGCGCGCACATTGGCCCGCAGGGCGCCCAGGTCGATCTCGGCGCGGGCGCGCAGGGGGGCGGTCGGCACAGTCGCAGTCTCACTCATCGCGCCCCCAGTGTCTCATCAGGGCCGCCCCGGCCCCGGTCGCAGTCTCAGGTACCCGGCCTGCGCCCCCCGTGGACGCGGTCGCCCGTCTTCGGCACGTCCCCCGGCCTGCGCGCATCGCCGAGCCCCAGATCGGCGCAGCCGTGGGAGCCGACGGTGGTGCAGATGCTGCCGTGGACGGCGTGAAACGCCTCGCCGCCGTCGAAGAACCGGGCGTACGGCATGGGCTGGTTGGAGAGGGTCGACCAGTGGTTCTCGTGCGCGGGGCCGTGAGCGACGCCCGGGACCAGCTCGGCAGCGGGGGGCGGGCCCGGTCGGCGCGGGCTCGGCGGACGCCGCGAGGGTGCCGGCCGGGAGGGCCGTTGCGGTGGCGAGCAGCACGGCGACGCCCCGGGGCCCCACTCGTCTGCCGATCATGCGATCGGCCAACCGCGCCGCCCGGCCGGTCCAGCGGTGCCGCGCGGGAGGGGTCGCCCGTGTCGCGTACCGGCTACAGGGTGTGCACGTCCCGCCACGCCTGAGGGATCCGGTCCGCCACGTCGTGCGCCCCCGCCGGTGCCCCGTCCGAGGCGAACCGCCCTGCCAGGCCGTGGAGATACGCCGCCGCGCTGCCCGCGTCCGGCGCCGGGAGACCCGCCGCCAGCAGCGAGCCGCCGAGTCCTGACAGCACGTCACCGCTGCCGGCCGTGGCCAGCCAGGGCGTCCCCGTGGGGTTCACCCGTACGGCACCGCCCCCGGCGTCGGCGATCAGTGTCGTGGAGCCCTTCAGCAGCACCGTCGCCCGGTACACCGCCGCCAGCTCCCGCACCGCGGCCAGCCGGGCCTCCTCGACCTCCTCCCGTCGCACGCCCAGCAGCGCGGCCGCCTCCCCGGCATGAGGGGTCATGAGCGTCGGTGCCGTACGGCCGCGCACCGTGTCCCGCTCGGCCAGCCGCAGCCCGTCCGCGTCGAGCAGCACCGGCACGTCCGCCGCGAGCACCTCGGCCACGGTCACCGCGTCGTCCCCGGCCCCCGGCCCGACCACCCAGGCCTGGACACGCCCCGCCTTGGTCGGGCCCTTGTCGGACACCAGCGTCTCCGGGAAGCGGGCGATCACCGCGTCCCCGGCGGGCCCGACGTACCGCACGGCCCCCGCGCCGCCGCGCAGCGCCCCGGAGACGGCGAGCACGGCGGCGCCCGGATAGCGCGCGGACCCGGCGGCGATCCCGACGACACCGCGCCGGTACTTGTCGCTCTCCGCGGCCGGCACCGGCAACAGCCGTGCCACATCGGCGTGTTGCAGGGCCTGAAGCTCGGGTTCGGCGGGCAGTTCGAGACCGATGTCGACGAGCCGCACCACCCCGGCGTACTCCCGCGCCGGGTCGATCAGCAGCCCCGGCTTGTGGGTGCCGAAGGTGACGGTGAGGTCGGCGCGCAGCGCGGCGCCGCGCACCTCCCCGGTGTCGGCGTCCACCCCGCTGGGCAGATCCACGGCCACCACGGCGGGCCGGGACCGCTCGACGACCCTCGCGAGGGCCTCGGCGTCGGGCCGCAGCCCGCCCTTGCCGCCGATCCCCACGATCCCGTCCACGACGAGGTCGGCCCGCTCGATCAGCTCCTCGCCGCCGGCGGCCCCGGCGACCGATCCCCCGGCCCCGCGCAGCGCGGCCAGTCCTCCGGCGTGCGCCCGCTCGGGCGCGAGGAGTACGGCCGTGACCCCGGCTCCGCGCCGGGCCAGCCGCGCCCCCGCGTACAACGCGTCGCCGCCGTTGTCGCCGCTGCCGACCAGCAGCACCACCCGACTGCCGTACACCCGCCCGAGCAGCCCGGCGCAGGCGGCGGCCAGCCCGGCCGCCGCCCGCTGCATCAACGCACCCTCCGGCAGCCGCGCCATCAGGGCCCGTTCGGCCGCCCGTACCGTCTCCACGCCGTACGCACTACGCATGGCACCGAGTCTGCCCCGGAACCACCCTCTTCCACACCCGGGCCGGTCAGCCCTCGGCGACCACCACGGCCGAGGCGACGCCCGCGTCATGACTGAGGGACACATGCCAGGACCGCACGCCCAGCTCGGCGGCGCGGGCGGCCACGGTGCCGGTCACCCGCAGCCGGGGCTGCCCGCTGTCCTCGACGTACACCTCGACGTCGGTCCAGTGCAGGCCCGGCGGTGCGCCGAGCGCCTTCGCCAGCGCCTCCTTGGCGGCGAACCGGGCCGCGAGCGAGGCGATCCCCCGCCGCCCCCCACCGGGCAGCAGCAACTCCCTTTCCAGAAACAGCCGGTCGGCCAGTCCCGGGGTCCGTTCCAGCGACGCGCGGAACCGGTCGATCTCGGCGACGTCGATCCCCACTCCGATGATGCTCATGAGCCGCAGCCTACGGTCGGACCACGTCCCGCCTGGCGGAATCCGCTGCTGAGCCGCGCGGATGCCGTCTACGCTCCGCCCATGACCTCCCAGGCCTACCTCTCCGACCTGTTCTCGCTCGACGGCCGTGTCGCCGTGGTGACCGGAGGCACGTCCGGCATCGGCCGTGCCATCGCCGGCGCGCTCGCACGGGCGGGCGCGAGCGTGGTGGTCGTGGCCCGTACCGAAGAGCGGCTGCGGCACACCGTGGACGAGTTGACGGCCGAGGGGTGCCGGGCCGGCTGGGTCGCGGCCGACCTGGGCACCCGGGACGGCGTGCGCACGGCGGCCGAGGAGGCGGCCGGCGTCTTCGGTGAGCCGGACATCCTCGTCAACTCCGCCGGGATCAACCTGCGTCCGCCGATGGGCGAACTGGGCGAGGACGTGTGGGACACCACCATGGCCGTGAACCTTCGGGCGCCGTTCCTGCTCGGGCAGCGGTTCGGGCCCGGCATGGCCGAGCGCGGCTTCGGCCGGATCATCCACATCACCTCCCAGCAGGCCCACCGCGCCTTCGTGCAGAGCGGGGCGTACGGCGTCTCCAAGGGCGCGCTGGAGTCACTGGCCCGCTCACAGGCCGAGGCCTGGTCGCCGTACGGCGTCACCGTCAACACCCTGGTGCCGGGCTTCGTGATGACGCCGCTGAACGCGCGCCTGTCGTCCGACCCCGAGAAGGTGGCCGCCCTCGCCGCCCGCACGATGACCGGCCGCAACGGCCTCGCCGAGGACTTCGAGGGCGCGGCCGTCTTCCTCGCCAGCCGCGCCTGCGCCTACGTCACCGGCCAGTCGCTCTTCGTGGACGGCGGTTTCTCGGTGCACTGAGACCCGACGCCCTACTCCACCGTCACCGACTTCGCCAGGTTCCGCGGCTGATCCACCTCGTTCCCCCTGGCGGTGGCCAACTCGCACGCGAAGACCTGCAACGGCACCGTCGCCACCAGCGGCTGCAGCAGCGTCGGCGTGGCCGGGACGCGGATCAGGTGGTCGGCGTAGGGGACCACCGCGTCGTCGCCCTCCTCGGCGATCACGATGGTGCGGGCACCGCGCGCCCGGATCTCCTGGATGTTGGAGACGATCTTGTCGTGCAGCACCGAGCGGCCGCGCGGCGACGGCACCACGACCACCACCGGCACGTCCTCCTCGATCAGTGCGATCGGGCCGTGCTTCAGCTCGCCCGCCGCGAAGCCCTCGGCGTGCATGTAGGCGAGTTCCTTGAGCTTGAGCGCGCCTTCCAGCGCCACCGGATAGCCCACGTGCCGGCCCAGGAACAGCACGGTGTTCTTGGACGCCAGCGTCCGGGCCAGCGCACGCACCGGCTCCATGGTCTCCAGCACCCGCTCGACCTCGACCGAGATCCGCGACAGGTCCTTGATCACGGCCTGGATCTCGTCGCCCCACTTGGTGCCGCGCACCTGGCCCAGGTACAGCGCCACCAGGTAGCAGGCCACCAGCTGGGTCAGGAACGCCTTGGTCGAGGCGACGGCGACCTCCGGGCCGGCGTGCGTGTAGAGCACCGCGTCGGACTCGCGCGGGATCGTGGAGCCGTTGGTGTTGCAGATCGCCAGCACCTTGGAACCCTGCTCGCGGGCGTGCCGCAGCGCCATCAGGGTGTCCATGGTCTCGCCGGACTGGGAGATGGCGATGACGAGCGAGCGGCCGTCCAGGATCGGGTCCCGGTACCGGAACTCGCTGGCCAGTTCCACCTCGCACGGGATGCGCGTCCAGTGCTCGATGGCGTACTTGGCGATCAGGCCGGCGTGGAAGGCCGTGCCGCACGCGACGATGACGACCTTGTCGATCTCCCGCAGCTCGGAGGGCGAGATGCGGACCTCGTCCAGGGTCAGCGAGCCCGACGGGTCGATACGGCCCAGCAGCGTGTCGGCGACCGCCCTGGGCTGCTCGGCGATCTCCTTGAGCATGAAGTAGTCGTAGCCGCCCTTCTCGGCGGCGGAGGCGTCCCAGTCCACGTGGTAGCTGCGGACCTCGGCCGGGCGGCCGTCGAACCCGGTCACGGTCACGCCGTCGCGGCGCAGCTCCACCACCTGGTCCTGGCCCAGCTCGATCGCGGAGCGCGTGTGGGCGATGAACGCGGCGACGTCCGAGGCCAGGAATGCCTCACCCTCTCCGACGCCGACCACCAGCGGCGAGTTCCGGCGCGCACCGACGACCACGTCCGGCTCGTCGGCGTGCACCGCGACCAGCGTGAACGCGCCCTCCAGCCGCCGGCACACCAGCCGCATGGCCTCCGCCAGGTCCGCGCAGGAGGAGAACTCCTCGGCCAGCAGATGCGCGACGACCTCGGTGTCCGTCTCGGACACCAGCTCGTGGCCGCGCTCGGCGAGTTCGGCCCTGAGGACCGCGAAGTTCTCGATGATGCCGTTGTGGACGACGGCGACCCGGCCCGCGTTGTCGAGATGCGGATGGGCATTGGCGTCGGTCGGCGCGCCGTGCGTGGCCCACCGGGTGTGGCCGATGCCCGTCGAGCCGGTCGGCAGCGGCCGTTCGACCAGTTCCTTCTCCAGATTGACCAGTTTCCCGGCCCGCTTCGCCGCGGCCAGCCCGCCGTCGGCGAGCACGGCGACACCCGCCGAGTCGTAACCCCGGTACTCCAGCCGCTTCAACCCGGCCATCACGACCTCGAGCGCCGACTGTGACCCTACGTATCCAACGATTCCGCACATGGGCGGCAGCCTACGACCCGACAACGGCCCGAACTGGCCTCCCTCTGCCCGAAATCGGAAATTCCCACCGTCGTACGAAGGTCACAGCGCAGGTGAACGGCCGCCGGCACCGGCCGGCCCGGCACCTGCCGTCACGCTCCGCACCGCCCGGTGCGGCGCCGTGGGGCGTGACGGAGCCCACCCACCGCGCCGTTCGAACTCCGTTAACAATGAGATGTGATCTCACCGGTCTCCCCGATGCCCCGGAGCGCCCACCGGCACAGGCCGGAGGCGACTCCCTACGTCGACCTCACCCGCGCCGAGTGGAGCGCGCTGCGCGACAAGACGCCGCTGCCGCTCACCGCCCAGGAGGTGGAGAAGCTGCGCGGTCTGGGCGACGTGATCGACCTGGACGAGGTGCGGGACGTCTACCTCCCGCTCTCCCGGCTCCTCAACCTCTACGTCGGGGCCACGGACGGACTCAGAGGGGCCCTGAACACCTTCCTCGGGGAGAAGGGCTCCCAGTCCGGCACCCCGTTCGTCATAGGCGTCGCCGGCTCCGTGGCCGTCGGCAAGTCCACCGTCGCCCGGCTCCTGCAGGCCCTGCTCTCCCGCTGGCCGGAACACCCGCGCGTGGAACTGGTCACGACGGACGGCTTCCTGCTGCCCACCCGGGAACTGGAGGCACGCGGCCTGATGTCGCGGAAAGGTTTCCCGGAGTCCTACGACCGCCGGGCCCTCACCCGTTTCGTCGCCGACATCAAGGCGGGCAAGGCCGAGGTCACCGCGCCCGTCTACTCCCACCTCATCTACGACATCGTCCCCGGCGAGAAGCTCACCGTCCGCCGCCCCGACATCCTCATCGTCGAAGGCCTGAACGTCCTCCAGCCCGCCCTGCCCGGCAAGGACGGCCGCACCCGGGTCGGCCTCGCCGACTACTTCGACTTCAGCGTGTACGTCGACGCGAGCGCCGAGGACATCGAGCACTGGTACCTCAACCGCTTCAAGAAGCTGCGCCAGACGGCCTTCCAGAACCCCGACTCGTACTTCCGCAAGTACACCCAGGTGTCGGAGGAGGAGGCACTCGACTACGCCCGCACGCTCTGGCGGACCATCAACAAGCCCAATCTGGTGGAGAACATCGCGCCCACCCGCGGCCGCGCCACCCTGGTGCTGCGCAAGAGCCCGGACCACAAGGTGCAGCGGCTGAGGCTGCGCAAGCTGTGACCCGGCCGGTTGAATGAGCGCCATGCTGCATCTGCGCCTGATCACCCCGGCCGGCACGACGGACGAGGTGGTGCGGCTGATCGAGAAGACGGTCGGCACCACCCACCTCGTGGTGCTGCCGGGCGCCGCCCGGAACCCCGCCGGGGACGTCGTGCTGTGCGACGTGGCCCGGGAGGCGGGCGACGAGCTCCTCACCTCGCTGCGCCGCCTCGGGATACACGAGACCGGCTCCATCGCGGTGGAGAACATCGACCTCTCCCTCTCCCGCCACGCCGACACGGCCGAGGAGGAGGCCCCGGGCGAGGGCGCGGACGCGGTGCTCTGGGAGGGCCTGGCCGACGCCACCCACGAGGAGTCGACGCTGTCGGTGACCTACGTCGCCTTCATCACGCTCGCCACGATGATCGCGGCCTGCGGTGTGGTCCTGGACAACGCCGTCCTGATCGTCGGCGCGATGGCGGTCGGCCCGGAGTTCGGCCCGCTGTCCGGCCTCTCCACGGCCCTGGTGCAGCGCCACCCGCGGCTCGCGCTGCGCTCGCTGACCGCCCTGCTGGTGGGCTTCGCGGCGGCGATGGCGGTGACGGTCGGCTTCACCGTCCTCATGGACGCCCTCGGCCTGTTCCACCGCTCGCAGCTGGACGGCACGCGGCCCAACACGGCGTTCGTGTACGCCCCGGACGCCTTCTCCCTCATCGTGGCCGTCCTCGCCGGCATCGCCGGCACCCTCTCCCTGACCTCCGCCAAGTCGGGCGCCCTGGTGGGCGTGGCCATCTCCGTCACCACGGTCCCGGCCGCCGCCAACGCGGCCGTCGCCCTCGCCTACGGCGACACCGGCCAGACCGTCGGCTCGGCCGACCAGCTCCTGCTGAACCTGCTGGGCATCGTGGTGGCCGGCACGCTCACGCTGCTCGTCCAGAAGTGGCTCTGGGCCAGGCAGCGCGAGCGTACGGCACGCGTCGAGGGGTAGCGGGTTTCGTTCGGATCGGCCCGGGGTCCGACCTGATCCAAACAAACCCCCCTGGGCGTGTCGGCGCCCCGGAGACTGGTGCCGTGTCCGTCGCGGCGACCAGGGCCTGTCTGACCATTCGCGTCGTTGCCCGAAGGGCGGCCGCGCGGCGTCAGGTACGTGCTCTCCACGTGCGGGCCCCAGGCCCTCTGGACGTACATCGGTCTGGGCCGGTGCGGCGAGTGGGGGCATCTCCCGCGCCCTTGAGGCAGTGGGGGAGCGTGCAGGGCGTCGCACGGCAGACGGGAATCGTCGGACAGGCCCTAGCCCAGCGTCGACTTCACCGCGTCGGCCAGGCGGCCGGCGACGGAGCGCGCCTGCTCGATGTCGGCGGCCTCGACCATGACCCGTACCAGCGGCTCGGTGCCCGAGGGACGCAGCAGCACCCGGCCGGTGTCGCCCAGCTCCCGCTCCGCCTCGGCGACCGCCGCGGCCAGTTCCGCCGACGTCTTCACCCGCGACCTGTCCACGTCCGGCACATTGATCAGCACCTGCGGCAGCCGCTCCATCACCGACGCGAGCTCCCGCAGCGTACGGCCGGTCTCGGCGACCCGGGCCGCCAGCAGCAGCCCGGTCAGCGTGCCGTCACCGGTGGTCGCGTGGTCCAGGACGATGACGTGCCCGGACTGCTCGCCGCCCAGGGCGAAGCCGTGCTCCTTCATCTCCTCCAGCACGTACCGGTCGCCGACGGCCGTCTGGACCAGCCGGATCCCGGCCCTCTCCATCGCCAGCTTGAAGCCCAGGTTGGACATCACGGTGGCGACGACGGTGTCGGCGCGCAGCGCGGAGCGTTCCCGCAGGGACAGCGCGACCACGGCGAGGATCTGGTCGCCGTCGACCTCCTCGCCGGTGTGGTCCACGGCCAGGCAGCGGTCGGCGTCGCCGTCGTGCGCGATGCCGAAGTCGGCGCCCTGCTCGACGACCGCGGCCTTCAGCTTCTCCAGATGGGTCGAGCCGCAGCCGTCGTTGATGTTCAGGCCGTCCGGCTCGGCGCCGATCGTGACGACCTGGGCGCCGGCCCGGGCGAACGCCTCCGGCGAGACCCCCGAGGCCGCGCCGTGCGCTTCGTCCAGGACGATCTTCAGGCCGTCCAGCCGGTTGGGCAGTACCGACAGCAGGTGGGTGACGTACTGCTCGAAGCCCTCGTCGTAGGCGCGGACACGGCCGACCCCGGCGCCCGTCGGGCGCTGCCAGGGCTCGCCGTGCCGGTGCGACTCGTAGACCGCCTCGATCCGGTCCTCCAGCTCGTCGGCGAGTTTGTGGCCGCCGCGGGCGAAGAACTTGATGCCGTTGTCCGGCATGGCGTTGTGGCTGGCGGAGAGCATGACGCCCAGGTCGGCGCCGAGCGCGCCCGTCAGATGGGCCACCGCAGGCGTCGGCAGCACACCGACGCGCAGGACGTCCACACCGGCGCTGGCCAGGCCCGCGACCACGGCCGCCTCCAGGAACTCCCCGGACGCCCGCGGGTCTCTGCCGACCACCGCCGTCGGCTTGTGGCCCTCGAAGGTGCCCGCCTCGGCCAGCACGTGCGCCGCCGCCACGGACAGGCCGAGCGCCATCTCGGCCGTCAGGTCCGCGTTGGCGACACCGCGCACGCCGTCCGTGCCGAAGAGTCGTCCCACTTGTCCTCCATCCGATCGCACAAGCTGTTCAGCGCCTGAGCGTCTTGTGTCGTTATACGCCCTCGAGCTGGGATAGACGAACGCCCCGACGGCACAGTGGCGTGCCGCCGGGGCGTTCGAGGTACGAGCAGGCAGCTGGTGTTTAGCGCTTGCTGTACTGCGGGGCCTTGCGGGCCTTCTTCAGACCGGCCTTCTTCCGCTCGACCGCGCGGTCGTCGCGGCGCAGGAAGCCGGCCTTCTTCAGCGGGCCGCGGTTGTTGTCGACGTCGGCCTCGTTCAGCGCGCGGGCGACACCGAGACGGAGCGCACCGGCCTGACCGGAGACACCGCCACCGGCGATGCGGGCGATGACGTCGTAACGGCCCTCGAGCTCGAGCACCTTGAAGGGCTCGTTGACTTCCTGCTGGTGCACCTTGTTCGGGAAGTAGTCCTCGAGGGTGCGACCGTTGATCTTCCACTTGCCGGTGCCCGGGACGATCCGGACGCGGGCGATGGCGTTCTTGCGGCGGCCCAGGCCGGCGGCCGGCTGGGGCTCGCCGAAGCGGGAGGCCAGGGACTCCGAGGTGTACTCACCCTCGACGGGGACCTCGGACTCGGTGGTGTAGCTGTCGATGTCAAGCTCTTCGAGCGGCTGCTCGGCAGTGGTCTCGGCCACGATTCTCCTCAGATTCTCTTCAGTCTTAGGGGGTGGCCGGACTTACTGCGCGACCTGGGTGATCTCGAACGGCACCGGCTGCTGGGCAGCGTGCGGGTGCTGGTCACCCTTGTAGACCTTCAGCTTCGAGAGCATCTGACGGCCCAGGGAGTTCTTGGGGAGCATGCCCTTGACGGCCTTCTCGATGGCCTTCTCCGGGTTCTTGTCCAGCAGCTCGTCGTAGCGGACGGAGCGCAGACCACCCGGGTAGCCCGAGTGGCGGTACGCCATCTTCTGGGTCCGCTTGTTGCCGGAGAGGTGCACCTTGTCGGCGTTGATGATGATGACGAAGTCACCAGCGTCGACGTGCGGCGCGTAGATCGGCTTGTGCTTGCCCCGGAGGAGGGTCGCTGCGGTGGTGGCGAGACGGCCCAGGACAACGTCCTGAGCGTCGATGACGTGCCACTGGCGCGTCACATCGCCGGGCTTGGGGCTGTACGTACGCACGGTTCGTAGCCTTCGCTTCGAGTGAATGGTCCTGAACAGGTCACCGAAACGATCACGACAGCCTCGACCGCACGGCGGCGACGCAAACCGCGTACGTGGGGTCGCTGGTCATCGGCCCGGTGGACCGGTGTAAGGGCCCGTCCCGTGAGAATGAGCAAGCCAATACACAACGAACAAGCAGGATACCGGCGTCATCGGTGAGGGTCAAAACGAGCGAGCGGCATGATGATCCGCGCCCCCCGTCTAAGATGCGCCCCATGAGTTACGGGCAGGGGGGACCCCAGTCTCAGTGGGATCCCTGGAAACCGCATTCCCAGCAGCAGTCCTGGAACAGCGGCGGTGACGACGGAACCCCGGACTGGGCCGCGCTCGCCGAGGCCTCCGAGACCCGCAACAAGCGCCGCAGACTGCTGTTCATCGGCGCCGGCGCCCTCGCCACGGTAACCGTCGGCACCGCCGTCGCCATGGCCGTCGTCTCCGCGAACAAGGACACCGGCGCCTCCGGCGGCCCCAGCAGCCTGCCCACCAGCGCCTCCGTGCCGAGCGGCTCGGCCACGCCGTCCTTCGCGCCCACCAGCGCCCCGCCGCCGCTGGACCCGCGGGACTTCATAGCCAGTGCCAAGAAGGACACCGCCCCGCTCAGCGCCGCCACGCTCTTCCCCGGCACCCAGCTGACCGTGGGCGGCACCGTCTACAAGAAGGGCGCCACGGCCGACACGACGAACTGCGCCTCGGCCGCCGGCGGCACCCTGCCGAAGGTGCTCACCGCGAACGGTTGCACCCGTATGATCCGTGCCACGTACAGCAACGGCGGCATCGCGGTCACCGTCGGCGTCGCCGTCTTCGACACCCAGGCCCAGGCGACGAAGGCCAAGAAGCAGACGAACGACAACAGCATCGTCAGCTCGCTGCCCGGCAAGGGCGTGAAGCCCTTCTGCGACGGGGCCACCTGCCGCTCGACCCGCAACGCCGTCGGCCGCTACGCCTACTTCACGATCAGCGGCTTCGTCGACGGCAGGAACGTGACCACCAAGGACACGAAGGTCTTCCGCTCCGGCGACGACCTGCAGCAGTTCGCCTTCGACCAGATCTACCGCCGCGGCCAGGCCCAGGCGTCGGCGGCGGCGAACGGCTGACACCGTCCCCCGGTCCGCCGCGCCGGTGTGAGACGCTCCGGCTGATCGACGGCCAGGGGGTACGGATGCGGATGCGGGGGCGGATCGGGCTGCTCGGAGCCTGTGCCGGGCTGGCCACGGGGGTTCCCGCGGCGCTGTGGGCCTGGGACCGGGCGGCCGGCGAGAGCGGCCCCGGGACCGTCCCGGCCGATCTCACGCACCGGGACCCGCACGCCACCCCCGCCGCCCGTCGGGTGTACGCGCTGCTGGCCGGCCTGGAGAACGACGCGCGCCGGGGGCGGCCGAGCCGGACGGTGATCGGGCAGCACGTGGAGCTGCACAACGAGCGGTACAACGCGGCGTACGGTGACTACCGGGGGCTGAAGCAGCCGGGCTACTACTACCGCAAGGTCCAGGACGTCACCGGCCGGCTGCCCGGGTTCGTGGAAGTCGACCTGGGGCCGGGGTACGGCCAGCCGGGCTGGGCGGTGGGCGAGGCGCGGTCGTACTCGCGCGCCTGGCCGAGCTGCCGCCGCATGTGGGGCTACGCCGAGGACGCCGTCGACCTCGCCGTGGGCGTGTGGGCGGGGCTGCCCCGGGCGGCCGACGGCTCGTACCGGCCGACGGGCCGGCATTTCGACTGCGCGTCGGGCACCGAGACGGTCCTGCCGTACAACGGCGGCACCCCGGCGGGCATGGTCGGCTTCTCCTTCCACCAGCCGTACCCGGGCAGCGCTGTCAAGGGCTTCGCGCAGACCCTGCACAAGAACGCGCCCGGCGCCTCGGACGCCGGCTGGTTCGGCCGGGTGGTCACCGAGGGCACGGACGAGCACGCGGCCCTGCTGCACGACCTCGGCTACCTCGCCGACCACCTGGGCTACCTGGCGACCCACGGCGTGCCGGTGCTCCTGCGGCCTTACCACGAGATGAACACACGTCCCGGCCACGGCTTCTGGTGGGCGGGGCAGGACCCGGAGGCGTACCACCGGCTGTGGCGGCTCACCCATGACTTCCTGGTGCACCGGCGCGGCCTGCACAACCTGGTCTTCGTCTGGGCCCCGAACTCCTGGGACGGCTCGTACGGCACACCGCCCGGCCCGTACTACCCGGGCGGCGCGTACGTGGACGTCGTGGGCGTCGACGACTACAGCGGAAGCCCGGCCCGGCCGTACGGCGGCGATGCGTGGACCGAGGTCTGGTACCGCGGGCTGGAGGAGTACGCCCGGCCCCGGATCGTCGCCGAGTCCTTCCACGTGCCGCTCAACACACACCAGCCCCACACCCTGTCCCGCACGCCGTGGGTGCTGTGGACGGTGTGGGGCCAGGCGCTGACGTACGACAACGTCACCGAGCCCCGGCACCGGAACACCCCGGCCGACGTGAAGCGGACCTACGCCTCTCCCCTGGTGATCACGGCCGACGGGTGGCGGTCGCTCCCCCAGGGCCCACGTCGTTAATTTTTAAACACATTCTGCTCACGCTATTTCCTTACCCAGTACATACGTGTAAGGATCAGTCACCTGTTCGGCCAGTGGTTTGGGCGCCTGGGGGGGCATCTGAGCGGCGAGTGGCCGAGACGCCGAAGAAGGCGTCGGGGGGCAGGAAACCCGAAGCGCATGTCGTGGTGCGCGCACCGCCGCGCCGCGACGGAGATCGCTGCTGCCTCGACGCGCCCACCGATCTCAGGGGAGTTGCGCAGTCGTCATGGCATCGACAGTGGTCGACGGGGGGATGTCGCACTCGCGACACAGCGCCAAGCTGGCGAAACGTACCGCCGCCTGGAAACCGGGCATCCTGCCGTTCCTCATCCCGCTGGTCCTTCTGACCCTCTTCAGCCTGTGGTCGTACACCCCCAGCCACTCGCCGCTGGCCTGGCTGATCACCGTCTGCTGGGCCCTCCCGGTGCCGGGTGTGCTGGTGTCGATCCAGGGCTTCCTCCTCATCCGGCGCCGGCTGCGCAAGGCACATCTGATGACGCCGCCGGCCCTGGTCGAGCAGGACTTCCTGATCGTTCTGGTGCCGACCATCGGGCGCCACGACACCTACCCGGCCCTGGAACGCTCCGTCCTGTCGTACGTGGAACACCTGCCGGAGTGGTTTCCGTACATGCGCGTGGACGTCCTCACCGAGGAGGGCTGCGAGGCCGCCGAGCGGATCGACGTCCTGGCGGCGACCAGCCCGCTGATCCGCGTGGTCACGGTTCCGAAGGTTTACCAGACGAAGAACGGCACCCGTTTCAAGGCCCGCGCCAACAACTACGCCCACGAGCTGCGCATCGAGGAGGGCGAGGCTCTGGAGCACGTCTGGGTGCTGCACATGGACGACGACACCGGTGTCGGCCCCGACACCTCGGCGTCCCTCGCCCAGTTCATCAACCGTCAGCGCCGGGCGGCCCCCGACGAGGTCAAGCACATGGCGCAGGGCATCCTCACCTACCCGCGCGAGAACGCGGTGAGCCTGGTCACCTGGTTCGCCGACGCCATCCGCCCGGCCGACGACATCGCCCGGTTCCGCGCCTTCACCGGCCTCGGCACCCCGGCCGCCGGCGTGCACGGCGAGCTGCTCGTCATCCGCGCCTCCATCGAGGCCGAGATCGGCTGGGACTTCGGCCCCAAGGAGATCGTCGAGGACGCTCGGCTGGCGCTGACCTTCTGTCGCCTCTACCCGGGCCGCAGCGACTGGTTCAACGGCCGCTGCTACGGCGCCTCCCCAGCCAACACCAAGGACTTCGTCAAGCAGCGCGAACGCTGGGCCTGGGGCCTGGTCGCCCTCTGCTTCAACCGCAAGGTGCCGCTTCGCTACCGCTGGTTTCTCACCATTTGCGTGACCAGTTGGATCCTCGGCCCGCTGCAGCACGTCGGCACGATCCTGTTCGTGGCCTGGTTCATCGGCGACATGAACACCTCCCCCGTGACCCAGTCCGTGGTCATCCTGTGGTCGATCAGCTTCGCCTATGTGATCTGGGCGTACTGGGAAGGGCTGCGGCTCAACGCGATCGCCTCGGTGAACGGCAGACGCAAGTGGTGGGAGCCCCTGGCCGTCCTCCTCATGCTGCCCTACTTCTCCCTCATCGAGGGAACCGGCGGCATCAAGGGCCTGTGGAAGTTCATCCGCCGTGAGGAGAACAAGTTCGTCGTCATCGCCAAGCCCGCCTGACCCGGAAGAGATCACACACTCATGAAGCGCGCACGCCTGCCCATGCTCGCCGTGCTCCCCGTCACCGTCATCTCCTTCGTGATCGCGGTCCCCTTCGTGTTCGGTGACCACCCGGTGCAGTGGTCCTCGGGCTCACTCGTGCCCCATCTCGTGCTCGACGGCAAGGAACCCGCACAGCCGGCCGTCGGCGAAGACGGCGGCGGCAAGACCTCGCCGGCCCCCTCGCAGACCGCCGAGGTCGCCAGGGTGGACAAGGAGTGGAAGAAGGGCATGCCCCAGTGGGGCGTCCAGCTGTACTGGGAGGACAACCCCGGGCACTCCCTCGCCTACGTCGAGAAGCAGGCCCGGCTGCACGCGAACTATCTGGTCGGGCTGCACGCCAACTCCGTCAGCCTGTCCTTCCCGTTCTTCACCGGGACCCGCTCGTCGACGAGGATCAGCCGCGGCGACAGGACACCGACGCCCGAGCGGCTCGCCCGCGTGCTGCGGATCTTCCACGAGGCCGGGTTGCGCACGACCGTCCGGCCCCTCATGGACGAGCACTCCCTGGCCGAGGAGAACGGCTGGCGTGGCAGCATCAGGCCCGCCGACCGTGACGCCTGGTTCACGTCGTACGAGAAGTTCCTGACCCCCTATCTGAAGGCCGCGGACAGCGAGAAGGCGACCACCTTCGTCATCGGCACCGAGCTGAACTCCCTGCAGGGCGATCCGCACTGGGACAGCGTCGTGAACGACGCCGAGAAGCTGTTCGGCGGTGAGGTCGCCTACGACGCCAACTGGGACGCGTACGTCACCGGTCCCGTGACCATGCCGGTCACCCATCTCGGCATCGACGCCTACTTCCCGATCAAGGTCGGCGACAACGCCTCGGTCCCCACCCTGGTCGCCGGCTGGAACAAGTGGCTGGACAGGAAGGCCACCGGCACCCTCCCCAAGATCACCATCGCCGAGGCGGGCATCGGCGCGATGAACGGCGCCTACCACGCCCCCGGCGACTTCCACACCAAGCGCGCCGTCAACCCCCAGGTGCAGGCCAACTGGTACACCGCCGTCTGCCGGGTCGTCCAGGAACGCCAAATGAGCGGCGTCTACTGGTGGTCGATCTACTTCGACGACGACCCGAACACGAAGCCCGACGACAAGGTCGCCTCCCGGCTCGACTTCGCCGGACGCCCCCTCACCGAGAAGGCCATCAGGTCCTGCTTCACCTCTGACTACGCGGGTCCCGGCACCGCCCCCACCAACTGACCGAGCGGAGGCCATCATGCAAGAAGCCATCATCCTGGTGGGCGGCAAGGGAACCCGACTGCGCCCCTTGACGAACCACACTCCGAAACCGCTGCTCGATGTCGCGGGCTCCTCCTTCATCCGGCACCAGATCGCCAAGCTGATGGACGCCGGAGTCGAGCACGTCGTGTTCGCCACCTCCTATCTCGCCGACCTGTTCGAGCAGGAGTTCAAGGACTTCTCCCAGGGCCCGGAGATCTCCTATGCCGTCGAGGAGGTCCCGCTCGGCACCGGAGGGGCGATCCGCAACGCCGCACGGCTGCTGCGCGGCACCTCGGCCGACGCGCCGGTGCTGATCCTCAACGGCGACATTCTGTCCGGCGTGGACCTGCGCGCCGTCCTGGCGGGGCACGCGTCACGCCACGCGGACGTGACCCTGCACCTCACCCGGGTCCCCGACCCGCGCGCCTTCGGGCTCGTCCCGACGGACCAGGCCGGCCGGGTGACCTCCTTCCTGGAGAAGCCCGAGACGCCCGAGGAATGCGTCACCGACCAGATCAACGCCGGCTGCTACGTCTTCCGCCGCTCCGTCCTGGACGCCATCCCGGCCGACCGCGAGGTCTCGGTCGAGCAGGAGACCTTCCCGCGCCTCGTCGCCGGGGGCGGGCGCGTCTTCGGCCATGTCACGGACGACTACTGGCGTGACCTCGGCACCCCGCTCGCCTTCGTGCACGGATCCGCCGACCTGGTCACCGGCAGGGTGGCCTCGCCGCTGGTGGGGCCGCCGGCCGAGGCCCTGATCCATCCCACGGCCACGGTCGACGGGACGGCCCGCGTCACGGGCGGCTCGACGATCGGCCCGCACGCCGTGATCGGCCCGCGCGTGGTCGTCGACCGGTCCATCGTCGGCGCGAACGTCACCGTGGCCGAGGGCGCGCAGATCCACGAGTCGGTGGTCGACCACGACTCGTCGATCGGCAGCGAATCGTTCCTTCGCGAGGTCGTGGTGGGCTGCCACTCGCACGTCGGCGCGCAGAACGAGCTGCCCGCCCAGCTGCGGCTCGCCTGCGGCATCCGCATTCCCTCCCTGGGAGTACGGATGAGCGGCACCGCCACCGCCTGTCCGACGGCCCATTGAGAGATCCGGCCCGGCCGGACAGCGACAGGAGAGACGTGACCACCCATCAAGCCACCGCGGCAAGCGACACGACGCGGCCGCCCGGGCACCGGCCGGACCAGCACCGACGAAGAGCCCCCAAGGATGACCGGCTGCGCAAGTACCGGCCCGACCTCCAGGGCCTGCGCGCCGTCGCGATCACGATGGTCGTCTTCGTGCACACAGGCATCCTCGGCATCCACGGCGGCGTCGACGTCAGCTTCACGCTCAGCGGCTTCCTCATCGGCAGCCAGCTCCTTGCGGAGATCGACAAGACCGGCAAGGTGTCGCTCGGCAAGTTCTGGGCCCGCCGGTTCCGCAGGCTGGCCCCGGGGGCCGCCCTCACCATCATCGTGACGGCCGTGGTGGCGTGGATCTACGCCAGCCCGCTCAGGTTCCGCAGCTATATGCAGGACGGCCTCGCCGCCTCGCTGAGCTTCATCAACTGGCGCCAGGCCGAGAACGGCACCGACTACTTCGCCTCCGACGGCAGCCAGTCGCCGTACCAGCACTTCTGGTCGCTGAGCATCGAGGAGCAGTTCTACCTCCTCGCGCCGATCGCGCTCGTCGTCGTCGCCTGGCTGAGCCGGGTCATCTTCCGCAACCGCTTCCTGGTCGGGCTGTTCCTGGCCGTCGTGATCAGCGGCTCGCTCTACCTGTCGGTCACGACGACCCGGACGAACCAGCCGCTGGCCTACTTCGGCACCCCGACCCGCGTGTGGGAACTGGCCGTAGGCGTCTTCGTCGCCCTCAACGCCCGGTTCCTGTCACGCATGTACCAGGGCCTCGCGGCCGTCCTCAGCTGGGTGGGACTCGTCACCGTGCTGGTCACCGCGTCCCTCATCACCGAGCAGACCCCCTTGCCCGGGTACGCGGTGGGTGGCCCCGTGCTCGGCGCCGCCCTGATCATGGCGGGCGGCTGTGCCAACCCTCGCCTCGGCGCCGAGCGCCTCCTCGACAACCCCGTCTTCGATTTCGTCGGCAATGCGAGCTACGGATGGTACCTCTGGCACTGGCCGCTGCTGATCCTGTGGTCGGACATCGTCGGCCATGAGATCACCTACTCCGACCGCTTCCGCGTCGCCTCGGGCTCCTTCGTGCTGGCCGTCGCCGGGCACTATGCGATCGAACGACGTCTGAAGGCCAACGTCGGGCTGGTTCAGATCCCGTGGCGCGGCATCCTCACCGGTCTGACCCTGACCGCCACCGCGGCCGTCGCCATGGTCCTCGCCATACGGGTGGTACCGCTCAACCTGGACACGGCCGCCGGGGCCGCGAACGGGGGCTCCGTCGGGTACGCCGACGAGAAGTCGGTGCAGCGGGCCGTGCTCCAGAAGGAGCTCTCCGCCACCGCGCAGAGCATTCTCCCGGGAGCTCCCAAGGACACGACCCACTACGGCTGCATCGACAACACCGACGTCAAGAAGTTCGTCATGCGTGACAACTGCGTGATCGGGGACAAGCAGGGCAAGCGCTCGATCGTCGTCATCGGAGACTCCCACGCCTGGCAGTGGGGCGACGCCTTCGAGAGCCTCGGGAAATCACTGCACGTGAAGGTGGTGACCATGGCGAAGGGCGGCTGCTCCCCCGAGGTGTACGCCATCAAGAACCCCGAGCTGAACCGCGAGTACTCCGAGTGCGACAGCTGGCGGCAGTCGGCGTTCAAGAGCATCGACGACCTCAAGCCAGACGTGATCGTCGTCACCAGCCGCATCCGGCAGGAGGTGACCGCGCAGGGCGCCGAGCAGGCCTTCAAGGTTCTCGAGGCCTCCGGTGCGAAGCTCGTCTACATCACGGACACCCCTCAGCCCGGACGGAACGTACCTGACTGCCTCGCCACCCACATCCGCGACATCTCCGCCTGCAACCCCTCCGAGGACAAGGCCGTCGAATTCCCCGACCTCCGCGCCGTGGAGCAAAAGGTCGCCGAGCGCCACGGTGCCGAGGTCCTCAACTCACTACCCGCGTTCTGCGCCGACAACGTCTGCCCGACGGTGATCGCCGACCAGATCGTCTACTTCGACAACAGTCACATGACGGGGGCCTATGCGAAGTCGCTGGCGCCCTTCCTCAAGCCGACCGTCCAGAAAGCCCTGGCCGGCTGACATCCGCTGTCAGTGGACCTTCCCCCGCACCCGTCGTGCCTGCCGCTGCCTCTCCAGCAGCAGCTCGTCCGCCGGGTAGGCGACCTCCTCCAGGGTCAGGCCGTGCGGGCGGACGACGTGGACGGCGCTGTCCCTGACACCGGCGTCGAGGACGCGCCGCGGCCACTGCACGTCGCGGTGGCCGTCGCCGACGAACAGCAGCGCGCCGACCATGGAGCGCACCTGGTTGTGGCAGAAGGCGTCCGCCCGGACCTCGATCTCGATGACGCCGCCCGCGCGCCGGACCACGCCGAAGTCGAGGATCTCCCGGATCGTGGTCGCGCCCTCCCGCTTCTTGGCGTACGCCGCGAAGTCATGCTCCCCGACCAGGGACTTGGCGGCGGCGTCCATCACGGCGACGTCCAACGGCCGGTCGTGCCACAGCACGTGGTTGCGCAGCAGCGGGTCCACGCCGCCGGGGTTGTCGGTGACGCGGTAGACGTAGCGCCGCCAGATCGCGGCGAACCGGGCGTCGAAGCCCGCGGACGCCTCCCGCAGGGCCCACACCCGTACGTCCCTGGGCAGCCGCCCGGCGAGCCGCTTCAGCAGCTTCCCGCTCTGTTCGGCCCAGACCTCCCGGGGCAGATCCACATGGGCGACCTGACCCCTGGCGTGCACCCCGGCGTCGGTGCGCCCGGCCACGGTCAGCTCGAACGTCCGCGGCGACCGCGTCACCGTACGCAGCGCGTCCTCGACCTCCGCCTGGACCGTCCGTCGGCCGCCGGCCTGCTTGGCCCAGCCGTGGAAGTCGGTTCCGTCGTAGGAGAGGTCGAGGCGGATGCGGACGTCACCGGGCTGTACTTCACTCACGAAGAGATCCTCTCAAGCTCTGGCTCCTGTCTGGGAAGTGCCTGCTCGGAAACGGGAAAGCGGGCCCGCCCCGAAGGGCGGGCCCGCTTACCGCGTCAGGCAGAGCCTCAGGCGTCCTTCGACTCCTCGGCCGGAGCCTCGGCGGCCTCGGTCTCCTCGACCTTGGCCTCCTCGACCTTGGTCTCCTCGACCTTGGTCTCCTCGACCTCCTTGACCGCACGCTTGGTGGCGGCCTCGGCCTCACCCACGGCCTTCTGCTGCACCGTCAGCGCCTCGACCAGCTCGATGACGGCCATGGGCGCGTTGTCGCCACGGCGGTTACCGATCTTGGTGATGCGGGTGTAGCCACCGGGACGGTTCTCGTACCGCGGGCCGATCTCGGTGAAGAGCGTGTGGACGACGCTCTTGTCCGTGATGACCTGGAGCACCTGACGGCGGTTGTGAAGGTCGCCCTTCTTCGCCTTGGTGATCAGACGCTCGGCGTACGGACGCAGGCGGCGGGCCTTCGCCTCGGTGGTGGTGATACGGCCGTGCTCGAAGAGGCTCTTCGCCAGGTTGGCGAGGAGCAGCTTCTCGTGCGCGGCGCTGCCGCCCAGACGGGCACCCTTGGTGGGCTTCGGCATGGTTCTTCTCCTGTGTGTCTGCCCCGGCCGTGTCAGGTACCGGGGTCAGTATCCGAGCAGACGGTTGTCTGTCGGAGATCCGGGGTCCGCCGACGCGGACCCCGGAGGTGGTGGAGATCAGTACTGCTCGGTCTCCACGAAACCCGCGTCCGCGTCGTCGTCGGCGCCGAAGGCGTCGGCAGCGGCCGTGGGGTCGAATCCGGGCGGGCTGTCCTTGAGGGCCAGGCCCATGCCGGCCAGCTTCGCCTTGACCTCGTCGATGGACTTCGCACCGAAGTTGCGAATGTCGAGGAGGTCGGCCTCGGAGCGCGCGACCAGCTCACCCACGGAGTGGATGCCCTCGCGCTTGAGGCAGTTGTAGGAGCGGACCGTGAGCTCCAGCTCCTCGATCGGCAGCGCCAGGTCGGCGGCCAGGGCGGCGTCCGTGGGGGACGGGCCCATGTCGATGCCCTCGGCGTCGATGTTCAGCTCACGCGCGAGACCGAACAGCTCGACCAGGGTCTTGCCGGCGGAGGCCATGGCGTCACGGGGACGCATCGCCTGCTTGGTCTCGACGTCGACGATCAGCTTGTCGAAGTCGGTGCGCTGCTCGACACGCGTGGCCTCGACCTTGTACGTGACCTTCAGCACCGGTGAGTAGATGGAGTCGACCGGGATACGGCCGATCTCCTGGCCCACCTGCTTGTTCTGCACGGCGGAGACGTAACCGCGGCCGCGCTCGACCGTCAGCTCCATCTCCAGCTTGCCCTTGCCGTTGAGCGTGGCGAGGACCAGGTCGGGGTTGTGCACCTCGACACCGGCCGGGGGCGCGATGTCGGCGGCGGTGACCAGACCCGGGCCCTGCTTGCGCAGGTACATCACGACGGGCTCGTCGTGCTCCGAGGAGACGACCAGCTGCTTGATGTTGAGGATCAGGTCGGTGACGTCCTCCTTGACGCCCGGCACGGTGGTGAACTCGTGCAGGACGCCGTCGATGCGGATGCTGGTGACAGCAGCGCCGGGGATCGACGACAGGAGGGTGCGGCGGAGGGAGTTGCCGAGGGTGTAGCCGAAGCCCGGCTCCAGCGGCTCGATCACGAACCGGGAGCGGAACTCGTCGACGACCTCTTCGGTCAACGAGGGACGCTGAGCGATCAGCATGTGTGGATCAGATCCTTCATTCGTGGACGCCCGCTATTTGACGTCCGACGGAAACCGCACCCGTGAAAAGTGCGGGTACTGCAAGGGTACGGGCGGTACGACCCGAAAGAGCCGTACCGCCCGGAACCGCGAGCCGTGCGAGGCGGCCGTGCGTCAGACGCGGCGGCGCTTCGGCGGGCGGCAGCCGTTGTGCGGGGTCGGGGTGACGTCCTGGATGGAGCCGACCTCGAGGCCCGTGGCCTGCAGGGAGCGGATCGCGGTCTCACGACCGGAGCCCGGGCCCTTGACGAACACGTCGACCTTGCGCATGCCGTGCTCCTGGGCGCGGCGGGCGGCCGACTCGGCGGCCATCTGCGCGGCGAACGGCGTGGACTTCCGGGAGCCCTTGAAGCCGACGTGGCCGGCGGAGGCCCAGGAGATCACGTTGCCGGACGGGTCCGTGATGGAGACGATCGTGTTGTTGAACGTGCTCTTGATGTGCGCGTGGCCGTGAGCGACGTTCTTCTTTTCCTTGCGGCGCACCTTCTTGGCAGCGCCCTGACGTCCCTTGGGGGGCATCTACTAACTCCTACGGGAGGTGGTCGGTCCTACAGCGAAGACCGTGGACAGGTGTCCGCTGCGGACTACTTCTTGCCCGGCTTCTTCTTGCCGGCGATGGCGCGACGCGGCCCCTTGCGGGTGCGGGCGTTGGTGCTGGTGCGCTGACCGCGGACGGGCAGACCGCGACGGTGACGGAGACCCTGGTAGCAGCCGATCTCGACCTTGCGGCGGATGTCGGCCTGGATCTCGCGACGGAGGTCACCCTCGGTCTTGATGTTGTTGTCGACGTACTCGCGGATCGCGACCAGCTGCTCTTCGGTCAGGTCACGGACGCGGGTGTTCGGGTCGACGCCGGTCGCAGCCAGCGTCTCCTTCGAGAGGGTCCGGCCGATGCCGAACACGTAGGTGAGGGCGACCTCCACGCGCTTTTCGCGCGGGATGTCAACACCGGAAACGCGTGCCATTCAATGGCTCCTGGTGATCTTCGGAGGTCTTCCACAGAACCGGTTCCCGGTCGCCGTATCAGGTACGAACCGGGTCCCCGGCCTCCGAACCGGGGGTGTCGAGCTGGGTGGCTCGGGTCCTGCGTATGAACATATTCAGCTCGCGTCGCGCGAATCTCTGCGATAGAGGTGCAGAGGGTGTCGGTCGTGCGTCAGCCCTGGCGCTGCTTGTGGCGCGGGTTCTCGCAGATGACCATGACCCGACCGTGACGGCGGATCACCCTGCACTTGTCGCAGATCTTCTTGACGCTCGGCTTGACCTTCATTAGGTGAGGTTCTCCGGGTCAGTGCCATCACCCCGCCGGGGCGGGATGCGGGCAAGATCTACTTGTACCGGTAGACGATCCGGCCACGCGTCAGGTCGTACGGAGACAGCTCCACCACGACCCGGTCGTCAGGGAGGATGCGGATGTAGTGCATACGCATCTTGCCGCTGATGTGTGCCAGGACCTGGTGGCCGTTCTGGAGCTCGACCTTGAACATGGCGTTCGGCAGAGACTCGACGACAGTGCCCTCGATCTCGATGGCACCTTGCTTCTTGGCCACGCTTCGCCCTTCGAATCGACTACCTTGATCGACTCCCACGCTGCCCCTTACGGGCGCATGCGGACATGCGGGTGCACGAGAGCCGACGAGTCAGTCTACGTCGGAGCACCCGGAAACGCGAATCGAGGAAGTCTGCCCCACGAGGATGATCCCTATGCCAGGGGGTCGGGGGCGGCCGTGACGCCGTGCTCGGCGAGCTTCGCCCTGCCGCCGTCGGGCGCCGTCAGCACCAGCGGGCCCTGCTCGGTCAGGGCGACCGAGTGCTCCCAGTGCGAGGACCAGGTCCCGTCGGTGGTGATGACCGTCCAGTCGTCGGAGAGGACCTCGGTCTTCGGCGTGCCCAGCGAGACCATCGGCTCGATCGCGAGGCAGAAGCCGGGAACCAGCTTGGGCCCCTTGCCGCGGCGCCGGTCGACGTAGTTCAGCAGATGCGGGTCCATGTGCATCTCGGTGCCGATGCCGTGGCCGCCGTAGTCCTCGATGATGCCGTAGCGGCCGCCGCCCGGCTTCGGCTGGCGCCGGATGTACGTCTCGATGGCCCGCGAGACGTCGACCAGCCGGTTGCCCTGCTTCATGGCCGCGATGCCGGCCCACATCGACTCCTCGGTCACCCGGGACAGCTCGATCAGCTCCGGAGCGTGTCCGGAGCCCACGAAGGCGGTGTAGGCCGCGTCGCCGTGCCAGCCGTCGACGATCGCGCCGCAGTCGATGGAGATGATGTCGCCGTCCTTGAGGACGACGTCGTCGGAGGGGATGCCGTGGACCACGACGTCGTTCACCGAGGTGCAGATGGTGGCGGGGAAGCCGCCGTACCCGAGGAAGTTCGACCTGGCGCCGTGCTCGGCCAGTACCTTGCGGGCGATCTCGTCCAGGTCCTTGGTGGAGGCGCCGGGCACCGCGGCCTCGCGGGTGGCCGCGTGGATGGCGGCGACGACCAGACCCGCCGCACGCATCTTCGCGATCTGCTCGGGCGTCTTGATCTGCACCATGGGGGCCTGCGCTCTCCGTCACTCACATCGGCTGGGTCATCGGTACAACAGTACGGCCGCGGCACCCGGGGGCGGGCACCGCGGCCGGAGGATCCGGGCTCTCTACTGCTCGGCCTTCTCGCGCTTGAGCGCTTCCAGCGCCCGCTGCGTGATCTCGTCCACCGGGCCCAGGGAGGAGATCGTCACGACCAGCCCCTGCGCCTTGTAGTAGTCGATGATGGGCTCGGTCTGCGTGTGGTAGACCTCCAGCCGCGTGCGGACGGTGTCCTCGGAGTCGTCGTCGCGCTGGTACAGCTCGCCGCCGCAGACGTCGCACACGCCCTCCTTCTTCGGCGGGCTGTACGTCACGTGGAACACGTGGGAGGAGTCGTTGCGGCAGATGCGCCGGCCGGCGATCCGCTTCACGACCTCGTTCTCGGGGACCTCCAGGTCCAGGACCGCGTCCAGCTTGATGGCCTCGGTCTCCAGCAGCTCGTCCAGCGCTTCCGCCTGCTGCACATTGCGCGGGAAGCCGTCCAGCAGGAAGCCCTTCTCGGCGTCCGGCTGCTCCATGCGGTCCTTGGCCATCGCGATGGTGACCGTGTCCGGCACCAGCTCGCCGCGGTCCATGTACGACTTGGCCAGCTTGCCCAGCTCGGTCTGCTGGCTGATGTTGGCCCGGAACAGGTCGCCCGTGGAGATGTGCGGAACGGCCAGCTTCTCGGCGAGGCGGACGGCTTGCGTTCCCTTACCGGCACCCGGCGGCCCGACGAGGACGATACGCATCAGCGGAGGAACCCTTCGTAATTGCGCTGCTGGAGCTGGCTCTCGATCTGCTTCACCGTCTCGAGACCGACACCCACGATGATCAGGATGCTGGTGCCACCGAACGGGAAGTTCTGGCTTGCCCCGAAGCCCACCAACGCCATTGTCGGTACGAGAGCGATCAGACCCAGATACAGCGAACCCGGCCAGGTGATCCGGTTGAGCACGTAGCTGAGGTACTCAGCGGTCGGTCGGCCAGCCCGGATGCCCGGGATGAAGCCACCATACTTCTTCATGTTGTCGGCGACTTCCTCGGGGTTGAAGGAGATCGCCACGTAGAAGAACGCGAAGAACACGATGAGCAAGAAGTACAGAGTGATGTAAATCGGGTGGTCACCCTTGGTCAGGTTCTGGGTGACCCACTGCTTCCAGCCCGAGTTGCCCCCCGCGAACTGCGCCACGAGCGCCGGGATGTAGAGCAGCGAGGAGGCGAAGATGACAGGGATCACACCCGCCTGGTTCACCTTGAGCGGGATGTACGTGGACGTGCCGCCGTAGGAACGACGGCCGATCATGCGCTTCGCGTACTGCACCGGGATGCGGCGCTGGGCCTGCTCGACGAAGACGACGAGTCCGACCATGACCAGGCCGACCAGGATCACGGTGCCGAACTCGATCCAGCCGCCGGCCAGGGTGCCCTGCTTCTTGATGGCCCACAGCGCGGACGGGAAGGTCGCGGCGATCGAGATGAACATCAGGATCGACATGCCGTTGCCGATGCCCCGGTCGGTGATCAGCTCGCCGAGCCACATGACGACGGACGTACCGGCGGTCATGCAGACCACCATCGTGATCGTCGCGAAGATCGTGCGGTCCGGCACGATGCTGGAGGCCACCGAGCAGCCGTTGAACAGCGCGCCGCTGCGGGCGGTGGCGACCAGGCCGGTGCCCTGCAGGATGGCGAGCGCCACGGTGAGGTACCGGGTGTACTGCGTGATCTTCGCCGTACCGGCCTGGCCCTCCTTCTTCAGGGCCTCCAGGCGCGGGATGACCACGGTCAGCAGCTGAAGGATGATGCTGGCCGTGATGTACGGCATGATGCCGAGCGCGAAGACCGTGATCTGCAGCAGCGCACCACCGCTGAACATGTTGACGAGACCGAACAGGCCCTGGTTGCCCTGCGCCTCGGTCACGCACTGCTGGACGGCCTTGTAGTTGACGCCGGGGATCGGAATGTGGGTACCGACCCGGTAGACCACGATGATGGCCAGCGTGAAGAGCAGCTTCTTGCGCAGGTCGGGCGTCCTGAACGCCCGGGCGAACGCGGTGAGCACGGTGCCTCCTGCGACCCCCGCGCAACTGCGTCAAGGGTGACGGTCTTGAGGTTCGACGGATAGAGACGAATAGCTAACGGTCAACTGCCGCTCAGAGTGCCCCATGGGAGGCACCGGTGTAAGTAGGCAGTGCTGGCCACCTTACCGGCGAAGGCACCGCCCTTGGAACGACCGACCGGGGATACCCCTTTTGTGGAGTATCCCCGGTCGGGATCGTTCACGTCATCGAGGGACCTGAGGGACTCAGACCAGCTCGGTGACCGTACCGCCGGCGGCGGTGATCTTCTCCTTGGCGGAGCCGGAGACGGCGTCGACCGTCACCTGCAGCGCCACGGAGATCTCGCCCTGGCCGAGGACCTTGACGAGGCTGTTCTTGCGAACGGCACCCTTGGCCACCAGCGACTCGACGGTGACCTCGCCACCCTCGGGGTAGAGCGCGGCCAGCTTGTCGAGGTTCACGACCTGGTACTCGGTCTTGAACGGGTTCTTGAAGCCCTTCAGCTTCGGGAGGCGCATGTGCAGCGGCATCTGGCCACCCTCGAAGCGCTCCGGAACCTGGTAGCGGGCCTTGGTGCCCTTGGTACCACGACCGGCCGTCTTACCCTTCGACGCCTCACCACGACCGACACGGGTCTTGGCGGTCTTGGCGCCGGGGGCCGGACGGAGGTTGTGGATCTTGAGCGGGTTGTTCTCCGCCATGATCAGTCGACCTCCTCGACCGTCACGAGGTGGCGGACGGTGTGCACCATGCCGCGGAACTCGGGGCGGTCCTCCTTGACGACCACGGTGTTGATCCCCTTGAGACCAAGCGACCGCAGGGTGTCACGGTGGTTCTGCTTGCTGCCGATGTAGGACTTGACCTGCGTGATCTTGAGCTGCGCCATGATTACGCACCCGCCCCGGCACGCGCACGCAGCAGGGCCGCGGGAGCGACGTCCTCGAGCGGCAGACCACGGCGGGCCGCGATCTCCTCGGGACGCTGCAGGCCCTTCAGGGCCGCCACGGTCGCGTGCACGATGTTGATGGCGTTGTCAGAGCCAAGCGACTTCGACAGCACGTCGTGGATACCGGCGCACTCGAGCACGGCGCGCACCGGACCACCGGCGATAACACCGGTACCCGGGGACGCGGGCTTGAGCAGCACGACGCCGGCGGCCTTCTCACCCTGGATCGGGTGCGGGATGGTGCCCTGGATCCGGGGGACCTTGAAGAAGTGCTTCTTGGCCTCCTCAACGCCCTTGGCGATGGCGGCCGGCACCTCCTTGGCCTTGCCGTAACCGACACCCACGGTGCCGTCACCGTCGCCCACCACGACCAGCGCGGTGAAGCTGAAGCGACGACCACCCTTCACAACCTTGGCGACGCGGTTGATCGCGACGACGCGCTCAACGTACGCGGTCTTCTCGGCGGCAGCAGCGCCGCCGTCACGGCCCTTCCGGTCCCGCCGCTCGCCGCCACCGGCACCGCTTCCGCGGCGCTGGGGTCCAGCCATTGGATTACCTCTCTCTTTCCGCTAGCTACAAGCGGCTCAGAACTTGAGCCCGGCTTCGCGGGCGGCGTCCGCCAGGGCGGCGATGCGCCCGGCGTACTGGTTGCCACCACGGTCGAACACGACGGCCTCGACACCGGCGGCCCTGGCACGCTCGGCAACCAGGGCGCCGACCTGCTTGGCCTGCGCGGACTTGTCGCCCTCGCCACCACGGATCGACGCGTCCAGCGTGGACGCCGACGCCAGGGTGTGGCCCTTCAGGTCGTCGATCACCTGCGCCACGATGTGGCGGTTGGAGCGGGTCACGACCAGACGGGGACGCTCCGCCGTACCGGACACCTTCTTGCGGATCCGGATGTGACGGCGCTTGATCGCGGCGCGCTTGTAGGCGTCGCCCTTGAGGATCTTCTGCCCGTATGCCATGGCTTACTTACCCGCCTTTCCGACCTTGCGGCGGATGACTTCGCCCTCGTACTTGACGCCCTTGGCCTTGTACGGGTCGGGCTTGCGCAGCTTGCGGATGTTGGCCGCAACCTCGCCGACCTTCTGCTTGTCGATGCCCTCGACCGAGAAACGGGTCGGGGACTCCACCTTGAAGGTGATGCCCTCGGGGGCCTCGACCAGGATCGGGTGGCTGTAACCGAGAGCGAACTCCAGGTTGGAACCCTTGGCGGTCACTCGGTAACCGACACCGCTGATCTCGAGCTTCTTGACGTATCCCGTGGTCACACCGGTGATCATGTTCGCCACCAGCGTGCGGGACAGGCCGTGCAGGGCCTTGCTCTGCCGCTCGTCGTTCGGGCGGAGCACCTGCAGGGTGCCGTCCTCGCCCTTAGCGATGTCGATCGGCGCGGCAACGGTGTGGGTCAGCTCGCCCTTGGGGCCCTTGACCTTGACCGTACGGCCGTCGATGGTGACGTCCACGCCGGCGGGAACCGGGATGGGGAGCTTGCCGATGCGCGACATAGCTGTTTCCTCCGTTCCCTTCCGTTACCAGACGTAGGCGAGGACTTCCCCACCCACGCCCTTCTTCTGCGCCTGCTTGTCGGTGAGCAGACCGTGGGACGTGGAGATGATCGCCACGCCGAGGCCGCCGAGCACCTTCGGCAGGTTGGTGGACTTCGCGTACACCCGGAGACCGGGCTTGGAGATCCGCTTGATGCCCGCGATGGAGCGCTCACGGTTCGGGCCGAACTTCAGCTCGAGGGTGAGGTTCTTGCCGACCTCGGCATCCTCGACGCGCCAGCCCGTGATGAAGCCCTCCTGCTGGAGGATCTCCGCGATGTGAGACTTGATCTTGGACGCCGGCATCGTCACGGTGTCGTGGTACGCCGAGTTCGCGTTACGCAGACGCGTCAGCATGTCTGCGATCGGATCAGTCATGGTCATGAATTGGCCTGTGGCCTTTCTCGCCGGGGTTTCCTATATGCGCCATCCCTCTCCCCGTACTTCGAAGACGGGACGGGTGCGGCGCGGGGACCTACGGCGTAGTAAGTCGATCCAGGGCAGCGAAGGCCCAACCCTCCTAGCCTAAGGCATGGAAGGTACGGGCCTTCGCCGACCCAGTTGCTTACCGAGAGGTCCAGGAATCCCTGAAAGGGGGATTACCAGGAGCTCTTGGTCACGCCCGGCAGCTCGCCACGGTGAGCCATCTCACGAAGGCACACGCGGCACAGGCCGAACTTGCGGTACACGGAGTGCGGACGGCCGCAGCGCTGGCAGCGGGTGTAGCCACGCACACCGAACTTGGGCTTGCGAGCAGCCTTCGCGATGAGAGCCTTCTTCGCCATCTCGCTCACGCCTCCTTGAACGGGAAGCCGAGGTGACGGAGAAGGGCACGGCCCTCTTCGTCGTTGGTCGCCGTGGTCACCACGGTGATGTCCATACCCCGGACGCGGTCGATCTTGTCCTGGTCGATCTCGTGGAACATGACCTGCTCCGTGAGACCGAAGGTGTAGTTGCCACGGCCGTCGAACTGCTTGGGGGACAGGCCGCGGAAGTCGCGGATGCGCGGCAGCGCGAGCGACAGGGTGCGGTCCAGGAACTCCCACATGCGGTCGCCACGGAGCGTGACGTGGGCACCGATCGGCTGGCCCTCACGCAGCTTGAACTGCGCGATGGACTTGCGGGCCTTGGTGACGGCCGGCTTCTGACCGGTGATGGTGGTCAGGTCGCGGATGGCGCCCTCGATCAGCTTCGAGTCACGGGCGGCGTCGCCGACACCCATGTTGACCACGATCTTGACGAGGCCGGGGACCTGCATGACGTTCTCGTACTTGAACTCGTCACGCAGCTTGCCCGCGATCTCCTCGCGGTACTTCGTCTTCAGACGCGGAGTGGTGGTGGTAGCCATCAGATGTCCTCACCCGTCCGCTTGGCAACGCGGATCTTGTTGCCCTGTTCGTCGAAGCGGTAGCCGACACGCGTGACGACCTTCTGACCGTCCTTCTCCACGACCAGCTGAACGTTGGACACGTGGATCGGGGCCTCGGTGGTCACGATGCCGCCGGCCTGGGAACCGCGAGCGGTCGGACCGGCCTTGGTGTGCTTCTTGACCCGGTTGACACCCTCGACCAGGACGCGCTCCTCGCGCGGGTAAGCGGCAATGACCTTGCCCTGCTTGCCCTTGTCCTTGCCGGTGATGACCTGGACCAGGTCGCCCTTCTTGATCTTCATGCTTACAGCACCTCCGGAGCCAGCGAGATGATCTTCATGAACTTCTTCTCGCGCAGCTCACGCCCGACCGGGCCGAAGATGCGGGTGCCGCGAGGGTCGCCGTCGTTCTTCAGAATGACGGCGGCGTTCTCGTCGAAGCGGATGTACGAGCCGTCCGGACGGCGGCGCTCCTTGACGGTGCGAACGATGACCGCCTTGACGACGTCACCCTTCTTCACGTTGCCACCGGGGATCGCGTCCTTGACGGTGGCGACGATGACGTCACCGATGCCCGCGTAGCGGCGACCGGAGCCACCGAGCACACGGATGCAAAGGATCTCCTTCGCACCAGTGTTGTCGGCGACGCGCAGTCGCGACTCCTGCTGGATCACGTCTATCTCCTGATCGTCTGCCGGTTCCCCGGGGGCCGTCTCTCAACGGCCCCCGGAGCCTGGCGGAACTGACCTGCGGGGTTTGCCCCGCAGGAATTACTTGGCCTTCTCGAGGATCTCGACGACGCGCCAGCGCTTCGTCGAGGACAGCGGCCGGGTCTCCATGAGGAGGACGCGGTCGCCGACACCCGCGGCGTTCTGCTCGTCGTGCGCCTTGAGCTTGTTGGTACGGCGGATGACCTTGCCGTACAGCGCGTGCTTCACGCGGTCCTCGACGGCGACGACGACGGTCTTGTCCATCTTGTCGCTGACGACCAGACCCTCACGGGTCTTGCGGAAACCGCGCGCTTCCTTGTTCTGCTCAGTCACGTTGCTCTCGCTCATCAGGCGTTCTCCACCGTCTCGATGCCGAGCTCACGCTCACGCATGAGGGTGTAGATCCGGGCGATGTCCTTGCGGACCGCCTTCAGACGGCCGTGGTTCTCGAGCTGGCCCGTCGCCGCCTGGAAACGGAGGTTGAACAGCTCTTCCTTGGCCTCGCGGAGCTTCGCCAGAAGCTCCTCGTTGCCCAGCTCGCGCAGCTCGGACGCCTTGGTACCGGCCGACATCACGCTTCACCTGCCTCGCGCTTGACGATCCGGCACTTCATCGGCAGCTTGTGGGCCGCTCGAAGCAGCGCCTCACGGGCGATCTTCTCGTTGGGGTACGACAGCTCGAACATCACACGTCCGGGCTTGACGTTCGCGATCCACCACTCCGGGGAACCCTTACCGGAACCCATGCGGGTCTCGGCCGGCTTCTTGGTGAGGGGACGGTCGGGGTAGATGTTGATCCAGACCTTGCCGCCACGCTTGATGTGGCGGGTCATCGCGATACGGGCCGCCTCGATCTGGCGGTTCGTGACGTAGGCCGGGGTCAGCGCCTGGATGCCGTACTCGCCGAACGCAACCTGCGTTCCACCCTTGGACATACCGTTGCGCTTCGGGTGGTGCTGCTTGCGGTGCTTGACCCTACGGGGGATCAGCATGACGGTCAGGCCTCCGTTCCGGTGCTCTCAGCCGGAGCGGCGGCGGGAGCCTCGGCCTTGGGGGCCTCGGCACCGGCAGCCTGCTGCGGCTTGCGACCGCGCCGCTCGCCACCGCGGCCACCACGGGCCGGGCGGTCGGCGCCACCGCGGGCCGGGCGGTTACCCGCACGGGCGGCAGCGTTCTCGGCGCGGACCTCGGCGATGTTCTTGACGTCGCCCTTGTAGATCCAGACCTTCACACCGATGCGGCCGAAGGTCGTCTTGGCCTCGAAGAAGCCGTAGTCCACGTTCGCGCGGAGCGTGTGCAGGGGCACGCGGCCCTCGCGGTAGAACTCCGAGCGGGACATCTCGGCGCCGCCGAGGCGGCCACCGCACTGGATCTTGATGCCCTTGGCGCCCGCCTTCATCGCCGACTGCATGCTCTTGCGCATGGCACGGCGGAAGGAGACGCGGGAGGACAGCTGCTCGGCGACGGCCTGGGCCACCAGCTGAGCGTCCGTCTCCGGGTTCTTGACCTCGAGGATGTTCAGCTGGACCTGCTTGCCGGTCAGCTTCTCCAGGTCACCGCGGATGCGGTCGGCCTCGGCGCCGCGGCGGCCGATGACGATGCCCGGACGAGCGGTGTGGATGTCCACACGCACACGGTCACGGGTGCGCTCGATCTCCACCTTGGAGATGCCGGCGCGCTCCATGCCGGACGTCATCATCCGACGGATGGCGACGTCTTCCTTGACGTAGTCCTTGTAGAGCTTGTCGGCGTACCAGCGCGACTTGAAGTCGGTGGTGACACCGAGCCGGAACCCGTGCGGGTTTACCTTCTGGCCCATTACCGGGTTCCTTCCTTGCTGCTGACGACCACGGTGATGTGGCTGGTCCGCTTGCGGATCCGGTAGGCACGGCCCTGGGCACGCGGACGGAACCGCTTCAGGGTCGGGCCCTCGTCGACGTAGGCCTCGGAAACGAAGAGGCTGTCGACATCGGTGTGGTCGTAGTTGTGCGCGGCGTTGGCGATGGCGCTGTCGAGCACCTTGCCCACCGGCACGGAGGCGGCCTGCGGAGCGAATCGCAGGACGGCCTGGGCCTCCGTGGCGTCCATGCCACGGATGAGGTCCACCACGCGGCGGGCCTTCATGGGCGTGACGCGGATGTACCGCGCCTGGGCCCTGGCTTCCATGGTTGTCCCTTCAGTTACTTACGTGTCTGAATGCGATCCGCTGCTAGCGGCGCTTCGACTTCCGGTCTTCCTTGACGTGGCCCCGGAAGGTGCGCGTCGGCGAGAACTCGCCGAGCTTGTGGCCGACCATCGACTCGGTGACGAACACCGGGATGTGGGTCTTGCCGTTGTGCACCGCGATCGTGTGACCGAGCATGGCCGGGACGATCATCGAGCGACGGGACCAGGTCTTGATGACGTTCTTAGAGCCCGCTTCGTTCTGGGCGTCCACCTTCTTCATCAGGTGGTCGTCGACGAAGGGTCCCTTCTTCAAGCTACGAGGCATCTCAACCCGTCCTTAGCGCTTCTTGTTCGTCTTGCGGCGGCGGACGATGTACTTGTTCGACGCCTTCTTGGGCGAACGAGTACGGCCTTCCTTCTTGCCCCACGGGGACACGGGGTGGCGGCCACCGGAGGTCCGGCCCTCACCACCACCGTGCGGGTGGTCGACCGGGTTCATGACCACACCACGCACGGTCGGGCGAACGCCCAGCCAGCGCTTGCGACCGGCCTTGCCCCAGTTGATGTTGCTCTGCTCGGCGTTGCCGACCTCGCCGACGGTGGCGCGGCAGCGGACGTCGACCAGGCGGATCTCACCGGACGGCATGCGCAGGTGGGCCATGGAGCCCTCCTTCGCGAGCAGCTGCACGGAGGCACCGGCCGAGCGGGCGAACTTGGCGCCGCCGCCCGGACGCAGCTCGATGGCGTGCAGCGTCGTACCGACCGGGATGTTGCGCAGGGCGAGGTTGTTGCCCGGCTTGATGTCGGCCCCGGGACCGTTCTCGACGCGGTCGCCCTGGCTCAGGCCACGCGGCGCGAGGATGTAGCGCTTCTCGCCGTCCGCGTAGTGCAGGAGCGCGATGCGCGCGGTGCGGTTGGGGTCGTACTCGATGTGCGCGACCTTCGCCGGCACGCCGTCCTTGTCGTGACGACGGAAGTCGATCACTCGGTAGGCGCGCTTGTGTCCGCCACCCTGGTGGCGAACGGTCACACGACCGGCGTTGTTACGGCCGCCCTTGCTGTGCAGGGGACGGACCAGCGACTTCTCCGGCGTGGACCGCGTGACCTCGACGAAGTCGGCGACGCTGGCGCCACGACGGCCCGGCGTAGTCGGCTTGTACTTGCGGATTCCCATTTCTCAGTCCTCGTCCGATATCGGACGATCCGACCCGCTTACGCGGTCGGACCGCCGAAGATGTCGATACGGTCGCCCTCGGCGAGGGTCACGATCGCGCGCTTGGTCGCGGCACGCTGGCCGAAACCGGTGCGGGTCCGCTTGCGCTTGCCCTGGCGGTTGATCGTGTTGACCCCGGTGACCTTGACGTCGAAGACCGCCTGGACGGCCTGCTTGATCTGGGTCTTGTTGGCGTTCGGGTCGACGATGAACGTGTACTTGTTCTCGTCGAGGAGCGCGTAGCTCTTCTCGGAGACGACCGGCTTCAGCAGGACGTCACGGGGGTCCGTGTACGACTTGCTGAGCGGGGTCTCGACGGTGTTCTTGCCCTCGGCGGCGTGACGGCGCGCCTTGGCGACGCGCGCGGCCTTGGCGGCCTTGGCGGCCTTCGAGGCGATAGCGGGGTGACGGATGGCCATCAGACCTCGCTCCCTTCGGTGTCGTTGGCCTTCGGGCCGGCGACGAAGGACTCGAAAGCGGCCTTGGTGAAGACCACGTCGTCCGAGACGAGAACGTCGTACGTGTTCAGCTGGCCCGGCTCCAGGATGTGGACCTGGGGCAGGTTGCGGGCGGACAGCCACGCGGCCTCGTCGGAGCGCTCGACGACCAGGAGCAGGTTCTTGCGCTCCGAGATCTTGCCGAACAGGCTCTTGGCGGCCTTGGTGCTCGGGGTCTCGCCCTCGATCACGCCGGAGACGACGTGAATGCGGTTGTGACGCGCCCGGTCGGTGAGGGCACCGCGCAGGGCGGCGGCCTTCATCTTCTTCGGGGTGCGCTGCGAGTAGTCGCGCGGCACGGGACCGTGCACGACGCCACCACCGGCGAACTGCGGCGCGCGGGTCGAACCCTGGCGGGCGCGACCGGTGCCCTTCTGGCGGTACGGCTTCTTGCCACCACCACGGACTTCACCGCGGGTCTTGGTCTTGTGCGTGCCCTGGCGGGCAGCGGCCAGCTGCGCGACGACGACCTGGTGGATCAGCGGAACGCTGACCTTGGCGTCGAAGATCTCCGCGGGGAGCTCGACGGAACCGGCCTTGTCGCCCGCCGGCGAAAGGATGTCAACAGTGCTCATCGGTTACCTCAGGCCCCCTTGGCCGCGGTGCGGACCAGGACGAGGCCGCCGTTCGGACCGGGAACCGCGCCCTTGATGAGCAGCAGACCCTTCTCCGCGTCAACGGCGTGGACGGTCAGGTTCTGGGTGGTGACCCGCTCGTTGCCCATACGACCCGCCATGCGGAGGCCCTTGAACACACGGCCCGGGGTGGCGCAGCCACCGATGGAACCGGGCGAGCGGTGCTTGCGCTGGGTGCCGTGACCGGCGCCGAGGCCACCGAAGTTGTGGCGCTTCATGACACCGGCGAAGCCCTTGCCCTTGCTCTTGCCGGTGACGTCGACCTTCACGCCGGCCTCGAACACCTCGGCGGTGATCTCCTGGCCCAGCGTGTACTCGGAGGCGTCCGCGGTGCGGATCTCGACGAGGTGGCGACGGGGGGTGACGTCGGCCTTGGCGAAGTGGCCCTTGAGGGGCTTGTTCACCTTGCGCGGGTCGATCTCGCCGAAGGCGATCTGAACGGACTCGTAGCCGTCGACGTCGTTGGTACGAACCTGGGTCACGACGTTGGGGCCGGCCTTGACGACGGTGACCGGAACAACACGGTTGTTCTCGTCCCACACCTGCGTCATGCCGAGCTTCTCGCCCAGGATGCCCTTGATCTGCTTAGCCATTCTCAGCCCACCAGCCTCAGAGCTTGATCTCGATGTCGACACCGGCCGGCAGGTCGAGTCGCATCAGAGAGTCAACGGTCTTGGGGGTCGGGTCGAGGATGTCGATCAGGCGCTTGTGCGTGCGCATCTCGAAGTGCTCGCGCGAGTCCTTGTACTTGTGCGGCGACTTGATGACGCAGTACACGTTCTTCTCAGTGGGCAGCGGCACCGGGCCCGCGACCGACGCACCAGTGCGGGTCACCGTCTCGACGATCTTCTTCGCCGAGGAGTCGATGACCTCGTGGTCGTAGGCCTTGAGCCGGATGCGGATCTTCTGTCCCGCCATGGCTACTCAGTAGTCCTGTCTCTCTTACGCTCTGGAACCCGGCGGATTCCTTCTGCTGCCGTCGTTTCTCCGACCCACGCGGTCGGGCGTGTCGCGCTCCCGCTGACATGGATGTCCCTTGTTCGAACATCCCTGCGGGAATGCACACGACCCTTCCGGAACCGCGGACCGGGGACCTTCAGGCCCACCGGGTGCCTGGTCGGTGCCGCGCCCACGCTTCCCGGAAGATTCCCGTACGTCCGCCCCAGTGCTGCCCGAGGGCAGTTAGGACGACGAGTACTGTGGGACTCGCTTCCGGTCCTCCCGGCGGGAGGCGCGCAGCATCAACACTCGACCGAGCAACTCGGACAGTCTGCCATATCGGGCCGGGCAGATGCCAATCGAGCCGGAGAGAATACCCCTGGGACCGCGGAGGGCAAACCGGGGCGTGCCGTGCCGGGCTGCGCCGCGGACGATGCCGGGGCCGTGGTGCCCCGCTCCCCCGGCACGGACGAGGTTCGGATCCTGGATCAGGCGGTACGGAAGGTGATCGTCCACCTACCCGGCGGGTGGTGCCCCGGCCCGGGGCGAAGGCAGGCCCGGCACCCCGCCGCCGGGCCGGGTCGGCGTGGAGAACAGGAGCCGAGGACTCACCCGCAGCGGTCGGCCCGGATCAGGGTCCTGACCCCAACCCCGTTGGGGGGAAACGGGATTGTCAGTGGGGCGTGGCACGATCCTGGCCCATCAAGGTCGGTGACGAATACGGCGCGCATGTCGCTGTCCAGTAGGTGGCAAGGCCACATACTTCACGCCTGTCGCCGTCCGCATCACTCGTTCGCGCATCCCTGTGCGCGCTCATCCCTGGGGGGTACTGAATGTCACGTTCGATGGCTGCTCCGCTCCGCGCCCGCGGGTCCCGCTCCCGCCGAAGCCGCCGCACCACCGTCCTCGCGCTGACGCTGGCCTTCGCCGGTGCCACCACCGGCCTGCTGATGGCTCCCGCGGCGCAGGCCCAGACCGTCGCCGACGGATCACTCGCCTTCAGCGGCGACGCCGGTGACTACATCAGCGGTGGCCAGTCGTACTCCTACGCCACCGCGTCCGGGGACGGTCTCGACGTCTACGCCTCCACCGACGACAACCACATCGCCGTCAGCGTGAACGGTGCGAACGGTGACTGGTGGAGCCTGGACCTCGCCGCCCCCGCCGGCCAGGCACTCGCGCCCGGCGACTACACCGGCGCCACCCGCTATCCCTTCAACTCCGCGTCCCAGCCGGGCCTCTCCCTGGACGGAAACGGCCGCGGCTGCAACACCCTGACCGGCTCGTTCAGCATCTCCGACGTGACGTTCGGGCCCAACGGATACGTGGAGAAGCTGGACGCCACCTACGAGCAGCACTGCGAGGGAGGCACCGCCGCCCTGCGCGGCGAGGTGCACATCGCCGACCCGGCGCCTCCGGCCGCGCTCGACCTCGGCGTCTCCGTCAACCCGAAGGGCACGGCGAGCACCCTCGACGGCAAGGCCACCGTCGGCGGCACCGTCACCTGCAACCAGCCGGTCAAGGTGTCCGTCTCCGGCGACGTCACACAGGTCGCCAAGAAGATCCTGATCAAGGGCTCCTACAACACGTCGGTCGCCTGCATGCCGGGGACCCCGGCAGTCTGGACGGCCACCGCCGCCCCCACCGGCACGACCCCGTTCCAGAAGGGAGACGTGGAGGTCAACACCAGGGCCACCGCCACCGACCCGAACTACGGCCAGGCGGTGACGGCGAACCAGACTGCCGTGGTGTCCCTGTCCAAGGACAAGTCGCCGAGCTGATACACAACGCGGCCGGGGCGGCGGGTGACACCTGGGATGAGGGGCCGGTCAGGGCCGGCGTCCGCACCGGTGCCCCGCGGCCCCGCCGTGTTCAGAGCGCACCAACGAACTCCGACCAGGCCTCCGGCGCCAGCGCCAGCCGGGGGCCGTCGGTGTTCTTGGAGTCGCGGACGTGGACGGTGGTGGGGGTGGGGGCGACCTCCAGGCAGTCGTTGCCGTTGCTGCTGTCGCTGTAACTGCTCTTGTACCAGCGGAGTTCCTGGGTACTCATAGTTCTCCCAGCGCTTGCTCGATGAAGACCAGAGACTCCTCTGGCGCGAGTGCCTGAGCCCGGATGATGCCATAGCGCAGTTCGAGGAGGCGGAGCTGCCTGGGGTTCGAGACCGGACGGCCCGAGAAGTCGCCATCGGTACGACCCATCCCCGTGCCGTCTGCGAACTTCAGCACTTGGATGCGGCCACCCGTCCCGGGATGGTTCGCGCGGCCGGTGGGCATCACCTGAAGCTCCACGAACGGCAACTCGGCTACTTCCAGCATGTGTTCGAGCTGTCGGCGCAACACCATTGTGTCTCCGATCGGGCGGCGCAGCGTCACCTCTTCCTGGACGAAGCTGAACTCCGGTGCGGGCGAACACTCGAAGACGGACTTTCGAGCGACGCGAGCGGCCACCATGCGCTCCAGCTGATCCGGCGAGTAAGCCGGACGCCAGGTGCGAAGCAGCGCTCGTGCGTACTCCTCCGTCTGCAGCAAGCCATGGATGTTGTGGTTGCTGTACAGCAGCATCTCCACCGCCCGGCCCTCCAGCTCCGCCAGCTCCCGCACCTTCTTCGGATACCGGGCCTTCCGCATGTCCTCCATGAACGCCCGCAGATGCCCCTGCGCCCTCAGGGTCCGGTCCGCCCGGTCCAGCAGCTCGGGCCGGGGGATCCGCGCCCCGCGCTCGACCTTGCGGATCATGTCCTCGCCGTATCCGAGCGCCTCGGCCAGCTCGCAGACACTCATCCCGGCCGTCTCCCGGCACACCTTGAGCAGGCGCCCCACCGCCTGCACCACCGGCTCGATCTCGTCCCCCGGCTCGACGTCCCAGCCGGCCTCGTCCACACCGCCGCCCATGGCCCCTCCTCCGACGCGCACTCGTACCCGTACAACGCGCGAGACAGCCGAGACAGCCGGGACAGAGCCGGGACAGTCACCGTACGTGCAGGCGTTGTCACCCACTCAGGGAAGCACGCTCCGCCACGCTGAGTGACATGAATCAAGGAACCGCAGAAGCCGCCGAGTCCCCGGCCGAACCCTCCGGCCCCGTCCCGACCTTCACGGTGCTCCTGTCCCCCACGCGTCGCGGCGCCCGCCTGGCCCGTCTGCTGGCCACCGAGCAACTCCGATCCTGGGGACTGCCGTTGGACGCGGCGCAGCACGTCGTGGCGGAGCTGGCGGCCAACGCCGCCACCCACGGCCGGGTGCCGGGACGGAACTTCCGGCTCACGCTCCACGTCGTCGGCGAGATCCTCCGCATCGAGGTGACCGACACACGCGGTGACCGCCTGCCCAGGATCCGGCGGCCGGACGCCGCGGGCGGGTCGGGCCGGGGGCTGGTCCTCGTGGAAGCGTTGGCCGACCGCTGGGGCGTCTCGCCGGGCAGGCCGCCGTGCAAGACCGTGTGGGCGGAGATCACTGTCCCGGCGTCACGGCGTGCGGCTTTCCACGATCACGCGATGTACTAGGTAGGGCCTGTCCGACAATTCGCGTCGTTGCCCGAAGGGCGGCCGCGGGGCGTCAGGCGCGCGGCAGTCGCTACGGCCCGCGCGAGCCCATGAGCATCGACTTCAGCACCTGGTTCATCGACCTGCCGCCAGGGCGCGTCGCGCACCTGGGACACGCAGGTCGACTGGCTCTACCACGTGTCCGGCAAGGCCGTCACGGCCGGGGCCGCGCAGAAGGCGGCGGCTGCCCTCGCAGCCGCCGGCACCCCTTACGTGAACGCCCTCCCAGCACCCTGACCGGTCGGGCCCGCCGTCCCCGGCACGTCGATCCTCCGCACCGCCGGGAAGAGCACGTCGGGCAGGGCCACGTTGTCCTTCTCGGGCTCCTGCCAGGGCGCATTCGGGCCGTAGCGGTCCACGTCGCCGAAGTCGATGTGCGGCTGGGGCGCCTCGATGATCTGCCGCTGGTCGGCGATGATCTGCTGCATCAGCTCGATGCCGTCGCCGTCGGGCAGGCCGGTGTCGCCGTTGCCCCGCATACCGAGGGTCACGACCTCCTCGAAGCCCCTGGTCGACCGTGCGCTGGATTCCGTCGCGCCAGTAGGCGCGGATCGCCTCCGCGTTGCGGCGGTACGACCCTTCGCCCGTGCCTCCGTAGGGGTCGTGCCCGGCGGTCGCGTGGCGGTTCCACTCCTCGATGCCGCGCATCATCGGGGCCTCGTGCGAGGTGCCCATGACGACGCCGTACTCGGCGGCCCTCTTGTGGTTGTCCGGGTCGTCCTCGGCGAAGGCCCTGCCCCAGACGGCGGGCCACAGGTAGTTGCCCTTCAGGCGCAGCAGGACCTCGAACACCTTCGCGTAGAAGTCCGCGTTGAAGCCTCCGGGACAGCCCGGCGCCTTTCCGGGGCCGAAGTACGCCGGCGCCCAGGTGCCGAGCGCCGGGTTCTCGTCGTTGATGAAGAAGCCCCGGTACTTCACCGTCGGCGTGCCCTGCGTGTACCGGCCCCCGCGAGAAACCCCCGGAAAGGCGAGGAGGCCCGTACGACCGGAGTCGTACGGGCCTCCCCTGGGTCAGTCGACGACCCTCAAGCAAGCGGAACTTACTTCAGGATCTTGGTGACCTGGCCGGCGCCCACGGTGCGGCCACCCTCGCGGATGGCGAACTTCAGGCCCTCCTCCATGGCGATGGGCTGGATGAGCTCCACCTTCATCTCGGTGTTGTCACCCGGCATGACCATCTCGGTGCCCTCGGGGAGGGTCACCACGCCGGTCACGTCCGTCGTACGGAAGTAGAACTGCGGACGGTAGTTGTTGAAGAACGGCGTGTGGCGGCCACCCTCGTCCTTGGACAGGATGTAGGCCTGGGCCTCGAAGTCGGTGTGCGGCGTGACCGAACCCGGCTTGATGATGACCTGGCCGCGCTCGACGTCCTCGCGCTTGATACCGCGAAGCAGCAGACCGACGTTCTCACCGGCCTGACCCTCGTCCAGCAGCTTACGGAACATCTCGATGCCCGTAACCGTGGTCTTGGTCTTCTCTTCCTTGATGCCGATGATCTCGACTTCCTCGTTCACCTTGAGGACACCGCGCTCGATACGGCCGGTGACGACCGTACCGCGACCGGTGATGGTGAAGACGTCCTCGATCGGCATGAGGAACGGCTTGTCGACGTCGCGCTCCGGCTGCGGGATGGCCTCGTCGACAGCCTTCATCAGGTTGAGGACGGAGTCCACCCACTCCTTCTCGCCCTCGAGGGCCTTGAGAGCGGAGACCTTCACGACCGGGACGTCGTCGCCCGGGAACTCGTACTCGGTGAGGAGCTCACGGACCTCGAGCTCGACGAGCTCCAGGATCTCCTCGTCGTCCACCATGTCGGCCTTGTTCAGGGCGACGACGATGTACGGAACGCCGACCTGGCGGGCCAGGAGCACGTGCTCCTTGGTCTGCGGCATCGGGCCGTCCGTGGCGGCGACCACCAGGATCGCGCCGTCCATCTGGGCGGCACCGGTGATCATGTTCTTGATGTAGTCCGCGTGACCCGGGCAGTCGACGTGGGCGTAGTGACGGTCCTCGGTCTGGTACTCGACGTGCGCGATGGAGATGGTGATACCGCGCTGGCGCTCCTCGGGCGCCTTGTCGATGTTGTCGAACGGGGTGGCCTCGTTCAGGTCCGGGTACGCGTCGTGCAGCACCTTGGTAATGGCGGCCGTGAGGGTCGTCTTACCGTGGTCGATGTGACCGATGGTGCCGATGTTGACGTGCGGCTTAGTCCGCTCGAACTTCGCCTTCGCCACTGGGGTCCTCCTGTGGAGTGGTTCTGTACGCCTTACTTCATCGGCGCCAGGTGATCTTTGCTGTAAAGGCCCGGAACCCGGGGGCATTCCGTCCGCGATTGCGGTGGAATGCCCCGGGAGGCTCCGGAGTCAAGCCTACGGCGTGTGAACGCGGAGCGTTACTCGCCCTTGGCCTTCGCGATGATCTCCTCGGCGACGTTCCGCGGAACCTCGGCGTAGGAGTCGAACTGCATGGAGTAGCTGGCGCGGCCGGACGTCTTGCTGCGCAGGTCGCCGACGTAACCGAACATCTCCGAAAGGGGCACGAGACCCTTCACGACGCGGGCACCGGCCCGCTCCTCCATGGCCTGGATCTGGCCACGGCGGGAGTTGATGTCGCCGATGACCTCACCCATGTAGTCCTCGGGCGTGGTGACCTCGACGGCCATCATCGGCTCGAGCAGCACGGGGCTGGCCTTGCGCGCGGCCTCCTTGAAGGCCTGCGAACCGGCGATCTTGAACGCGAGCTCGGAGGAGTCCACCTCGTGGTAGGCACCGTCGAGCAGCGTGACGCGCACACCGGTCATCTCGTAGCCGGCGAGGACGCCGAACTGCATGGCCTCCTGCGCACCGGCGTCGACCGAAGGAATGTACTCCTTCGGCACGCGGCCACCGGTCACCTTGTTGACGAACTCGTACGAGGCGTCGCCGCCCTCGATCGGCTCGATCGCGATGATGACGCGGGCGAACTGGCCGGTACCACCCGTCTGCTTCTTGTGGGTGTACTCGACCTTCTCGACCGACTTGCGGATGGTCTCGCGGTACGCGACCTGCGGCTTGCCGACGTTGGCCTCGACCTTGAACTCACGGCGCATGCGGTCGACCAGCACCTCGAGGTGCAGCTCGCCCATGCCGCCGATGATGGTCTGGCCGGTCTCCTCGTCCGAGTGGACCTGGAAGGACGGGTCCTCCTCGGCCAGGCGCTGGATCGCGACGCCGAGCTTCTCCTGGTCGCCCTTCGACTTGGGCTCGATGGCGACCTGGATGACCGGCGCCGGGAAGTCCATGGACTCCAGGATGACCGGGTTCTTGTCGTCGGACAGCGTCTCACCGGTGGTGGTCTGCTTCAGGCCCATGACGGCGACGATGTCACCGGCGCCCACCGACTCGATCTCCTCACGCTTGTTGGCGTGCATGCGGTAGATCTTGCCGATGCGCTCCTTCTTGCCCTTGACGGAGTTCAGCACCGAAGAGCCGGACTCCAGGCGGCCCGAGTACACCCGGACGAAGGTGAGCTTGCCGAGGTGCGGGTCGCTCATGATCTTGAACGCCAGCGCCGACAGCGGCTCGTCGTCGGACGGCTTGCGCTTGACGACCGTCTCCGGGTCCTTGACGTCGTGGCCCTCGATGGCCTCGATGTCGACCGGGGACGGCAGGTAGCGCACGACCGCGTCGAGCAGGGGCTGGACGCCCTTGTTCTTGAACGCGGTGCCGCAGAACACCGGGGTCACGGTGGTGCCGGTGCCCTTGCCGGACGCGATGGTGATCCGGCGGATGGCGGCGTACAGCTGCTCCTCGGTGGGCTCCTCGCCCTCCAGGTACAGCTCCATGACCTCTTCGTCGTTCTCGGCGACGGCCTCGACCAGCTTGCCGCGCCACTCCTCGGCGGCCTCGGTGTGCGTGGCCGGGATGTCGACGACGTCGTACATCTCGCCCTTGGTCGCTTCCGCGGACCAGACCAGGGCCTTCATGCGGACCAGGTCCACAACGCCCTTGAAGTCGGCCTCGGCACCGATCGGCAGCTGCATGACCAGCGGCTGCGCGCCCAGGCGGTCGGAGATCATGTCGACGCAGCGGTGGAACTCCGCACCGGTGCGGTCGAGCTTGTTGACGAAGCAGATACGCGGAACGCCGTAGCGGTCCGCCTGACGCCACACGGTCTCGGACTGCGGCTCAACGCCGGCGACGCCGTCGAACACCGTCACGGCACCGTCGAGCACACGCAGGGAGCGCTCCACCTCGACGGTGAAGTCGACGTGACCCGGGGTGTCGATGATGTTGATGGTGTGGTCGACGTTCTCCAGCGGCCAGTGACAGGTGGTGGCAGCAGAGGTGATCGTGATGCCACGCTCCTGCTCCTGCTCCATCCAGTCCATGGTGGCAGCGCCGTCGTGGACCTCACCGATCTTGTAGGAAACGCCGGTGTAGAACAGGATCCGCTCGGTGGTGGTCGTCTTGCCCGCGTCGATGTGGGCCATGATGCCGATGTTGCGCACCCTGGCCAGGTCAAGCGAAGTGGTAGCCATAAGGCTTTCGTCTTCTCTCGGTTCTCGATGGGGTAGCGACTACCAGCGGTAGTGCGCGAAGGCCTTGTTGGACTCGGCCATCTTGTGCGTGTCCTCGCGCTTCTTCACAGCGGCACCCAGGCCGTTGCTGGCGTCGAGGAGCTCGTTGAGCAGACGCTCGGTCATGGTCTTCTCGCGACGGGCGCGGGAGTAACCGACCAGCCAGCGCAGCGCCAGGGTGTTGGCTCGGCCGGGCTTGACCTCGACCGGAACCTGGTAGGTGGCGCCACCGACACGGCGGGACTTGACCTCGAGGGTCGGCTTGATGTTCTCGAGAGCGCGCTTGAGCGTGATGACCGGGTCGTTGCCGGTCTTCTCGCGCAGGCCCTCCATGGCGCCGTAGACGATGCGCTCGGCGGTGGAGCGCTTGCCGTTCAGCAGCACCTTGTTGATCAGGGAGGTCACCAGAGGAGAGCCGTAGACCGGGTCGATGATGACCGGGCGCTTCGGGGCGGGGCCCTTACGAGGCATTCTTACTTCTCCTTCTTGGCGCCGTAACGGCTGCGAGCCTGCTTGCGGTTCTTGACACCCTGGGTGTCCAGGGAACCGCGGATGATCTTGTAGCGAACACCCGGCAGGTCCTTCACACGGCCGCCGCGCACGAGCACGATGGAGTGCTCCTGCAGGTTGTGTCCCTCACCCGGAATGTAAGCGGTGACCTCGATTCCGCTGGTCAGACGCACACGCGCGACCTTGCGGAGGGCCGAGTTCGGCTTCTTCGGGGTGGTCGTGAACACACGCGTGCAGACGCCACGACGCTGAGGGGAACCCTCGAGTGCGGGCGTCTTGTTCTTCTCGACCTTGTCCTGCCGGCCCTTGCGGACCAGCTGCTGGATCGTAGGCACTACTTCTCCGGTTTCTGTGTGCCGATGGGTACAGCTAACCTGGAACTTCGCCGACCCACGCGGTCGGGTGTGTCGAATCCGGCGGACTCCCGCCGCAAGGCGAAAAGAGCACAGATTACGGTGGCCGCTCTTGGCTCGCCGTGCGGTCTGAAGGCACGCACGAGAGCCAGGGCACACCCCAGGCACAAGGTCTGAGCGTACCTACCTCACGGACTTCGGTCAAAACAAATGGAGCGGGCACCGACACGCCGGACTTCCCACCTCGTCGGCCAGGTTTCGTCCCAGTTGTCCGGTACCCGCCGCAGAGCCGCCACGGCACGGTGTCACACCTGGTCGGAAGGCCGGAGAGCGCCTCTCGGCCGTACGTGGCCGGTTTCCGCTCTTGCCGAGGATATGCCCGGTGCGCGTTCAGTACGTTGATCCGTCCGCTGCGGGTGAACAATTCGGGGGACCGGCATGACGAGCACGTGGACGACCGCGTCGGCACGGGACGACGGCGGCCTGGACGACCGGGTGCCCTTTCTGGCCCGGCTGGAGGCCGAGGACCGGGAGGCGCTGCTGGGGCTCGGCCGGGAGCTGGGCTTCACCGCCCGCACGGTGCTGATCCACCAGCACGAGCCGTCCGCCCACGTGCTCTTTCTCGTCCAGGGCTGGACCAAGGTGACCGCGGCGGCGGCCAACGGGTACGAGGCGCTGCTCGCGCTGCGCGGCCCCGGTGACATCGTCGGCGAGTCGGCTGCGCTGACCGGGCGGACCCGTTCGGCCACCGTGATGGCGCTGGAGCGGGTGCGGGCCGTGGCCGTGCAGCGCGAGCGGTTCACGGAGTTCCTCACGAAGTCCCCCGCCGTCTCCTTCGCCCTGCTCGGTCTCGCCTCGGACCGCACGCGCGCCGCCGACCGGCGCCGCCTGGAGTTCGCCTCCATGACCGTCAAGGAGCGCTTCGCGACCCTCCTGCTCGACCTCGCCCGCACCCACGGCCGCCGGACCGACACCGGCGTCGAACTCTCCGTGCCGCTGAGCAAACAGGAGCTGGCCGGCTCGGTCGGTGCCTCCCGCGAGGCGGTGCAGCGGCTGCTGAAGGACCTGCGCGAGCGCGACGTGGTCCGCACCGGCCGCCGGGCTCTGGTGATCGTCCGGCCCGACGTGCTGCGCCGGATCGTGCGGGCCGAAGCGACGGAGTGAGCGACGGGGGCCGAGCGGCGGCGTGAGCGAGCCGCGCGGGGTGCACTTCACCGGCCGACACGCCTTCTGAGCACGGCGCGCCGTTCTCCGCACGACGCGCCGCTCCGGGCACGATGCTCCCTTCTGTGCACACGGTCACAGTCCGAGTGGGTCATCCGTCCTCACGCCCCGGCAGCCCCTCCCGCCACCCTGCTGACGGCGGCGCGGCCCGACCACCACGGCGACGACCGAGAGGCGAGCATGAAAGACCCCGTGAGCCGGACGATGCTCCTGCTCGACATCGAGAAGTACAGCGACCGGGACGACGTGGAGCAGGCGTATCTGCGCCGCGTTCTCTACGACATCGCCGACCGGGCCCTGGAAGCCGCAGGCATCGACGAGACACAGCGGCAACGGGCCGACCGCGGCGACTCCGTCATGGAACTGATCGACGCGGGTGCGTCCGTCCCGGCGCTGCTGCGGACCCTGCTCACCGAGGTCCCCGCCCAGCTGCACGGTTACAACCGGCTGGCGTCGAGCTCGGCCCAGATAAGGCTGCGCGGCGTGGTCGCCACCGGCTTCGTGGCCGTGGACGAGCACGGGGGCTGGGTCGGCTCCGACCTGAACCACGCCTGCCGGCTGCTGGACGCCCCGCTCCTGCGCGCCGCCCTGCGGGAGCGGGCGGACGGCTTCGCGCTGTGCGTGTCGGAGGCCGTGCACGCGGGGATCGTGCGCCACGACCACCACGGCGTCCGGGCCGCCGACTTCCACCAGGTGACCTTGACCAGCAAGAACGGGCCGTTGCGCGCCTGGCTCCACGGGCCGGTGCCGCGCGGCACCACGGACCACTGTGGAACGGGGGCGGGGGGAACCCCGGTGCCGGGCACGTCGGAGGACGTCCCGGCACCGGGGTCGCCGGCGCGGAAGGCACCGGCGGCGCCACCGGCGGCACCCGCCCGGGCTCAGGGGCCGTCCGAGCCCGAGGAGCCCGCACCCGGAACACCGGCCGCGCGGCCTCCGGGCGCCGGCGGGGCCGTGTTCAACTTCGGCAGCGGCTCGCCCCGCTTCGGGGGCAGCCTCGTGGGCGGCGACCAGCACGGAGTCTCCGGTGGGCACGTCACCGGCGGCGTGCACCTCGGGGGTACGGCGGGTGAGGAGTCGTGACGGCCTCCCCGGCAGCGGCGGCCGCCGCCGACGGCGGTGCGCCCGGCACCGCTCCCCCCGAGCAGTCCCCGCCCAGACAGTCGCCGCCCGGCCCGGCGGCGCAGCGACCGCCGGTGTCCGAGGCGAACCCGCAGGCCTTTGCCGAGCTGGAACCCGAGGCGGAGGGCGCCCAGGAGGCACGGGCCGCCCAGCGGGAGCTGTTCGCGCACACCCCGGGCTTCATCCTCGGCGACGACGCCCGCTTCGGGGGCAGCCTGGTCGGCGGCGCCCAGCACGGCGTGTCCGGCGGCCGGGTCGACGGCGACGTCTATCTGGGCGGCCGTACCGAGATCCACCACCACGGCGCCGCCGGGGCCGCGCCCGACGCCTCCGGCGAGATCCCGCGGGAACGGATCGAGGAACTGGCGGCCGTCTTCGCCGAGGGCCCCGCCTTCGCGTCCGCGCTGGAACGGTTGCGGGAGGAGCGGGTGCTGGTCCTCTCCGGCGCCCACGCCAGCGGCCGTCACGCCGCCGCGCTGATGCTGGCGCACCGCCTCGGCGTCGCCGCCGTGCACGCGCTGAGCCCCGAGACCGCGCCCGCCGCCCTGAGCGGAGCACTCACCCAGCCCGGCGGCTACGTCCTGCGCGACCTTCCCCTCAGCCGCAACCGGCCGCTGCGCGACACCCATCTGTTCGCGGCCCGGGACCAGCTCGTCAAGACCGGCGGCTGTCTCGTCGTCACCGTCGAGAACTCTCCCCACCTGCCCGGGGTCACCCCCTGCCCATGGGAGCCACCGCCCGCCGAGGACGTCGTACGGGCCCTGCTCCACCGGCGCAGGCCCGGTGAGGCCGACGCCCTGCTCTCGCTGCCGCCGGCGGCCGCCTTCCTCGCCGACGCCGACCGCACTCCGGCCGAGGCCGCCGCGTTCGCCGAGGTGCTGGCGGCGTACGACGACAGCCCGGAAGCCCTGGCGCGGCTCGCGGACTTCGGCCAGGCCGCCGTCGAGGAGCAGTGCCGGAACTGGCTCGGCGATCCGGAACTGGGGCTGCGCGAGAAGGCGTTCCTCATCGCCCTGGCCGTCTTCGACCAGGCGCCCTACGTTCTGGCCGCCGAGCTCGCCGACAAGCTGTTCGTGCACTTCGAGCGGCTGCAGCGTCCCGAGCGGCAGCCCACCGTCCCGGTGTTCGGGCCCGCCGCCGAGGACCGGCTCACGCTCGCGCGGGCCGACGGCGAGGTACGGCAGGAACAGACCGAGTGGGGCCCGGTGCCGCAGTTCATGGCCGCCTTCCGCGACGAACGCACCGCTCAGGTCCTGCTCACCGAGGTGTGGACCAGCCATCCCTCGGCCCGCCCGGCCCTCGTCGAGTGGCTGCGGCAGCTCGCCCGCGACGGCCGCCCCGTGGTCCGCACCCGCGCCGCCGCGGCCGCGGCCCTGCTCGCCGCCGCCGACCTGCCCTCGGCGATCGCGCTGCTCGTCGACGGCTGGGCGACCGCACGTGCCCTCGGCCCGCGCGTCACCGCCGCCAACACACTGACGCTGGCCCAGCTCCTCGACGCGCCGGTCGTCCTGCGGCTGCTCACCCAGTGGTGCAACGACGGTCAGTGGGGGCGGCGGTGGACCGCCATACGCGCCCTCGGCCTGCTCGCCCCGCTCCGCCCCGACCTGGCCGGTCCGGCCCTGGACGCGCTGGCCTCCCGGGCCAGGGTCGACGCGAGCAGCCAGGCCGAGCAGGACAACCTCACCGAGTCCGCCGCCCTGCTGCTCTCCGCCGGCCAGCGCCGCGGGGAGGTGCTCGCGGAGTTCGTGCGGTTGCTGTACCGGGACACGCCCGCGGTCCGCGACCTCGCCCTGGCCGCCTTCGTCCGCGCCTGCGACAACGCCGAGGAAGGCGCACTCGTCGGCTGGTACGCCGAAGTCGGCATGTACCGGCCGGACGCGGCCCGGGACCTGGCCACCCTGTGGCGCACCGCGCTGGGTGATCTCGTCCACACCCGGCCGGCCCTGAACGCCCTGCAGACCTGGGTGCATGTCGCCGCCCGCCGCGCGGACGCCGCCATGGCCCTGGAACTGCTGCTGCCCGCGCTGATCGTCACCGCGGACGACCGCAAGCGCCTCGACCACGAACTGCGCACGATGCGCGCGGAGGACGGCGGCGCACGCCCGCCGATGGCGGAGCGCCTGCGCGCGGTGCTGCGTCCGGCACCGACCACGCACTGAAAGACCCTTGTGAAACAGAGGAGTTGATCCATGGCGGACTTCCGCCGCCCACCGGAGTGGTCGCAGAACGCCGACCGGCACACCGCGCTGGTCGACCCGGTGCTGACCGTGCGTCCGATCTCGCGGTTCGACTACGCCGTACGCCGCCAGGTCGGCGCGATCGACCACGCCCTCGTCTTCGTCACCGCGAGCGGCTCGTACGACGTCTACATGCCCCCGCACCGCCCGAGCCGCGCGGAGGCCGCGACCCGTCGCTACACCTCCGTCTACGAGGTGGACATGGGCAGCCACCCGGTCCAGCTGGAGCTGGAACTGCCCAGTGACGACGACGCGTTCTCCTTCGGCGTGACCGCCGACCTCACCTGGCGGGTGGCGGATCCGAAAGCCTTCGTGGCGAGCGGCGAGCGGGACGTGCCGACCCGGCTCACCCGGGAGCTGCAGCAGGTGGCCCGTCCGGTCACCCGGCGCTTCCCCATCGAGGACAGCCCGGCCGCCGAACGGGCCGTGCAGCAGGCGGTCGAGGACGAGGGCACCTTCGCCGCGGGCACCGGCCTCCACGTGACCTGCGTGGTGCGGCTGCGCCTGGACGACGACGCGATCGCCCACCGCCGGCGCAAGCGCACCCTGGCCTACGAGTCGGAGATGCTCGACCCCGAGCACGCGTACCAGATGCGCCGGGCGCAGCTCGAACACGAACTGCAGGTGCTGCAGGAGCGGCAGTCCCAGGAACTGGTCGCGCAGAAGATCGCCTTCTACCAGTACTGGCTCCAGCACGGCGGTGTCGCCGCCTGGGCTCTGCATCTCGCGGCACATCCCGGGGACACCCGGATGGTCATCGGCACCCTGCAGAAGGACCAGCTCGGCGCCATCCGCAAGGAACTCGAACTGATCGCCGGGGACACGATGGAGGACTTCCAGAAGGCGGAGTCGGCCCGGTCGGTCCTGGCCTGCGTCGACGACCTCATGCGCGAGCAGGCGGCGCCGCCCCAGGCCCTGCCGCCGGGCGTGGTCCCGTCCCAGCCGTACGCCCCACCGCCGTCCTTCACGCCTCCCCTGCCGCCCGCCGGGCCACCGACGCCGTACGCAGCCCCCGGCACCGGCCCGGCGCCGTACGACCGGCCGCCGCAGGCACAAACGCCCTACGGGCAGCCGGCGCCCGGTCAGCAGCAGTACGGGCAGGTGACCCACGACCAGGTACCCGACGCCTCCACGGGCTCCCCGACGCCTCCCCCGCCCTCCGTGCCACCGGCGCCGCCCGCACCGGGCGTGCCTCCCCTGACGCTCGTCTCCGACGGGCCCGCACCGGCCGTGCCGCCCGCGCCCGGCACGCCACAGGGGGAGTCCCGCGAGGCGGGGTCCGCATGACTCACACGGCGGAACGGCTGCTCGCCGAACTGCGCGACGAGATCGCCCGTGCCGACACCAAGGCCTCCGTGCTGGTGGCGGCGCTGGGCATGACGGCCGGCGTGTTCACCGGGCTGGTCGCAGGAAAGAACTGGTCGCCGGGCCGGCTCTCCGCTCCCGGAACCGGCCTGTGGTGGGCGGGGGCGGTGGCGATGGCCCTGTCGCTGGTCGCGCTGCTGCTGGCGGTCCTGCCCCGCTTCCGCGCCGGGTCCTGGGCCGAAGGACGCCCCCTGTGCTACTTCGGCGACATCCAGCAGGCGGTACGGCAGGGCCGGCTGGCGGAGGCGCTCGAGGACACCGACCGGGACCCGACCACCGCCGTGCTGGCCGCTCTCGCCGAGAAGAGCCGGATCGCCGCGTCCAAGCACCGGTGGATCCGTGCCGGCCTGATCACCTTCTGCGTCGGCGCCCTGCTGCTGCCCTCCGCCGCACTCATCGGCTGATGTCCCCGCACTTGCACAAAGGAGCCCGCTCATGTCCCAGCCGCCGGACCCGTCCCTGCCGCCCGGCTACCCGGAGCCGCCGGGCCCCGAAGCCCCGACTCCGCCCGCCTACCCGGCCGCACCGTTCACCGCTGCCCCGCACCACCCGGGCGAGCCCGCGCCGCCCACCACCACCCCGCCCCGCCCGGCCGCACCCTCCACCGCCCCGCCCTACCCAGCCGCATCGTTCACCGCTGCCCCGCCCCACCCGGCCGCATCCACCACCGCCCCGCCCTACCCAGCCGCACCGTCCACCACCACCCCGCCACACCCGGCCGCACCCTCCACCGCCCCGCCCTACCCAGCCGCACCCTCCACCGCCCCGCCCTACCCAGCCGCATCGTTCACCGCTGCCCCGCCACACCCGGCCGGACCCGCGGGCCTGCCCGCGCTCCCTGCTCATCCGGCATCAGCACCTCCGCGGTCGGGTCAGCCGCCGGCCTACCCGACCGCGGCACCGGGGCCTGCCGGCCCACCGACGTCCCCCGAGGCCACGGTTCAGGCGCCGCCCGCCCATCTCGCTCCGCCCGCCGGTCCGCCGCCGTACCCGGGTGAGCCACCACACACGGGCCGCGCGCCCTACCCCACCGCCGCGCCGCAGCACCCGTACACCGCTCCGGGCCGGCCCGCCGTCCCCCCGGTCCACCCGGCTTCGGCACCCCCGCACCAGGACCCGCCCCCGCAGTACCCCGCTCCCGGCTACCCTCCGCCCCCGCAGACCGCCGCGGCGCCGGCCGGGGCACCGTACGCGCCGGACGCACCCGCGTCCGCTCCCGCACCGGAACCCCCCGCTCCCGACGACCTCGAGTACCGCCACCGCGGCGCCCGCGTACACGTGGCCGAGCATCAACGCGGGGCGGACGCCACGGCGATCGGGCGGCTGGCGGTGCAGCTGCCGGGGGCCCTGGTGAGCCTCGCTCTGGTCAGCTCCATAGCCCTCGGCCTGTTCGGGAGCGTTCTCGGGACGCTGGTGATCCTGGCCTGGGTCGCCTCCGGCCTGCTCGTCTTCCATCGGCCGACCGAGCTGGCCTTCGCCCGACACGTGCTCAAGCTCCGCCGGCCCACTCAGGAGGAGCGGGCCCGCCTGGAGCCGATCTGGCACGAGGTGACCGCCCGAGCGGGCATCGAACCGGGCACGTACGAACTGATGGTGGAGAACAGCGACGAGCTGAACGCGGTCGCGGTGGCCGGTCACGTCGTCGGCGTCACCGCCTGCTCCCTCAACCGGATCCCGAGCAGCAACCTGGCCGCCGTGCTCGCGCACGAGCTGGGCCACCACACCGGCGGCCATGCCTGGGCCGGTCTGCTCGGCTACTGGTACTCGCTGCCCGGCCGGATCGCCTGGGCGGTGACCCGGGGGCTGGCACGGTTCGCGATTGCGGTCGCCAGCCTCTTCTCCATGGCGGCGACCGGATTCCTGATCCTCTTCCTGGCGCTGGTGGCGTTCGCCGCGTTCGTCACCGCCTGGTACATCGCGATCCCGCTGGTGCTCGCTCCGTACCTGCTGGCCTACGCGGGCCGGCGCGGCGAGCTGCGCGCCGACCAGCAGGCGGCCGAGCTGGGCTTCGCCCGCCAGCTGGCCGAGGTCCTGTACCACTTCCAGACCGAGGAGACCGCGGCCAGGGCGGCGCTGGCCGCGCAGGGCCGGCGGCTCAAGGAACCCGGCACCCTGGACCGGCTGCTGTCGTCCCATCCCGACCACCACACCCGGCTGACCGCCCTGCAGCCCTACCTGGGGCTGCCTCGCTGAAGCCTTCCTTCCGGACACACCGGCTCCGGGCAGCGGGCTCCGGACACGCCGAAGGGCGGCCACCCCCCGCGAGGGAGTGGCCGCCCTTCAGGTCAAGCTGCCCGCCTACTGGTTGTACGGACCGTAGTCGTAGTCCTCCAGCGGAACGGCCTGCCCGGAGCCGGTGCCGAACGGCGAGTAGTCGATGTCGTCGTAGCCGACGGCCGAGTACATCGCGGCCTTGGCCTCCTCGGTCGGCTCGACCCGGATGTTGCGGTAGCGGGACAGGCCCGTACCGGCCGGGATGAGCTTACCGATGATGACGTTCTCCTTGAGGCCGATCAGGGAGTCGGACTTGGCGTTGATCGCCGCGTCCGTCAGGACCCTGGTCGTCTCCTGGAAGGAGGCCGCGGAGAGCCACGACTCCGTCGCCAGCGAGGCCTTGGTGATACCCATCAGCTGCGGACGACCGGAGGCCGGGTGACCGCCCTCCTGGACCACACGACGGTTCTCCTGCTCGAAGCGGGAGCGCTCGACCAGCTCGCCGGGCAGCAGCTCGGCGTCGCCGGACTCGATGATCGTCACACGGCGCAGCATCTGCCGGATGATGATCTCGATGTGCTTGTCGTGGATCGACACACCCTGCGAGTTGTAGACCTTCTGGACCTCGCCCACCAGGTGGACCTGGACGGCACGCTGGCCCAGGATGCGCAGCACGTCGTGCGGGTTGGTGGCGCCCACGGTGAGCTGCTGGCCCACCTCGACGTGCTCGCCCTCGCTGACCAGGACCTTCGCACGCTTGGAGATCGGGTACGACGTCTCGTCGCTGCCGTCGTCCGGGGTGACGATGATCTTCTTGGTCTTCTCGGTCTCCTCGATGCGGACACGGCCGCTCGCCTCGGAGATCGGGGCGACACCCTTCGGGGTACGGGCCTCGAAGAGCTCGACGACACGCGGCAGACCCTGGGTGATGTCGTCACCGGCCACACCACCGGTGTGGAAGGTACGCATCGTCAGCTGGGTACCGGGCTCACCGATGGACTGGGCGGCGATGATGCCGACCGCCTCACCGATGTCGACCAGCTTGCCGGTGGCGAGCGAACGGCCGTAGCACATGGCGCAGGTGCCGACGGCGGACTCGCAGGTCAGGACCGAGCGGGTCTTGACCGTCTCGACACCGTGCTTGACCAGCTCGTCGATGAGCACGTCGCCGAGGTCGGTACCGGCCGGGGCCAGCACCTTGCCGTCGACCACGATGTCCTCGGCGAGGCAGCGCGCGTACACGGACGTCTCGACGTTGCCCGTCTTGCGCAGGACGCCGTCCTCGCCGCGCTCGGCGATCGCCAGCTTGAGGCCACGGTCGGTGCCGCAGTCCTCCTCGCGGATGATGACGTCCTGGGAGACGTCGACCAGACGACGGGTGAGGTAACCCGAGTCGGCCGTACGCAGAGCGGTGTCCGCCAGACCCTTACGGGCACCGTGCGTGGAGATGAAGTACTCCAGCACGGACAGGCCCTCACGGAACGACGCCTTGATCGGACGCGGAATCGTCTCGTTCTTCGCGTTCGACACCAGACCACGCATACCGGCAATCTGACGCATCTGCATCATGTTGCCTCGTGCACCCGAGTTCACCATCATGAAGATCGGGTTGGTCTTCGGGAAGTTCTCGTTCATCGCCTCGGCGACCTCGTTGGTCGCCTTGGTCCAGATCGCGATGAGCTCCTGCGTGCGCTCGTCCTTGGTGATCAGACCGCGCTCGTACTGCTTCTGGACCTTCTCGTCCTGCGCCTCGTAGCCCTTGACGATCTCCTTCTTCGCCTCGGGGACGACGACGTCGGAGATGGCCACGGTGACACCGGAACGGGTGGCCCAGTAGAAGCCGGCCGCCTTCAGGTTGTCGAGCGTCGCCGCCACGATGACCTTCGGGTAGCGCTCGGCGAGGTCGTTGACGATCTCGGAGAGCTGCTTCTTGCCGACCTCGTAGTCGACGAACGGGTAGTCCTCGGGCAGCAACTCGTTGAAGAGCGCGCGGCCCAGCGTGGTGTTCAACCGGAAGCTGTCACCCTGCTGCCACTCCGGCTCGCCCTCCTCGCGCGCCGGCGGGGTCCAGCCGCGCGGCGGGATGGTGCCCACCGGGAAGCGGATGTCCACGCGCGACTGCAGCGACAGCTCGCCGGCGTCGAAGGCCATGATCGCCTCGGCCACGGACGCGAACGAGCGGCCCTCGCCCTTGACGTCGCGCATCTCGCCGTCGGTGGTGAGGAAGAACAGACCGAGGACCATGTCCTGGGTCGGCATCGTCACCGGACGGCCGTCGGCCGGCTTGAGGATGTTGTTCGAGGACAGCATCAGGATGCGGGCCTCGGCCTGCGCCTCAGCGGACAGCGGCAGGTGCACGGCCATCTGGTCACCGTCGAAGTCCGCGTTGAACGCGGTGCAGACGAGCGGGTGGATCTGGATGGCCTTGCCCTCGACCAGCTGCGGCTCGAAGGCCTGGATGCCCAGGCGGTGCAGGGTGGGCGCACGGTTCAGCAGCACCGGGTGTTCGGCGATGACCTCTTCGAGGACGTCGTACACGACGGTGCGGCCACGCTCGACCATGCGCTTGGCCGACTTGATGTTCTGCGCGTGGTTCAGGTCGACCAGGCGCTTCATCACGAACGGCTTGAACAGCTCCAGCGCCATCGCCTTCGGCAGACCGCACTGGTGCAGCTTCAGCTGCGGACCGACGACGATCACGGAACGCGCCGAGTAGTCGACACGCTTGCCGAGGAGGTTCTGACGGAAACGGCCCTGCTTACCCTTCAGCATGTCGCTGAGGGACTTCAGCGGACGGTTGCCGGGGCCCGTGACCGGGCGGCCGCGCCGGCCGTTGTCGAAGAGGGCGTCAACGGCCTCCTGAAGCATGCGCTTCTCGTTGTTGACGATGATCTCGGGCGCACCGAGGTCGAGCAGCCTCTTCAGACGGTTGTTGCGGTTGATGACACGGCGGTACAGGTCGTTCAGGTCGGAGGTCGCGAAGCGGCCACCGTCCAGCTGCACCATGGGACGCAGGTCCGGCGGGATGACCGGGACGCAGTCCAGGACCATGCCCTTGGGGCTGTTGGACGTCTGCAGGAACGCGGAGACGACCTTCAGGCGCTTGAGGGCACGGGTCTTCTTCTGGCCCTTGCCGGTGCGGATGATCTCGCGGAGACGCTCGGCCTCCTCCTCGAGGTCGAAGGACTCCAGGCGCTTCTGCAGCGCCGCGGCACCCATCGAGCCGTCGAAGTACGTGCCGAAGCGGTCGCGCAGCTCGCGGTAGAGCAGCTCGTCGCCCTCGAGGTCCTGGACCTTGAGGTTCTTGAACCGGTTCCACACCTCGTCGAGGCGGTCGATCTCGCGCTGCGCGCGGTCGCGCAGCTGCTTCATCTCGCGCTCGGCACCCTCGCGCACCTTGCGGCGCACGTCGGCCTTGGCGCCCTCGGCCTCCAGCTCGGCCAGGTCGGACTCGAGCTTCTTGGCGCGGGCCTCCAGGTCGGCGTCCCGGCGGTTCTCGATCTGCTGGCGCTCGACCGAGACGTGCGCCTCCAGGGAGGGCAGGTCGCGGGTACGGCGCTCCTCGTCGACGTACGTGATCATGTACGCGGCGAAGTAGATGACCTTCTCGAGGTCCTTCGGCGCCAGGTCCAGCAGGTAGCCGAGGCGCGAGGGGACACCCTTGAAGTACCAGATGTGCGTGACGGGCGCGGCCAGCTCGATGTGGCCCATCCGCTCACGGCGCACCTTGGCGCGCGTGACCTCGACGCCACAGCGCTCGCAGATGATGCCCTTGAAGCGGACGCGCTTGTACTTGCCGCAGTAGCACTCCCAGTCCCGGGTGGGGCCGAAGATCTTCTCGCAGAAGAGGCCGTCCTTTTCGGGCTTCAGGGTGCGGTAGTTGATGGTCTCCGGCTTCTTGACCTCGCCGTGGCTCCACTGGCGGATGTCGTCAGCGGTGGCCAGACCGATCCGGAGCTCGTCGAAGAAGTTGACGTCGAGCACTATGCGTCAATCCCTCTCAGGGTTGTAAGTCTGTGGTCTGAAACGGGGGCCTGGGGGTCGGCGGGGCCCTGTGGGTGAGGGCCCCGCCGGACTCCCGTCAGACCTCTTCGACGCTGCTCGGCTCGCGCCGGGACAGGTCGATGCCGAGCTCCTCCGCAGCGCGGAAGACGTCCTCGTCGGTGTCACGCATCTCGATGGACATACCGTCGCTGGACAGCACCTCCACGTTCAGGCAGAGCGACTGCATCTCCTTGATGAGCACCTTGAAGGACTCGGGGATGCCGGGCTCGGGGATGTTCTCGCCCTTGACGATGGCCTCGTAGACCTTCACGCGGCCGGTGACGTCGTCGGACTTGATGGTCAGCAGCTCCTGGAGGGCGTACGCGGCGCCGTAGGCCTCGAGTGCCCACACCTCCATCTCACCGAACCGCTGGCCACCGAACTGGGCCTTACCACCGAGCGGCTGCTGGGTGATCATCGAGTACGGGCCGGTCGAGCGGGCGTGCAGCTTGTCGTCGACCAGGTGGTGCAGCTTCAGGATGTACATGTAGCCGACCGAGATCGGGTCCGGGAACGGCTCACCGGAGCGGCCGTCGAACAGCCGGGCCTTGCCGGACGGCAGGACCATGCGGTCGCCGTCGCGGTTCGGCAGGGTGTTCTCCAGCAGACCCGCCAGCTCGTCCTCGCGGGCACCGTCGAAGACCGGGGTGGCGACGTTGGTGCGCGGGGCGACCTTGTCGGCACCGATGACCTGCAGGCGCTGCGCCCACTCGTCGGCGAGTCCGGAGACGTCCCAACCCTGGCTGGCGAGCCAGCCGAGGTGGATCTCCAGGACCTGTCCCGGGTTCATTCGGGACGGCACACCCAGCGGGTTCAGGATGATGTCGACCGGAGTCCCGTCCTCGAGGAACGGCATGTCCTCGATGGGCAGGATCTTGGAGATGACACCCTTGTTGCCGTGCCGGCCGGCGAGCTTGTCACCGTCGGTGATCTTGCGCTTCTGCGCGACGTAGACGCGGACCAGCTGGTTCACGCCCGGCGGCAGCTCGTCGCCCTCCTCACGGTCGAAGACGCGCACGCCGATGACCTTGCCGGTCTCGCCGTGCGGCACCTTCAGCGAGGTGTCACGGACCTCACGCGCCTTCTCACCGAAGATCGCGCGCAGCAGACGCTCCTCGGGGGTCAGCTCGGTCTCACCCTTCGGGGTGACCTTGCCGACGAGGATGTCACCGGCGATGACCTCGGCGCCGATGCGGATGATGCCGCGCTCGTCGAGGTCGGCGAGGACCTCCTCGGAGACGTTCGGGATGTCCCGGGTGATCTCCTCGGGGCCGAGCTTGGTGTCACGGGCGTCGACCTCGTGCTCCTCGATGTGGATCGAGGAGAGGACGTCGTCCTGCACGAGGCGCTGCGACAGGATGATCGCGTCCTCGTAGTTGTGACCCTCCCACGGCATGAACGCCACGAGCAGGTTCTTGCCGAGGGCCATCTCGCCGTTCTGGGTGGCCGGGCCGTCGGCCAGCACCTGGCCGGTGACGACGCGGTCGCCCTCGTTGACGATGACCTTCTGGTTGACCGAGGTGCCCTGGTTGGACCGGGAGAACTTGGCCAGGCGGTACGTGATGTACGTGCCGTCGTCGTTGGCGGTGGTGATGTAGTCCGCGGAGACCTCCTGGACCACACCGTCCTTCTCGGCCTTGACCACGTCGCCGGCGTCGACCGCGGAGCGGTACTCCATGCCGGTGCCGACGAGCGGGGCCTCCGACTTAATCAGCGGCACGGCCTGACGCATCATGTTCGCACCCATGAGGGCACGGTTGGCGTCGTCGTGCTCGAGGAAGGGGATCATGGCGGTCGCGACCGACACCATCTGGCGCGGCGAGACGTCCATGTAGTCCACGTCCTCGGGGCCGACGTAGTCGACCTCGCCGCCACGGCGGCGGACCAGCACGCGGGCCTCGGCGAACCGCATCTCGTCGGTCAGCGGCGCGTTGGCCTGCGCGATGACGAAGCGGTCCTCCTCGTCGGCGGTCAGGTAGTCCACCTCGTCGGTGACCTGGCCGTCGACGACCTTGCGGTACGGCGTCTCGATGAAACCGAACGCGTTGACCCGGCCGTAGGAGGCCAGCGAGCCGATCAGACCGATGTTCGGGCCTTCCGGCGTCTCGATCGGGCACATGCGGCCGTAGTGCGAGGGGTGCACGTCACGGACCTCGAAGCCGGCCCGCTCACGGGAGAGACCACCCGGGCCGAGGGCGTTCAGACGACGCTTGTGCGTCAGCCCCGACAGCGGGTTGTTCTGGTCCATGAACTGGGACAGCTGCGAGGTGCCGAAGAACTCCTTGATCGACGCCACGACCGGGCGGATGTTGATCAGGGTCTGCGGCGTGATCGCCTCGACGTCCTGGGTGGTCATGCGCTCGCGCACGACGCGCTCCATACGGGCGAGACCCGTGCGGACCTGGTTCTGGATCAGCTCGCCGACGCTGCGGATGCGGCGGTTGCCGAAGTGGTCGATGTCGTCGGTCTCGACCATGATGGTCCGGCCCGACGCGCCCAGCGTCTCGGTCTCGCCGGCGTGCAGCTTCACCAGGTACTTGATGGTGGCGATGATGTCCTCGGTGGTGAGCACGCCGGCGTCCAGCGGCTCGTCCGCACCGAGCTTCTTGTTGACCTTGTAGCGGCCGACCTTGGCGAGGTCGTAGCGCTTGGGGTTGAAGTAGAGGTTCTCCAGCAGCGTCTGCGCGGCCTCACGCGTGGGGGGCTCGCCCGGACGCAGCTTGCGGTAGATGTCGAGCAGCGCGTCGTCCTGGCCCTGAGTGTGGTCCTTCTCCAGGGTGGCGCGCATGGACTCGTACTCGCCGAACTCCTCGAGGATCTGCTCGGTCGTCCAGCCGAGCGCCTTCAGCAGCACGGTGACCGACTGCTTGCGCTTGCGGTCGATGCGGACACCGACCATGTCGCGCTTGTCGATCTCCATCTCCAGCCAGGCGCCCCGGGACGGGATGATCTTGGCGGAGAAGATGTCCTTGTCGGACGTCTTGTCGATGGTGGAGTCGAAGTAGACACCGGGGGAACGGACCAGCTGGGACACGACGACACGCTCGGTGCCGTTGATGACGAAAGTGCCCTTGTTCGTCATGAGCGGGAAGTCGCCCATGAAGACCGTCTGGGACTTGATCTCACCGGTCTCGTTGTTGGTGAACTCGGCGGTGACGAAGAGCGGGGCGGCGTACGTGAAGTCGCGCTCCTTGCACTCGTCGATGGAGTTCTTCGGCGGCTCGAAGCGGTGGTCCCGGAACGTCAGGGACATCGACCCGGAGAAGTCCTCGATCGGGGAGATCTCCTCGAAGATCTCCTCGAGGCCGGACTTGGTGGGGACGTCCTGACCGTTCTCCAGAGCCTCCTCGACCCGACTCTGCCAGGCGGTGTTGCCGAGCAGCCAGTCAAAGCTCTCGGTCTGCAGCGCGAGCAGGTTCGGAACCTCAAGAGGCTCCTTGATCTTTGCAAAGGAGATGCGCAGCGGGGCGGTGCTGGCGCCGTTGTTCATATTCGCGGTCGAGGCATTGCGCGAGGCGGCCAAGAGGGGGTCCTTCCGAGGGCTCGGACTCACTACGCGCGTACCGGCCCCTCCCCCGTACACAGAGACAGGAACCCCAGGTCGAAGGGGCTTTTGTCGTCAGTGCTCGAGTGAGGGCAGACCCCTGGTGACGGGCAGGGGACAGCTAACAGGCAGCGCAAAGGGTCAGTGTAGCCACTTGGCACACTGATGTCCAGTGCGGGTTGTTCGAGACCCTCGCTGTGCTCACCGCTCTTGTCAACGCCCTCGGCATGCTGCCCTCAACGCACGTTGATACTGCCCTCTTCGCCGTCGATCCATGCCTCGGATTCGGATCCTTGTGACGACGCGTCCTGAGAATTGCGCGCTGCGTGCGGTTCGTCAAGGGCCCCCAGCCGGAACCCGGCCGTCCGGAGACACGACGAAGATCACCTTACCCCTCAAGAACACAGGTGCAAGGCAGGCCGGGCCGGGCCCCGGGGAGCGCCGAAGGGCGACCACCCGGATGGATGATCGCCCTTCGGTGCGGTCGCGTTACAGCCCCGGGGGGTCGTGTTCGGCGCGCAGCCGGGTCCTGCCGTCCTCGCAGGACCCGGAAGGTCTTACTTGACCTCGACGGAGGCGCCGGCGCCCTTGAGGGCCTCGGCGGCCTTGTCGGCCTGCTCCTTGTTGACCTTCTCGAGGACCGGCTTCGGGGTGCCGTCGACGAGGTCCTTGGCCTCCTTCAGACCCAGCGAGGTCAGCTCACGCACGACCTTGATGACCTGGATCTTCTTCTCGCCGGCGCCGGTGAGGATGACGTCGAACTCGTCCTTCTCCTCCTCGGCCTCGGCGGCCGGGGCGCCCGGGACGCCGGCCATCATGACCGGGGCAGCGGCGGCGGCGGTGACGTCGAACTTCTCCTCGAAGGCCTTCACGAACTCGGAGAGCTCGATGAGGGTCATCTCCTCGAACTGCGCGAGCAGGTCTTCCTGGCTGAGCTTCGCCATGATGGCGGTCCTTCCACTCAAATCGGCAGGTGCCGGATGTACTGGGTAAGGCGGGCGTACGTCGGCCCGCTGCGACCCGCGCCGGTGGTACGGGTCAGAAAGCGAGCCGAATTACTCGGCACCGCCCTGCTCGGCCTGCTTGGCGCGCAGCGCGTCCACGGTGCGGACGAGCTTCGACGGCAGCGCCTGGAAGACGGAGGCAGCCTGGGACTGCTTCGCCTTGAAGGCACCGGCCAGCTTGCTGAGCAGAACCTCGCGGGACTCGAGGTCCGCAAGCTTCTTGATCTCGTCGGCGGACAGCGCCTTGCCGTCAAGGACACCGCCCTTGATGACGAGATTCGGGTTGTCCTTGGCGAAGTCACGGAGACCCTTCGCCGACTCCACCGGGTCACCGGTGACGAAGGCGACGGCCGTCGGACCAGCGAAGAGCCGGTCGTCCAGCGTGATCCCGGCCTCGTTGGCCGCAATCTTGGTCAGCGTGTTCTTCACCACGGCGTACTGGGCGTTCTCACCGAGCGACCGGCGCAGCGTCTTGAGCTGCGCCACGGTGAGACCGCGGTACTCGGTCAGCACGGCGGCGTTCGAGTTGCGGAACTTGTCCGTCAGCTCGGCAACCGCGGCAGCCTTGTCGGGCCTCGCCATAGAGCCTCGGCCTCCTTCCGGGTGATTCGGACCGCGCGGACCCGAAGGAGGACTGGGGAAAACGAAACGCCCCGGCGCAGGCGCTCGGGGCGGACTCGACCGGTCGCACACACGCTCGACGCGCGCGCTCCGGGAGCTCTTCCACTGTCACCTGCGCGGGTCGCCCACTTTTCAGCGGATCCTTCGGCCACCGCACCCTCACTCGGAGCGCGCGGCAACGACCAGCGGTCTTTGGCTTCTGGAAGAGAGTAAGGGACCGGGGCACCGTCGAGCAAATCGGTCGCTACGGCGCCCCCGGCCCCGGGGGGTTCGGCCGCCGTGTCCCGGCGGGCAGGACACCGCACCCCGGACGGATCCGCGCCGACCACGCCGACCCGGCGGGGTGCGGGGCGCCGGGCAGGGCGTCTCAGCCCCGCACAGCGGGCGCGCCGCCCTGCCCGGCGCCCGGCCGCCCGGCGAGGGCGGCACCGGCGCGGACGGTACGGCGGCGAGGAACCCCGTGCGGCCGGCTCAGGACGTGATGCCGGTGCCGGAACCGCTCGACGTGTTCCCCGATCCGGCGGTGCCGAGGGACTTCATCAGGTCCTTGAAGTCCTTGGTGTCGCTCGCCGGCGGCGCCTCGGCGGAGACCGGGACGCCGTAGTCGCTGTAGTAGGCGGTGCTGTCCAGGACGCCGTGGGCGGTGTTCGCCTTCTCGGTCTTCTTGACCAGCAGGTTCTGGTCGTTGATCCAGATGTCGACGGCATCGGTGGTGATGCCCGCCTGGTTCAGCTGCTTCTTCAGGGCCGCCAGCTGGTCCGCGCTGAGGTTGCTGCTCCGGCCCGCGAGGTCGGCGACGTTGACCGTGCCCGCGTAGTGCCGGGTGTGGACGCCGGCGACGGTCTCCTCGCCGACCTTCTTCACGTCGCCGGAGGCCAGCAGCATCTTCACGGACTGGTTCGGCGTCGAGGTCTGCGCCTGGTCCTTCAGGTACGAGCCGGAAGCGCCGCTGAACTTGGCGAGGTCGTCGTAGCCGTACCGGATCCAGTGCTTGCCGCCCGCCTCCTGGGCGAACTGGTCGCTCATCTTGGCGTAGTAGGCGTCCGGCAGATAGCGGGCCTGCATCGACCTGGTGCCGGCCTTGCTCATCATCTCGGCCATCTGCCCACCGGTGTAGGTGATGGTGAGGTTGCCCTTGAGTCCGTGGCCCCAGGTGAGCGCGCCGTTCGCGGTCATCGACATCAGGTCGCCGAGCGACGTGGTGCCCCGCACCTTGGCGGAGTCGGCCTTGTTCGTGGACTGCTCGGCGGAGCGCAGCGCGGCGATGGGGCTGACGTTGATCGCGCCGCCGCCGGCCGCCTTGGCGTCCTTTCCGGAACCCGAGGAGCCGCACGCGGCCACCCCGGTCAGCGCGGCCACCACCGCCACGGAAAGACCCATCCGGCGCGCCGTCGTGCTCTTCATCTTGTCCTACCCCCATGAAAGTCGAGTGCCTGCACCGTAGACCAGGCCACTGACAGTTGTCCGACAGGCCGTGCAAAGAAAGCCGTACGACGAAAGGCCGTACAGAGAAAGGACGGGCCCCGCACCTGAAAGGTTGCAGGGCCCGCCCTCATTCGCGCGTACCTGACGCGGCTACCGGGGTGAGCGGACGGCTCAGGCGGCGGCCGGGTCCTCCTCGACGAGGAGGTTGCGGGTGCGGTTCGGGTCGACCGGGATGCCGGGGCCCATCGTGGTGGTGATGGCGGCCTTCTTGATGTAGCGGCCCTTGGCGGCGGACGGCTTCAGACGGAGGATCTCCTCCAGCGCGGCGCCGTAGTTCTCCACCAGCTTGGAGTCGTCGAAGGACGCCTTGCCGATGATGAAGTGCAGGTTCGAGTGCTTGTCGACGCGGAACTCGATCTTGCCGCCCTTGATGTCGGTGACGGCCTTGGCGGTGTCGGGGGTGACGGTGCCGGTCTTCGGGTTCGGCATCAGACCACGCGGGCCGAGGACGCGGCCGAGGCGGCCGACCTTGCCCATGAGGTCCGGGGTGGCGACGACGGCGTCGAAGTCCAGACGGCCCTTCGCGACCTCGTCGATCAGCTCGTCGGCGCCGACGATGTCGGCGCCCGCGGCACGCGCGGCCTCGGCACGGTCGCCGGTCGCGAAGACCAGGACCCGGGCGGTCTTACCGGTGCCGTGCGGAAGGTTCACGGTGCCACGGACCATCTGGTCGGCCTTGCGCGGGTCGACACCCAGACGGAAGGCGACCTCGACGGTGGCGTCGAACTTGGTCGTGGAGGTCTCCTTGGCGAGACGGACGGCCTCGAGCGGGGCGTACAGCTTCTCCCGGTCGACCTTGGCGTCCGCAGCGCGGAGAGCCTTGCTGCGCTTGCTCACAACTTGCTCCTGTGTGTTCTGAAAGGAGTCGTGGTCCCTGGGCCGAGCAGGCCCTGCCACGTGCGACCGGCTACGGCCGCATGACTGCTGGGGGTGGGGTTCAGCCCTCGACCGTGATGCCCATGGAGCGGGCGGTGCCGGCGATGATCTTCGACGCGGCGTCCAGGTCGTTCGCGTTGAGGTCGGGCATCTTGGTCTGGGCGATCTCGCGGACCTGCGCCTCGGTGATCTTGGCGACCTTGGTCTTGTGCGGCTCGCCGGAGCCCTTCTCGACACCAGCGGCCTTGAGGATCATCTTCGCGGCCGGCGGCGTCTTGGTGACGAAGGTGAAGGAGCGGTCCTCGTAGACCGTGATCTCCACCGGGATGACCCAGCCACGCTGCGACTCGGTCGCGGCGTTGTAGGCCTTGCAGAACTCCATGATGTTGACGCCGTGCTGGCCCAGCGCGGGGCCGACCGGCGGGGCCGGGTTCGCCGCACCGGCGTTGATCTGGAGCTTGATGAGCCCCGTGACCTTCTTCTTCTTGGGAGGCATAGCTCTCCGGGTCCTTTCAATCGGGTCCATGCCCGCGCGCGGATCGCGAACCTGACGCAGGCATACCGCACAACGATAACGGGTATGGATGTGCGGCTAAAAACCGCGCAGGTCAGACCGGCTGAGGACAGCCCGCCTGACCTGCGCGGAAGAGCGACGTCCAGAAAGGGACTGGTCCTTCTGGATCAGTTCTTCTGGATCTGGTCGAAGGAGAGCTCGACCGGCGTCTCGCGACCGAAGATCTCCACCAGGCCCTTGACCTTCTTCGAGTCGGGGTTGATCTCGTTGATGGTCGCCTGCAGCGTGGCGAACGGGCCGTCGGTGACGGTGACCGAGTCGCCGACCTCGAAGTCCAGCACCTGGACCTCGACCTTGCGCTGCGGGGCGGGCTTGCCCTCGGCCTCCGCGGCCTCGCGGGCGGCCTTCTCCTCGGCCTCCGGAGCGAGCATCTTGACGATCTCGTCCAGGGTCAGCGGGTACGGGTCGTAGGCGTTGCCGACGAAGCCGGTGACGCCCGGGGTGTTGCGGACGACGCCCCAGGACTCGTTGGTCAGGTCCATGCGGACCAGGACGTAACCCGGCAGCTTGTTCTGCTTGATCGTCTTGCGGTCGCCGTTCTTGATCTGGACGACCTCCTCCTGCGGCACCTCGGCCTGGAAGATGTAGTCCTCGACGTTCAGCGAGACGGCGCGCTGCTCCAGGTTGGTCTTCACGCGGTTCTCGTAACCGGCGTAGGTGTGGATGACGTACCACTCACCGGGCAGGGAACGCAGTTCCTCGCGCAGGGCCTCGACGGGGTCGACGGGCGCGGCCGGCTCCTCCTCGGCGGCTTCGGCCGCCTCGGCGGGGGCCTCCTCGCCGGCGTCCTCGTCCTCTTCGTCCTCGACGTTCAGGGCAGCCTCTTCGGCCGGCTCCCCCGCCTCGGCCTCGGCAGCCTCGAACTCGTCCTGCTCGTCCGCGCCCTCGACGATGTCGAGCTCGTCGTCCACCATCTCGGCAGCGGTCGCGCGCGACTCGGTGGCGTCGTCGTTCAGGTTCGGGTCAGACACGGTGGCTGCTTCTTCCTGGATACATAGGGGTGGAACATGCGAAAACGGGCGCCGGTACCACGGCGCCCTTCGCTCTTGGCTCAGCCGAAGACGTACTTGGCCGCGTGGTTGAGCCCATAGTCAATCACGGTCACCAGCGCGATCATGATGGCGACGAAGAAGATCACCACGGTGGTGTACGACGTCAGCTGGTTGCGCGTCGGCCAGACGACCTTGCGGAGCTCCGCGATGATCTGGCGGTAGAACGTGGCAAGGCGCTTCAGCGGGCCCTTCTTGGCACGCTTGCCGCCCTTGCGGGCCTTCTTCTTCGACTCGAGCGCCTCGTCCTGGGCGTCAGGCGTGTCGATGGAGCCCACGGCGTCCGTCATTGTCCTCACCTGATCCCGGGTCGTGGCCGTGCCGCGCCCGGTTTCTGAGCCGCACGGCGGTGCATTGCTGTACGTACATGCGCACACATCCTGGCGGTGTGTGTAGCAGGGCCGGAGGGACTTGAACCCCCAACCGCCGGTTTTGGAGACCGGTGCTCTACCAATTGAGCTACGACCCTTTGTGTGTCCCCCAACGTACCGCATCCGGACGGGTGCGCGGTGTGCACCGGCTCGGCGGTGGCTGCTGAAGGCCAACGAGGTGTGAGTGTACGTGGTCCGGGGCCCGGCGTCGAACAGAAAGGGCCCGTCCGGGGGCGGTCGGCGAAAGATCGTCCTGGCCGGGGGCCGGATTCGGACCCGTGTTCACGCTTCGACCCGTGGTTGTTCAGTCCGTGAAACCCGTGTGCCGGGGACATTTCCGGTCTGGAACGATGGGCTCCATGAGCGCTGCAACCCCACCCACCGAGCGCCGGGTCTCCGCCCGAGTCGGCGCGATCTCCGAGTCCGCCACCCTCGCCGTGGACGCCAAGGCCAAGGCCCTGAAGGCCGCCGGGCGTCCGGTGATCGGCTTCGGCGCCGGTGAGCCCGACTTCCCGACCCCGGACTACATCGTCGAGGCGGCCGTAGAGGCCTGCAGGAACCCGAAGTACCACCGCTACACGCCGGCCGGCGGCCTGCCCGAGCTGAAGGCCGCGATCGCCGCGAAGACGCTGCGCGACTCCGGCTGGGAGCCGGACGTCTCGCAGATCCTCGTCACCAACGGCGGCAAGCAGGCCATCTACGAGGCGTTCGCCGCGATCCTCGACCCGGGCGACGAGGTCGTCGTCCCGGCGCCGTACTGGACGACGTACCCCGAGTCGATCCGCCTGGCCGGCGGTGTCCCGGTGGAGGTCGTGGCCGACGAGACGACCGGCTACCGGGTCTCGGTCGAGCAGCTGGAGGCGGCACGCACCGAGAAGACCAAGGTCGTGCTCTTCGTCTCGCCGTCCAACCCGACCGGCGCGGTGTACTCCGAGGCCGAGACCGAGGCGATCGGCCGCTGGGCCCTGGAGAACGGCCTGTGGGTGCTGACGGACGAGATCTACGAGCACCTGGTCTACGGCGACGCCTCCGCGGTGTCCCTGCCGGCGCTGCTGCCCGAGCTGCGCGACAAGTGCGTCGTGGTCAACGGCGTGGCGAAGACGTACGCCATGACCGGCTGGCGCGTGGGCTGGGTCATCGGCCCGAAGGACGTCGTCAAGGCGGCGACCAACCTGCAGTCGCACGCCACCTCGAACGTCTCCAACGTGGCCCAGGTGGCCGCGCTCACGGCCGTCTCCGGGGACCTGACGGCCGTCGAGAAGATGCGCGAGGCCTTCGACCGGCGCCGCAGGACGATCGTGCGGATGCTCAACGAGATCGACGGCGTGGTGTGCCCGGAGCCCGAGGGCGCCTTCTACGCCTACCCGTCGGTCAAGGCCCTGCTCGGCAAGGAGATCCGCGGCAAGCGCCCGCAGGACACGGTCGAGCTGGCCGCGCTGATCCTGGAGGAGGCCGAGGTCGCGGTCGTCCCGGGCGAGGCCTTCGGCACGCCGGGCTATCTGCGGCTGTCGTACGCGCTGGGTGACGAGGACCTCGTCGAGGGCGTGAGCCGCATCCAGAAGCTGCTGGCGGAGGCCAGGGACTGAGTCGTCCGTTTCCGGACAGGGGCACCTCCGCAGGGTCGACGGGTGCCCCTGTTCGTTTGTGCGAGCAAGACCACGTACGGGGAAACGGCTACCGGTGGGACAGGTGATTACGGCAGGATCCTCGGATGGAGCGTGTACGTGACCTCTCTGAACTGCCGAAGGCCCATCTGCACCTGCACTTCACCGGTTCCATGCGACCGGGGACCGTCCTGGAACTGGCCGACAAGCACGGTGTGCGCCTGCCCGAGACCCTGACCGAGGCCCTCACCAGCGGCGAACCGCCGAAGCTGCGGGCCACGGACGAGCGGGGCTGGTTCCGTTTCCAGCGGCTGTACGACGCGGCGCGCTCCTGCCTGCGCACAGCGGAGGACATCCGGCGCCTGGTCCGGGAGGCCGCTCAGGAGGATCTGAAGGACGGCTCGGGCTGGCTGGAGATCCAGGTGGACCCGACGTCGTACGCGCCGCGCCTGGGCGGGCTGATCCCCACGCTGGAGATCATCCTGGACGCGGTGGAGACGACGTCCCGGGAGACCGGGCTCGGCATGCGGGTGCTGGTCGCCGCCAACCGCATGAAGCACCCGCTGGACGCCCGCACGCTGGCCCGTCTGGCGGTGCGGTACGCGGACCGCGGTGTGGTCGGCTTCGGGCTCTCCAACGACGAGCGGCGGGGCATGGCGCGGGACTTCGACCGGGCCTTCCACATCGCGCGCGAAGGCGGTCTGCTGTCGGCTCCGCACGGCGGCGAGCTGACCGGCCCGGCCTCCGTCCGGGACTGCCTGGACGACCTGTACGCCTCGCGGATCGGACACGGGGTGCGCGCGGCGGAGGACCCGCGGCTGCTGGAGCGGCTGGCCGACCGGCAGGTGACGTGCGAGGTGTGCCCGGCGTCGAACGTGGCGCTCGGCGTCTACGAGAAGCCGGAGGACGTACCGCTGCGCACGTTCTTCGACGCCGGTGTCCCGATGGCCCTCGGCGCCGACGACCCGCTGCTGTTCGGCTCCCGGCTGGCCGCCCAGTACGAGATCGCCCGTCGCGTCCACGGTTTCTCGGACCCCGAACTCGCCGAACTGGCCCGCCAGTCGGTGCGCGGCTCCGCGGCGCCGGAGGACGTCAAGGCGCGGCTGCTTCGGGGCGTGGACGACTGGCTGGCCGGCCCGGCAGCCTGAGGGGCCGTCGGGGCGTCGTCCGGCGTCCGAGGGCCTCGCCGCCGGGTGTCCGACGTGGGCATGGGGCGGGCCGGGGTCGCCCGGCAGGCAGGCCGATGCGGTCGCGAGCGCGCACGGCGGTGCGGGGCGGCACAGGGGGCGCGGCGTCTCATGCCGGGGGCGGCGCGACGGAGACTCCGCCCAGCAGCGTCCTCGCGAGCCGCGTCGCGAACTCGTCGACCGGCGGACGCTCTCCCGCGTCGGCCGCGTCGTAGGCGAACGCGCGCTGGGCACAGGCCCCCAGCAGCAGGGAGGCGGCGGCGAAGGTGTCGGCGTCGGCGCGGACCCGGCCGGCGGCCTGTTCGGCGCGGAGGTAGGCGTCCAGGTCCTGGATGGGCCGGTGCGGGCCGGCGCCGAGCTTGCGCAGGGCGTCGAAGTGGCGCTGTTTGAGCTTGGGCTCGGCGTACAGGGAGGCGGCGATCGGGAAGCTCTGCTCGTAGAAGAGGGCGGCCTGGCGGGCGATCCCGGTGAGGTTGTCCTCCAGGGTGCCCTGTCCCGGTTCGGCGACGAGGCTGCCGAGCAGAGGGGTGAGCCGGGGCAGCCGCTCGGCGAGGACGCGGACGAACAGCTCTTCCTTGCTGTCGAAGTACTTGTAGAGGGCCGCTTCGGAGCAGCCGGCCGCGCGGGCGATCTCCTTGGTGGTGGCGCGGGCGAGTCCGGCGGTGAGCATGAGCCCGTGGGCGGCGTCGAGGATGCGGACACGCGCCGGCTTCTGCTCCATGGGCGTCCAATCGGCTTGACGGATGAGTGAGTGCTTACCCACTCTAGAGGCAAGCAGTGGTGAGTGAACACTCACCCACCCATAACACTCACCCACCCATTCCGGGGAGCACACATGAACCTCACCGTTTTCGGCGCCACCGGCGGCATCGGCCGGGAGATCGTGCGCCAGGCGCTCGGCGCCGGGCACCGGGTCACCGCCGTCGTGCGCGATCCGGCCCGGCTCGACGTCAGGGGCGACACGCTGGAGGTGGTCCGCGCGGACCTGACCGACCCCGAGGAGCTGCGCGCGGCCGTCCGGGGCCGGGACGCGGTCCTGTCCGGTCTGGGGGCGCGCAGCCGCAAGGACGCCGGGGTCGCCACCCGGCTGACCCGTACGGTGCTGCGCGCCATGGAGGCGGAGGGCGTACGCCGGCTGCTCGTGGTCAGCGCCGGACCCGTCGGCCCCGCCCCCGAGCGCGCCGGTGCCCTGGACCGGGCCGCGCGCGGCCTGGTCTCGGCGATCCTCAAGGACGTCTACGCCGACCTGCGCGAGATGGAGGCCGAACTGGCCCGCAGCGGCACGGACTGGACGTCCGTACGGCCGCCGCGCCTGCAGAACAAGCCGCTCACCGGGCGCTACCGCAGTGTGGTCGGCGGCTTCCCGCCCGACGGCCGCTTCATCGCGCGCGCCGACGTGGCTCACGCGATGCTGGCGATGATCGACGACACGGGGACGGTGAAGCAGGGGGTGGGGGTGGCGTACTGAGCCGGTACTACAGGCTGACGCCGACCGTCACCGGCTCGTTGACCAGCGTGACGCCGAAGGCCTCGCGGACGCCGGCGACCACCTCGCGGGCCAGCGCCAACAGGTCTTCGGTGGTGGCGGCGCCCCGGTTGGTGAGGGCGAGGGTGTGCTTGGTGGAGATGCGGGCCGGTCCGGTGCCGTAGCCCTTGGTGAAGCCCGCCTTGTCGATCAGCCAGGCCGCGGAGGTCTTCGTACGGCCCTCCCCCGCCGGGTAGGCGGGCGGCTCCACCCCGTCGCCCAGCCGCTCGCGCACGCGCGCGTGGAAGGCGGCGAACTGCTCGTCGGTGAGGATCGGGTTGGTGAAGAAGGACCCGGCGGACCAGGTGTCGTGGTCCTCGGGGTCCAGGACCATGCCTTTGCCGGCGCGCAGTTTCAGCACGGTCTCGCGCGCGTCGGCCAGCGGCACCCGGTCGCCGGGCTCGACGCCGAGCGCGCGCGCCGCCTCCGCGTACCTCACGGGCGCGGACAGCCCGCCCACGTCCTCGAGCCCGAAGCGGACACGCAGTACGACGTAGCGCTCGGTGTCTGCCTTGAAGCGGCTGTGGCGGTACGAGAAGGAGCACTCCTCGTTCGTCAGCGCGACGGTCTCCCCGGCACGCCGGTCGTAGGCGATCACCTCGGTGATGGTGGAGGAGACCTCCTGGCCGTAGGCGCCCACGTTCTGGATCGGCGTGGCCCCGGCCGATCCCGGGATCCCGGCCAGGCACTCGATCCCGGCGAGCCCGGCCTCCACCGTGCGGGCGACGGCGTCCGTCCAGACCTCGCCGGCCGCCAGCTCGAGCGTCGTACCGCGCAGCTCGACACCGCGCGTGGCGATGCGCAGGGCGGTGCCGTCGAAACCCTTGTCGCCGATGACCAGGTTCGACCCGCCGCCGATGATCAGCAGCGGTGTCCCGCCGTCGTCGGCCTCACGGACGGCGGCGATCACCTCGGCATCGGTCACGGCGGTGACCAGTCGCGTCGCGGGACCGCCCAGCCGGAAGGTGGTCAGCGGGGCAAGAGGAGCGTCGTGGAGTACCTGCACGGGCCCAAGACTACGAGACGGCACCGACGGCTCCGCAGCCACGCGGGCGGCAGCCGCGCGGGCGGGTGCGCGCAACTCCCGCCGCGGCTCCGGCACCCGGGTACGCGCGCGTGGCCTCCTCCCTGAAACCACCCGCGCGGGTACACCGTTGTCCCCTCCTCCGTCTGCGTGAGCCGCCGTTCCGCCTCCGCCGGCTCACCGGGCGAAGGCCCTCGGCGCGTCGGCCGGCTCCCGGGCGGCAGCGTCCAGCGGGTCCGCCGCAGCGGTTGTGCTCTGAGGGTGGCCCCGTAGGCACGGCGCGCACGGACGACCTGGCGCGAACTCCTTGCGACGAGGAGTGGCGAGGTCCCGGACCGGGCCTCAGCGGGCGGTTGTCTGCGCCGCGGTGACCGTCGGGGCAGCCGCCGCCCCGTGGGTGCCGGCCTCACCGGCGCCCAGGGTCGCCTGCTCCTCCCCTGCCGCGGTCCTGGCGGCGCTTCGCCGGGCCGGTATCACCAGGGCCGCGACCGCGGCGAGGGCGACCACCGCGGAGCCCGTGACCAGGGCGGGCCGCAGGCCGTCCACGAAGCTCTGGGCGCTGTCGTAGCCGCCCTGCGCGGAGAAGATCGAGGACATCACCGCGATGCCGAGCGCGCCGCCCACCTCGCGCAGCGCGTTGTTCGCGCCGGAGGCGATGCCCTGCTCCTGCGGGCGGACACTGGACATGACCAGGTCGGCGGCCGGCGCGAAGTACAGGGCCATGCCGACCCCGCTGATGATCAGGGCGGGCAGCTGGGCGGCGTAGGAGGCGTCCGTGGTGGCCACGGCGGCCATGCAACCGAGGCCGACGGCCTGGAGGAACAGCCCCGCGGCGACGACCGGGCGGCCGCCGATGCGGTCGGAGAGGATGCCGGCGACCGGCGCGACGAGCATCGGCATGCCGGTCCACGGCAGCATCCTGAGCCCCGCCTCGGTGGGCGAGTAGCCGAGCACGCCCTGCATGTACTGGCTGAGCAGGAAGATCGAGCCGAACATGCCGACGAACATCAGCAGGCTGGCGGCGTTGATGCCGGAGAAGGCGCGGGACCGGAACAGCCGCATCGGCAGCATGGGAGCGGCCGCGCGGTGGCTGTACAGGACGAACCCGGCCAGCAGGGCGCCGCCCGAGAAGAGCGCGGTCAGGACCAGGGTGTCGGTCCAGCCGTCGGCGGGCCCGCGGACCAGGCCGTAGACGATTCCGAAGAGGCCGCCGCTGGCGAGCAGCGTGCCGGGGAGGTCGAGCCGGGCGCCCGTGCCGTGGGACTCGGCGAGGCGCAGCCGGGCGAGCGGGAGGGCGATCAGGCCGAGCGGTACGTTCAGCCAGAAGATCCAGTGCCAGGAGACGTGCTCGGTGAGGGTGCCGCCGATGAGGGGCCCGGAGGCGACGGCCAGCCCGTTGACGGCGCCCCATATGCCGTACGCGGTTCCGCGCCTGGCGGCGGGCACGGCCGCGGTCAGCAGGGTCAGGGTGAGCGGCATCATGACGGCCGCGCCGACGCCCTGGATCGCGCGGGCGGCGATCAGGGAGTCGATGCCGGGTGCCAGGGCCGCGGCGGCGGACGCGCCGGTGAAGACGGTGAGCCCGGCGATGAAGAGCCGGCGGCGCCCGAAGCGGTCGCCGAGCGCCGCGCCGGTCATCAGCAGGACGGCGAAGGTGAGCGTGTAGGCGCTCACGGTCCACTCGAGGTCGTCCAGCGCGCCGCCCAGGTCCTTGCGGATGGAGGGCAGAGCGGTGGTGACGACGAGGTTGTCGAGGGCCGCCATGAACCCGGCGACGCTGGTGACGACGAGGGCCCAGGCGGCGCTGCCGCGTCCTGTGCTCGGTGCGTTCCGCTGTGACATCTCTCCCCCAGAGAGCGATCAAGTTAGTTATTGATTACTAACTTTTCCTGTGCGGAAAAAGGCCGCCAGGCGCGACCCGTTCCGTTATTTCTCCAACCGGCCCATGGTCCGGGCCGACGGGTACATCGCCTGCCAGACCCGGTGTTCCGGTGGGAACCCCATGGCGGTGAGCGTGTTGATGAGCATTCCGTACGCCAGGAAGGTCGTGGTCTCGCCGTCGTCCGCACCGAGTGGCAGGTGAACGGTGTCCCAGAGCTTCATCCAGGCGCCGCGCACGGCCTCGCCGAACTCGTGGTCACCCTCCGCCTCGGCCGCGGCGACGGTGATGTACGTCTGCATCTGCATCTGGAGCTTCTCGGGCTGCTCGGTGATCAGCCGCACATAGGCGTTGGCCATGGCATGCAGCGCCTCCTCGCCCTCCAGCCCCTCGGCCGCCTCCTCGAACACCCGGCAGGTGTCGTCCACGCACCGGAGCGACGCGGTGGTGAAGATCGCCTTCTTGCCCGGGAAGAGCCGGAAGAGATACGGCTGCGAGACACCCACGCGGCTCGCGATCGCCTCCGTCGAGGTGCCGTAGTACCCCTTCTGCGCGAACTCCGCGATGGCCGCGCGAATGACGCTCTCGCGCCGCTCCTCTGCACTCATCCTGGGCATGGAAGCAAGTTAGTACTCAATCACTAACCTGGCAAGGCCTCTGGTCGACGGCCCGGGCAAGGGGCGCCCCACAGGGAGAGGCGCCCCTTGCGTGACGACTTCCGGTGCGGCCGTCAGGCCAGCCGCACGACGGCCCGGGACATGCCGAGCACCTTCTGGCCGCCGCTGGTCGCGGTCAGGTCCACGCGCACGGTGTTGTCGTCCAGCTTGGCCGCGACCTTGCCGCTGACCTCGATCAGGGCACCCTTGTCGTCGTTCGGCACGACGACCGGCTTGGTGAAGCGGACGCCGTACTCCACGACCGCGCCCGGGTCCCCGGCCCAGTCGGTGATCACGCGGATCGCCTCCGCCATGGTGAACATGCCGTGCGCGATGACGTCCGGCAGACCGACCTCCTTGGCGAACTTCTCGTTCCAGTGGATCGGGTTGAAGTCACCGGAGGCACCCGCGTAGCGCACCAGCGTGGCACGGGTCACGGGGAAGGACTGCGCCGGGAGTTCGGTGCCGACCTCGACGTCGTCGTACGCGATCTTCGCCGTCATCAGGTCCTCACGCCTCCTCGGCCGCACGGGCCACGAGCTTGGTCCAGGCGGTCACGACGTGCTCGCCCGCCTCGTCGCGCACCTCACCGCGGACGTCCAGGATGTCGTTGCCCGCGAGGGACTTGACGCCCTCGATGGTGGAGGTGACCGTCAGCCGGTCACCTGCGCGCACCGGGCGGCTGTAGGCGAACTTCTGGTCGCCGTGCACCACACGGCTGTAGTCGAGGCCGAGCTGCGGGTCCTCGACGATCTGGCCCGCGGCCGGGAAGGTGATGGCGAACACGAAGGTCGGCGGGGCGATCACATCGGAATGACCGAACGCCTTCGCGGCCTCGGGGTCCGTGTAGACCGGGTTGGTCTCGCCCACCGCCTCGGCGAACTCGCGGATCTTCTCCCGGCCCACCTCGTAGGGCGCGGTGGGCGGGTAGGTCCGTCCCACGAAGGACTGGTCGAGCGCCATGGCCCGGCACCTCCTGATGTCTGCTGTGATGGCCCCAAATTAGCGGGAATCCCGGCGGGGAACGCGCAGGGGGACGGGCGGGCGGCCGGCCGCCGAACGCCGGTGGAGCGATGTGATGCAGGTGACCCGTGTGACGTGGGTGACCGTGATCCCTGTGGTCGTGATCCCGCCGGCTCGGGTGGGGTGTGAAGCGGGGAAACGCCGCGAGGCCGCCCCCTCGGGAGGGGACGGCCTCGCGTACGAGCCTGGTGAACCCTGGTCAGCGCGTTTCGCGGTGCGCGGTGTGCGCGTTGCAGCGCGGGCAGTGCTTCTTCATCTCAAGACGGTCCGGGTTGTTACGCCGGTTCTTCTTGGTGATGTAGTTCCGCTCCTTGCACTCCACGCAGGCCAGCGTGATCTTCGGGCGGACGTCGGTGGCAGCCACGTGAGTGCTCCTAAGACGAACAGTGGACTAATTCAACGCAAGAAAGAGTAGCCGATCGAAGGACCGACCCCGCAATCGGCTACTGTCAGTAGCGGTGACCGGACTTGAACCGGTGACACAGCGATTATGAGCCGCTTGCTCTACCGACTGAGCTACACCGCTGCGATGCGATCGGGCCCCGCCTTTCGACGAGAACCTCCCACACCAGAGCCCCAAAACGGAATCGAACCGTTGACCTTCTCCTTACCATGGAGACGCTCTGCCGACTGAGCTATTGGGGCGAGCGATGAAGACATTACACGGTCCGCCGCCGTTCACCCAAATCCGTATCCGGTGGTCTGTCACGGCCCCCGTCACGGGCCGCACGGCGGCCCCGTGGGCCGCGGGACCCCGCCGGAGGCGAGCAGAGGCAGCGCGCGGGGCGACACCGGGTGACGGGCGCGGACCACGCGCGTGGGCGATACGTGTACTGCCATGGGCGGACCCACCGGTACGACTATTGCGCTCCTGGGCAACCGGGCTCGGCGAGCCGCCCTAGGCTCGACCCGCTCTGCGTGATCTTGGGGGCCGGCCCCCGGTTCCACGCGGGCCAGCCCGAACCACCGGCCCCCATTCCTGGAGCGCGATGCCCGACAGCCAGCCGCAGCCCCCTCCGCCGTCGGACTCCTCGGGCCCTTCGGGCCGGTCCGGCCCAGGCTCCCTGCTGCTGTGCGGGGCGCGGCTGACCGACGGCCGGACCGTGGACGTGCGGCTGGACGGCGGGCGCATCGAGGCGGTGGGCACGGCCGGCAGCCTGGCACCGGGTCCGGCCCGGACGCGTGGAGCGCGCGTGGACCTCAGCGGCTACCTCCTCCTGCCGGCCCCGGCCGAACCGCACGCCCACGGCGACACCGCGCTCTCCGCCGAGCACCCCGGCCCGGTCCCGTACGCGCCGGAGGACGTCCAGCGCCGGGCGACGGAGGCGGCTCTGCTGCAACTCGGGCACGGGGCGACGGCGGTACGTGCGCACGTGCGCGTGGGCGACGTGCAGGGACTCGGCGCGCTGAGCGCCGTGCTGCGGGCGCGCCGCTCGCTGCGGGGGCTGGCGGAACTGACGGCGGTGGCGATGCCCCGGCTGCTGACCGGCCTGGCCGGGGCCGACGGGCTGGCGATGCTCCGCGACGCGGTCAGGATGGGCGCCTCCGTGGTGGGCGGCTGCCCGGACCTGGACCCCGACCCCACGGGTTATGTGGAGACGGTCCTGGAGGTGGCCTCCGAGCACGGCTGCCCGGTGGATCTGCACACGGACGCCTCCGACCCCGGCCGGCTGTCACGGCTCGCGGCCATGGCCGGGGGCTTGCGCCCCGGCGTCACGATCGGTCCGTGCGCCGGTCTCGCCCGCCTCCCCACCGAGGCCGCCGCGCGCGCCGCCGACCGGCTCGCGGCGGCCGGCGTGACGGTCGTGTGCCTGCCCCAGGGCCGCTGCTGCGGCGCCGGTCACCGGGGCGCCGCTCCGGTACGGCTGCTGCGCGCGGCCGGGGTGCGTGTGTCGGCGGGGAGCGGCGCCGTGCGCGACCTCTCCAACCCGGTCGGCCGCGGCGACCCTCTGGAGGCGGCCTACCTCCTCGCCACCGCCCACGGCCTGCGCCCGCAGGAGGCGTACGACACCGTCAGCACGTCGGCCCGTGCGGTGCTGGGCCTGCCGGAGGTACGCGTGGAGGCGGGTTTCCCCGCCGACCTCCTCGCCGTACGCGGCGACCGCCTGGCCGGCGCGCTGTCCCTGGCCTACAGCCGGATCGTGGTGCACCGGGGCCGGGTGGTGGCCCGCACGAGCGCGGTACGCGAGTACTGCGACTCGGCGGCCACGACGGAGCTCGGACTGCCACGGCAGGGGCGGGGCGAGCTGTCGTGAGGGGACTCGCTGTGAACCCTGGGGGTGTCTGTCCGGGGGCTGCCGCAACCGTCACGCACGCCGAGGCCGCGGTCAGGCGGCCGGCGCCGAGCACATGCCACAGGCGCTCGCCGGGCGCGGTCGGGGATGCACGCTCCGTACCGGGCCGCACGCCCGAAGACGTACGCCAGGCGCATGCCCGCAAGACACGCCCCGCGCGTGCCCGTGCACGCCGTGCTGACCGTGCGGTTTCCCGGAGACCGGATACGCCCGCGCACCCCGGTACATGCCCGCACACGCCCAGCGCCTGCGGGCCGGCACGAGCCCCGGCGCGGCGGGACCACGCCGGTCAACTCGTGCGGCGGATGCGCCTCTTCCGGCGTACGGTCGGAATCATGCGCATTGTCATCGCTGGTGGTCATGGTCAGGTCGCACTGCGCCTGGAGCGCCTGCTCTCCGCGCGCGGGGAGGAGGTCGCGGGGATCATCCGCACGTCGGAGCAGGGCGACGATCTGCGGGCGGCCGGTGCCGAACCGGTGCTCCTCGACCTGGAGTCCGCCTCGGTGGAGGAGGTCGCGGCGCACCTGCAGGGCGCCGACGCCGCGGTCTTCGCGGCCGGCGCCGGCCCGGGCAGCGGTGCCGGCCGCAAGGAGACGGTGGACAGGGGCGCGGCTGTCCTGTTCGCGGACGCGGCCGTACGCGCGCGCGTGCGCCGCTTCCTGGTCGTCTCCTCGATGGGCGCGGATCCCGCGCACCAGGGGGACGACGTCTTCGACGTGTACCTGCGTGCCAAGGGCGAGGCGGACGCGTACATCGCCCGCCAGGAGGCTTTGGACTGGACGATCCTGCGCCCCGGCTCGCTGACGAACGACGCGGGTACCGGTCTGGTCCGGCTGGAGGCGCACACCGGGCGCGGCGCGGTCCCCCGGGACGACGTGGCGGCCGTGCTGGCGGAGTTGGTGGACACCCCGGCGACGACCGGCCTGACCCTGGAGCTGATCAGCGGTTCGACGCCGGTGTCGGTCGCGGTCAAGGCGGTGGCCGGGAACTGAGGCGGACCACCGGCCGTTGAACGGTCGTACCCGCCACCGAGCCCGCCGCACCGCCCCTCCGCCCCGCGTCGGCCCGCGAGCCGCCCCGAGATTCAGAACAGTCGCAGTTGCCCCGGAAACTCCGGTACGGCGTATCCGTCCGACGCGGACTGGGCAGCACCGAGTTGTGCCTGCCGCCGCGAGCCGGAGCAGGAGACGAGTTCGCTGTTCTCCCGGGCCCCGGGCGGGTCGTGCCGCGCGAAACGGCCCGCGACGACGGCGATGTCGCGGTGGCACACCGGGCAGGTTCCGCGTCGGGAGGACATGCCGTCAGTGTGCCCGCACGAAGGCGGAGACGACACCGGTGTCCCGAGGAGCGGGGCCCGGTTTCCGTCTCAGGTACGCGTCTCGGCTTCCCAGCGGTCGGGGCCCACCCCGCGCCAGTCGATCAGCGGCGAGTCGGCCACCTGCTCCGGCTCGATCTCCAGGCCCGCGCGGCGCAGGAACTCCACCAGGTCCCCCACGTTGTGCGCCAGGCCGAGGATCTCGCCGTCCACCCGGACCCGGCGGCCGCCGGTCGGGGACGGCAGGTGCACGATGATGGGTCGCTTCCCGGCCATGGCTCCAGCATCGTCCGGACCGGCCGGGCACGCACCCGGACCGGTCATTCCAGAATCCCCAGCGCGGTGTCGGGGCGGCACAGCGGGCACGCGGCGACACCTCCTTCCGTCAGCGCGCGTACGGCCTGATCCCGACCGACCGCCTTGGCACGTCCGCCGGCGCCCGTACAGCCGCCGACATGGACGTACACCGTGCTGCGCCCGTTCAGGCCGCGCTCGAGCAGCCACTCCACGGTGGCCTGCCGGGGGGCGAGGCGGCGCTGCCGTTCGGCCTCCCGGCGTTCCTCGTCCGCGATCCACCGGTCCATCAGGGCGAGCTGCCGCGCGGCCTGATGTTCGACGACGCGGCGGGCGAAACGCAGCATGTCGAGACGCGTCAGCGGACGGTCTTCGTTCACACGTTCGATTCTAGTGAAGAGACGTGAAAGCGCGAGCAGCGGGATGTGCCTGTCCTGTGTGTCCCGTGACGCCGAAGGCGAGCGGGTCGCCCGGGGCCACCGGAGCCCGACCGGTCGCCGACCTGCGCCGGTGACAGCCGCGAAACCCCCGACCTCGACGGCACCCCCGAGACGCAGGTCACAGCCACCCCCCGTCACAGCGCGCGGGGCCGATCTGTCCAAGAGGGCGTACACAGACGACAACCCACAGGAGGACACCGTGCAAGCTCGTTTGAACGTCATGGCCGGCCCGGTCGCCGCGAAGGCCATGAAGCACATCATCGCCGCCGGCAGGGCGCTCTCGGAGTCGACGGTGCCGGCCTCGACGCGCGAACTGGTGATGCTGCGTGCCAGCCAGATCAACGGCTGTGCCGGATGCATCGACATGCACACCAAGGAAGCCACCGCGGCCGGGGAGTCCGCCGTACGCCTCCACCTGGTCGCCGCCTGGCGGGAGGCCACGGTCTTCACGGACGCCGAGCGGGCCGCGCTGGAGCTGGCGGAGCAGGGCACCCGGATCGCCGACGCGGCCGGCGGCGTCCCGGACGAGGTCTGGGCGAACGCGGCCAAGTACTACGACGAGGACCAACTCGCCGACCTGGTGGTCCAGATCGCCGTGATCAACGCCTTCAACCGCGGCAACGTCATCGCCCGGCAGCCCGCCGGCCACTACGAGGCCGGCATGGCCGCCACGTTCCACTGACGGCCCGTCCCGCCGGCCGACCGAGCGCGCCGGCCCGGCGGGTGGGACGGCCGGCGGACGTAAACGGTGAGGCGGACGGACAGCCGGACGGAAGGGCACGCCAGGCGGGCGGACAGCGGGGCGGGACCGCACGGACGAGCGAGCAGACACGGCCGTATCACGCCGGCCGGATCGACCGCCGTGTCACTCCGGGCCGCAGTACAGCCGGAGGAACTCCTCCATCGCCGCGTCGACGTCGGCGCGGTAGCCCGTGGCGAGCAGGTCGAGCAGCAGGCCGCGTACGGTGGCGAGCCCGAGCCGGAAGCGGCTGCGGACCGTGGCGGGGTCAGCCGCTGCGGTCCGGATACACGACGAGAACCCCGTGACCTGCTGTTCTCGCAGGTCACGGGGCTCTCGTTCCCGTGTGGCGGCGCCAGGATTCGAACCTGGGAAGGCTGAGCCGGCAGATTTACAGTCTGCTCCCTTTGGCCGCTCGGGCACACCGCCGGGTTGACGACCAGTTCCGACCGCTCTTCGGCGGCGCTCCCTGGCGACGACGTAAACAATACCCGATACAGGGGGGTGCTTCGCCACCCGGTTGATCTCCACTCCTCGGCTCCCGAGGTGGCTGGTGCCCCGGCAGGCAAACGATTGCCCGGCAAGGAGCGGCGTCCGGTGCGTGCTGTCGGCGTGCCGGCCGGAGGCCCTCGTACTGGACGTACGTGGGCTTTCGGTCGGTGGGGCGAGCGTGCGTGCCGGGCGTCGCGACGGGGCGGACGTCGCCTGTTGGGGCACTAGGCTGGTGCGGATGCGGCCCGGTACGACACCGGGCCCCGTGGCCGCCGCCGCGCACGCCGGCAGCACCCGACATGCACCCGATACGCACCCCGATACAAGGAGCCACAGGACATGGCCGACTCCAGTTTCGACATCGTCTCGAAGGTCGAGCGGCAGGAGGTCGACAACGCCCTCAACCAGGCCGCCAAGGAGATCTCGCAGCGCTACGACTTCAAGGGCGTGGGTGCCTCGATCTCGTGGTCCGGTGACAAGATCCTCATGGAGGCGAACTCCGAGGACCGGGTGAAGGCTGTCCTCGACGTCTTCCAGTCCAAGCTGATCAAGCGCGGTGTCTCGCTGAAGGCGCTGGAGGCGGGCGAGCCCCAGCTGTCCGGCAAGGAGTACAAGATCTTCGCGTCGATCGAGGAGGGCATCTCCCAGGAGAACGCGAAGAAGGTGGCGAAGATCATCCGCGACGAGGGTCCGAAGGGCGTCAAGGCCCAGGTGCAGGGCGACGAACTGCGCGTCTCCTCCAAGAGCCGTGACGACCTGCAGGCCGTGATCGCGCTGCTGAAGGGCAAGGACTTCGACTTCGCGCTGCAGTTCGTGAACTACCGGTAGGACCGGCAGGCACCGGCGGGACATCACCGAGCGGCAGGAAGGGTGGGCGCCCGAGCGGTGTCCACCCTTCCCTACGGCCGGCGCCTCCGCGCCGCCGACGCCGCGCTCAGTCGCGTGAGTTGCCGAACAGGATGCGGTAGACGATCAGCAGCACCAGCGAACCACCGATGGCCGCGACCCAGGTGGCGCCGTCGTAGAAGCTCTTGCTGATCGGGTGGTGCAGCAGGCGGGCCGATATCCAGCCGCCGACGAACGCGCCCGCGATGCCGATCAGGGTCGTGCCGATGAAACCGCCGGGGTCGCGGCCCGGCAGGAGGACCTTGGCGATGGCTCCGGCCAGCAGTCCGAGGATGATCCAAGCGATGATGCCCATGCCGTGAACCTGCCCTTCCGCGCTGTGTCTGCACTGTCCGGCGTCCGAGAATCCGGTGAGGACCCGCCGTCCGCGCACGTGTTCCCATGAAGAGGACGTCCCGAGTCCACCCCACGGTTGCCGTACTCGGTACGGTGCGCCGCATGACGCCGTCCGGTACCGGAATGCGGCTCCACCGGCCGACGCGGTGCGGGCGACCGGCGTTCCGGGGCTCGTGCCCCGTGGTGCAGGTGGGGCGGCGGTGGCGGCGCTCGGCTCGCTGCTCGCGCTGATCCCGGCCGGGTCCCGTACGACGCTCGCCGTGGCCCGGGGCGGACATCTGCCGGGGGCGCCGGCGGTCGTCCACCCACGTTTCCGGGTGGCGCACCGGGTGGAGCCGGCCGTGGGCGCGGTGGTCGCCGTGCCGGCCGCGACGGGCGACGTGCGCGGCGCGATCGGCTTCTCCTCCTTCGGGGTGCTCGTCTGCCGCGCCGTCGCCAACGCCTCGGCCTGGACGCTGGATCCGGGCCCGCCGGCCCGTGCGGTACCCGTGGTGGGCCTGCTGGGCCGCGCCCCGCCGGCGTTCGCGCTGCCCGCCGTCTCGGTGGCCGTGGGCGCGGCCGTGCTCGCCGTAGGCATGGCGGCCTTCGGCGCACGACACCGGGCCCGGCCGCGCGGTACGTGACGCCGCGTCGGCTGCGGGGGCGCAGGCGCGTCGGGCGTGGTGCGGCCGGTTCGTCCCGGGACGTTCCCGATCGTGCTACAGGACCGGTGCGGTTCCGCGCGAACGAATGATCGGCTGATACTGATGGCAGCAGGCATGCCGACGTGCGATCCGAGAGGTACCGATCATGAAGGTGTTCAACCTGCTGCTCAACATCCTGTGGCTCGTGTGCTGCGGCCTCTGGATGGCGATCGGCTACCTGATCGCCGCTCTGGTCTGCTTCGTCCTCATCATCACCATCCCGTTCGGCATCGCGTCGCTGCGCATCGCGGGGTTCGTCCTGTGGCCGTTCGGCCGGACCGCTGTGGAGCGGCCGGGCGCCGGGGCCGGATCGTTCATCGGGAACGTGATCTGGCTGATCTTCGCGGGCTGGTGGCTGGCGCTGGGTCACCTGATCACGAGCATCCCGCTGTTCCTGTCGATCATCGGGATCCCCTTCGGGTGGGCGAACCTGAAGCTCATCCCCGTCTCGCTCATGCCGCTGGGCCGCGAGATCGTGGCCACGGACCAGGGCTTCGGCGGCCGCTGAGCCGCTCCGGTGGCCACGTGGTCGCGCCTCAGTACCGTCGGCCCGCCATGTTCTCGAGCCGGGCGATGCGGTCCGCCATCGGCGGGTGCGTCGAGAACAGCCTGGTCATGCCCTGACCGGCGCGGAACGGGTTCGCGATCATCATGTGGCCGGCGGTCTGGATCTGTGGCTCGGGCGGCAGCGGAAGCTGCTGGGTGCCGGTCTCCAGCTTGCGCAGGGCACCGGCGAGGGCGAGCGGGTCACCGGTGAGCTGGGCGCCGGAGGCGTCGGCCTCGTACTCGCGGGAGCGGCTGACGGCCAGCTGGATGAGCGTGGCGGCGAGCGGGCCGAGGATCATGATCAGGAGCATGCCGAGCAGGCCCGGGCCGTCGTCGTCGTCCGAGCGGCCGACCGGGATGAGCCAGGCGAAGTTCACCAGGAACATGATCACCGAGGCGAGCGCGCCGGCCACCGAGGAGATCAGGATGTCCCGGTTGTAGACGTGGCTGAGCTCATGGCCGATGACGCCGCGCAGCTCGCGCTGGTCCAGCAGGCGCAGGATGCCCTCGGTGCAGCACACCGCGGCGTTGCGCGGGTTGCGGCCCGTGGCGAAGGCGTTCGGGGCCTCGGTGGGTGAGATGTACAGGCGGGGCATGGGCTGGCGGGCCTGCGTGGACAGCTCGCGCACCATCCGGTACAGCTCCGGCGCCTCGAACTCGCTGACCGGGCGGGCTCGCATCGCGCGGAGCGCCAGCTTGTCGCTGTTCCAGTACGCGTACGCGTTCGTGCCCAGGGCGATGAGGACCGCCACGACCAGGCCGGCGCGGCCGAAGAAGCTGCCGATGACGATGATGAGTGCGGACAGTCCCCCGAGGAGTACTGCGGTCCTGAGCCCGTTGTGCCGGCGGTGCACCGTGCGCCCTCCAAGTCGTGCAGCTGGGGAACACTTTGGTCCAGTGGACCCTCCCGCTTGTGACAACGTCAGGCGGCGGCCGCGAGTTCCCTGGTGGGTGCGGCCGCGCGCCGGGGCCGTACGGGTGACGGGGCGCTTCGGCGGGGTGAGGGGACGCGTGCGGCCACGCGCGTGTGCAGGCCACGGGTGGCTCACGCGCGTGTGGCCGGGCTCAGAACAGTCCGGTGGCGGCGAAGCGGAGGACCAGCTGGGGCGCTCCGGACAGGGCGACGCCGAGTACGCCGGTGAGGGCGAGGGCCGCGGTGAGGGGGGCCGGGACGCGGTGCCGGGCGGGCTCGCCCTCCGGCGCCCGGAACAGCAGGGCCGTCCACTGCAGGTAGTAGAAAAGGGCGATCACCACGTTGACGGCCATGACGACGGCGAGCCAGCCGAGACCCGCGTCCACGGCCGAGGAGAACACGATGACCTTGGCGAACAGCCCGATGACGCCCGGCGGCAGCCCGGCCAGGCACAGCAGGAAGAACGCCAGCAGCAGCGCGGTGAGCGGATTGGTGGCGTAGAGCCCGCGGTAGTCGGCCACGCGGTTAAGGGGCCGGCTGGGGCCCACCACTGCGGCCACCGCGAACGCGCCGAGGTTCACGGCGCCGTACATCAGCGCATAGGCCACCGTGGAGCCGATCGCCTTCTGCGGGTCCTTGGCGTACCCGGCGGCGGCGATCGGCACCAGCAGGTAGCCGGCCTGCCCGACGGAGGACCAGGCGAGCAGCCGTACGGCGCTGTACGCGCGCGTGGCCTGCTGACGCAGGGCGCCGACGTTGCCGACCGTCATGGTGAGCGCGGCCAGGACGGCGAGCGCGGGGCCCCAGACGTCGGCGTACGACGGGAACGCCACGACGGTGACGAGGATCAGCCCGGAGAAGCCGACCGCCTTGCCGACGACCGAGAGGTACGCGGCGACGGGCAGCGGCGCGCCGACGTAGGTGTCCGGCACCCAGAAGTGGAAGGGGACGGCGGCCGTCTTGAAGGCGAAGCCGATCAGGGTGAGGACGACGCCGGCCTGGGCGAGCGTGTGGAGCTGGCCGCCGACGTGGGGCAGGCGCTGGGCGACCTGGGTGAGGTACAGGGTGCCGGTGGAGGCGTAGACGAAGCTGACGCCCATGAGGCTGACCGCCGTGGCCGTCACCGAGGACAGGAAGAACTTCAGGGCGGCCTCGGAGGACCGCTTGTCGCCGTGCCGGATGCCGACGAGGGCGAAGGCGGGCAGGGAGGCGACCTCCAGGGCGACGATCAGGGTGGCCAGGTCGCGGGATGCGGGCAGCAGGGCCGCGCCGGCCGCGGAGGAAAGCAGCAGGAACCAGAACTCCCCCGGCGGCACCCGCCGCCGGTCGTCCTCGAGGTTCGGCACGGACAGCAGCGCCGCGAGCAGCGCGCCGCCGAGGACGAGGAACTGGATGACGAGTGTGAAGTGGTCGGCGGTGTAGCTGCACGCGCGTGTGGCGCCCGGCACGCAGAAGGTGCTGTGGTCGCCGTCGAGGAGCGGCAGCAGCATCAGCGCGGCCACGGCCAGTCCGGCGACGGAGATCCGGCCCAGGACGGGCTTGCGGGCCTCGGGCAGGAACAGATCGGTGACCAGGACGACGAGTCCGACCGCGGCGGCGATGGCCGGCGGGGCGACGGCGAGCCAGTCGACGGACTGCACCAGCGACTCGGCGAGGGGCTGGGCGCTCATCGGGTGCCTCCTGCGAGGAGCTGGTGCACGGCCGGGTCGGTCAGACCGAGCAGCGCCCTCGGCCACAGCCCGGCGACCACGGTGAGGGCGACGAGCGGGGTCCAGGCGGCGAACTCGTAGCCGTGCACGTCGGCGAGCCTGGGAACCTTCTGCTCGACGCCGCCGCCCATGCAGACGCGGCGGACCACGATCAGCATGTACGCGGCCGTCAGCAGGGTGCCGAACGCACCGATCGCCATGAAGGTGAGGAAGGCCGGCCGGCTCAGGCCGGCGGCGGGCCTGAACGCCCCGAACAGGGCCAGCATCTCGCCCCAGAACCCGGCGAGGCCGGGCAGCCCGAGCGAGGCGACGGCACCGAAGGCGAGCAGGCCGCCCAGGCGCGGCGCCTTGCCGTACAGGGCGAGACCGGTCTCCTCGGCCAGGGTGTCCAGGTCGGTCGTGCCCGTGCGGTCCTTCAGCCCGCCGACCAGGAAGAACAGCAGGCCGGTGATCAGGCCGTGGGCGATGTTGGCGAACAGGGCGCCGTTGACGCCGGTCGGCGTCATGGTGGCGATGCCCAGCAGGACGAAGCCCATGTGACCGACGGAGGAATAGGCGATCAGTCGCTTGAGATCGCCCTTCGCGCCCCGCTTGGCGAGGGCCAGGCAGGCGAGCGACCCGTAGATGATCCCGGCCACGGCGAACGCGGCGAGGTACGGCGCGAAGGTGTGCAGGCCGTGCGGCGCCACCGGCAGCAGGATCCGGACGAACCCGTACGTGCCCATCTTGAGGAGGACACCGGCCAGCAGGACCGAGCCGACGGTCGGGGCGGCGGTGTGGGCGTCGGGCAGCCAGCTGTGCAGCGGCCACATCGGCGACTTCACCGCGAGCCCGATCCCGATCGCCAGAACCGCGATGACCTGCACGGACGCGGTCAGCGACCGGCCGTTGTCAGTGGCGAGTGCCACCATGTCGAACGTGCCCGCCTTGATCCCGATCAGGAGCAGGCCGAGCAGCATGACGACGGAGCCGAGCAGCGTGAACAGGATGAACTTCCACGCCGCCCGGGTCCGGCCCTCGCCGCCCCAGCGGGCGATGAGGAAGTACATCGGGATGAGCACCGTCTCGAACGCGAGGAAGAACAGCAGCAGGTCGAGGACGGCGAAGGTCGCGAGGGTGCCGGACTCGAGCAGGAGCAGCAGCGCGACGAACGCCTTGGGGGAACCGCCCGCGGGCGGGTTGAAGTAGGAGTACAGCGCGCAGAGGAAGGTCAGCAGCGCGGTCAGGACGACGAGGGGGAGGGAGATGCCGTCGATGCCGAGGTGGATCCGCACGTCGAGCGCGGGAATCCAGCTGATGTCGGTCGTGGCCTGCATCCTCGACGGATGGCCGTGGTCGAAGCCGAGCGCGAGGACGATCGCGGCGACGAGGATCGCGCCGGTCACGGTCACGCCGTGCCGCAGCACGGCCTGCCCGGGCGACTTCCCCTTCAGTCCGGGCGGGGCCGGGAGGAGGGCGGCGACGGCGCCGAGGAGCGGGCCGACGACGACGAACGCAAGAAGGAACTGCATCACGGACTCGTTGATATCGATCACGCCTGCTCACGCTCCCGTGGCGACGAGGACGACGGCGACCGCCAGGACGACGGTGCCGGCGAGCAGCGCGCTCACATAGGTCTGCACATTGCCGGTCTGCGCACGCCGTACGGCGGCCCCGAGCAGCCGGGGCAGGGCGGCCGCGCCGCGTACGTAGGTGTCGACGACCTCGCGGTCGAGGAACCGGACGAGACACGCTCCGGCCTCGACCGGGCGGACGAACAGCGCCGCGTACACGGCGTCGAGGTGGAAGCCGGCGGCCGCGTGGCGGCGCAGCGGGCCGAGCAGCAGCCGCGCCGGGTCCGCCGGGTCGGACGCGTAGGCGATGTCGCCGTAGGCGGGCTCGTGGGTGGCGATGGCCTCGGCCTCGACGAGCCCGGCGTCCTCCTCCGGGTGAGCGGCGACCGCGCCCAGCGGCACCCGGGCGGCGAGTTGGGTGGTGCGTTGCCAGGCACCGTGGGTGAGCAGGCCGCCGACCAGGGCGAGGCCGGTGCCCAGGATGGAGGTGAGCAGCGAGGGGGTCAGGTCACGGCCGTCGAACCAGCCGGGCAGCGCGCGGTAGGTGAGCCCGCCGAAGGCCAGGGAGGGCACGGCGAGGACCCACAGGACCACGGTCATCGTCAGCGGCTGACGGCCGTGGTCGGGGACCTCGGCACCCCGGCCGCGGAACGCCAGCAGCCACAGCCGGGCCGCGTAGGCGGCGGTGAGGAGTGCGGCGAGCAGGCCGGCGACGAGGACGATCCAGCCCGCCGCGCCGGGCACGTGGTCGGTGTGGCCGTCGACCACCTGCTCGGCGGCGCCGAGGACGGACTCCTTGGAGAAGAAGCCGCTGAACGGCGGGATCGCGGCGAGCGCGAGCAGAGCCACGGTCATCGTCCAGTAGGCGTCCGGGACACGGTCGCGCAGGCCGTGCATGCGTGACATCGCGGCCAGGGAGTTGGTGCCGGCGGCGTGGATGATCACCCCGGCCGCGAGGAACAACAGCGCCTTGAAGGCGCCGTGGGACAGGAGGTGGAAGACGGCGGCATCGCGGTCGCCGACGGCCAGGGCGCCGGTCATGTAGCCGAGCTGGCCGATGGTCGAGTAGGCGAGGACGCGCTTGATGTCGTCCTGGGCGAGCGCGGCGAGCGCCGAGCCGGCCATCGTGACGGCGGCCATGACGGCGAGGACGATCATCACGGCCCGGGAGGTCTCGAAGACGGGGAGGAGACGGGCAATGAAGTAGACACCGGCGGCGACCATCGTCGCGGCGTGGATCAGCGCCGAGACGGGTGTGGGGCCCGCCATCGCGTCCGGGAGCCAGGTGTGCAGCGGGAACTGCGCCGACTTGCCCGCGACGCCCGCGAGGAGCAGCAGGGCGATCACCGTCGGATGGTGCAGGCTGCCGCTCTCGACGGCGCCGAGGACGCGGGTGATGCGGAAGGACCCGGTGTCGCCGGCGAGCGCGAACAGGCCGATGAGGAACGGCACGTCACCGAGCTTGGTGACCAGGAAGGCCTTCAGGGACGCGGCGCGGGCCTCGGGGGTCTCCCAGTAGTGACCGACCAGGAAGTAGGAGCAGATGCCCATGACTTCCCAGCCGACCAGCAGCACGATCAGGTCGCCGGAGTAGACGACCAGCAGCATCGCGGAGGTGAACAGGGAGACGAGGGCGGCGTAGGAGGGATAGCGCGGGTCGTCGCGCAGATAGCCCGTGGAGTAGATCTGCACGCAGGCCGCGACGAAGGCGACCAGGATCGCGACGAGCGCGGCGAAGCCGTCGATGTGCAGCGCCAGTTCGACCGGGACCGAGCCGGTGGGCGTCAGTTCGGTGTGGCCGTCCACGGCCTGGCCGCCGCCCTGGCGTGCGGCGACGAGCGCGGCCAGGACGAGCGAGGCCAGCGGCGGCAGCACGGCGAGCGGGCGGAGGAACCGGGGCGCGGTGCGGCCGAGCAGCAGTCCGGCCGCGGCACCGAGGAACGGCAGGAGGGGGACGAGAACGGCGAGGGTGGTCGTGGTCACGCGGTGGCCTCAGCCTTCTCGGCCGCCGAGGAGCCCGGTCCCTCGGTGCCGGGGCCCTCTGCGGTGTCGCGGAGCCTGTCGATGTCGGAGGTGCCGCGGTTGCGGTGGACGGCGAGCACGATGGCCAGACCGATGCCGATCTCGGCCGCGGCGATGGCGATGGTGAACAGGGTCAGCGCCTGGCCGGAGTGCAGGGTCTCCTTCGCGGCCCGGCTGAGCCAGACGTCGAAGGCGACGAGGTTGAGGTTGACGGCGTTGAGCATCAGCTCGACCGACATCAGGACCAGGATCGCGTTGCGGCGGGCGAGGACGCCGTACAGGCCGGTGCAGAAGAGGAGCGCGGAGAGCACGGCGGGGTAGGCGAGGTGCATCAGCGGGCGCCTTCCTGCTCGACCGGGTGAATTCCGGAATCCGTGGCGGAAGGGGAACTCCCGGTGACCGGCCGGGAGTTCACAGGAGGAGAGCTCGGCTCCGCCTTCGCCCTGCGGGACAGGACGATCGCGCCGACCAGCGCCGCGAGGAGCAGCACGGACAGGGCCTCGAAGGGCAGTACCCAGTTCCGGAACAGGCTCTGGCCGGTGACCCGGGTGGAGCCGGCGGCCGGTCCGCTCAGGTCGACCCAGGTGGTGCGGAAGGCGTCGACGACCACCCAGACCAGGGCGACGGCGGCGGCGACCGCGACGGTCAGGGCGGCCCAGCGGTTGCCGGAGTCGGCGTCCGGTGAGCGGCCGATGGGGGCTTTCGTGAGCATGAGACCGAACAGGAGGAGGACGACGACGGAACCGACGTAGATCAGGACCTGCACCCAGGCGATGAACTCCGCCGTGAGCAGCAGGTACTCCACGGCGAGGCCGCCGAGCGCGACCACCAGCCACAGTGCGGCGTGCACCAGCTGGCGGGTGGTGACGGTGACCAGCGCGGCGCCGAAGGTGACCAGGCCGACCAGGAGGAAGGCGATCTCGACGCCGGCCGGGGACAGAAAGCCCGGGTGGGCGGCGGCCGACAGGGTGGTGTGCCCGACGTCGGCGAGGCTCACGACCGGGGCGAGGCCGACGGCTGCGGCGGGGCTCACGACGCGCCTCCCTGCGGGTCCTGCGGCTCGATCTGCGCGGCCGCCAGCTTCTCGGCGGTCTTGCGGGCGGCGGCGATCTCCTTCGGCTCCTCGGCGGCGGGGTCGAGAGCCGGCGGGGCCGGGACGGTCCACATCCACTCACGGAGCCTGTCCCGTTCGTGGGTGAGGTCGCGGATGTCGGTCTCGGCGTACTCGAACTCCGGGGACCAGAACAGCGCGTCGAAAGGACAGACCTCGATGCAGATGCCGCAGTACATGCACAGGGAGAAGTCGATGGCGAACCGGTCGAGGACGTTGCGGCTGCGCTCGCGGCCACCCGGGGTGGCCGGCGGGACGGTCTCCTTGTGGGAGTCGATGTAGATGCACCAGTCCGGGCACTCACGGGCGCAGAGCATGCAGACCGTGCAGTTCTCCTCGAACAGGCCGATCACACCGCGTGTGCGGGGCGGCAGTTCGGGCTGGACGTCGGGGTACTGCTCGGTGACCGTCTTCCGGGTCATCGTGCGGAGGGTGACGGCCAGGCCCTTGGCGAGGCCGGAGCCGGGGATGGCGGACATGGCTAGCTGATCACCACCTTGACGATGCCGGTGAGGGCGATCTGGGCGAGGGAGAGGGGGACGAGGAGGGTCCAGGAAAGCCTCTGGAGCTGGTCCTCGCGCAGTCGCGGGTAGGTGACGCGGAGCCAGATGACGAGGAAGGCGAGGATCGCGGTCTTCAGCAGGGTCCACAGCCAGCCCAGACCGTCGTGGCCCCAGGGGCCGTGCCAGCCGCCCAGGAAGAGGACGGTGGTCAGGCCGCACAGGACGACGATGCCCGCGTACTCGGCGAGGAGGAAGAGGGCGAAACGCAGGCCCGTGTACTCGGTGTACGCGCCGAAGATGATCTCCGAGTCGGCGACCGGCATGTCGAACGGCGGGCGTTGCAGCTCGGCGAGTCCGGCCACGAAGAAGACGACCGCGCCGACGATCTGCCACGGCACCCACCACCAGTGGAAGGCCTGCAGGATGCCGGGCAGGGAGACGGTACCCGCCGCCATGGCGACCGAGGCCGCGGCGAGCAGCATCGGGAGTTCGTAGGCGAGCAGCTGGGCAGCCGTGCGCAGGCCGCCGAGCAGGGAGAACTTGTTCGCGCTGGCCCAGCCGGCCATGAGCGAGCCGAGCACGCCGACACCCATCACGGCGAGCACGAAGAACACGCCCGCGTCCACGGCCTGGCCGACGGCACCCTCGCTCGGGCCGATCGGGATGGCGAGCAGCACGAGGAGGTACGGAAGCAGGGCCACGGCGGGGGCGAGCTGGAAGACGCGGCGGTCGGCACCGGCCGGGACCACGTCCTCCTTCTGCGCGAACTTCACACCGTCCGCGATGAGCTGGGCCCAGCCGTGGAAGCCGCCCGCGTACATCGGGCCGAGGCGGCCCTGCATGTGGGCCATCACCTTGTGCTCGGTCTGGCCCACGATCAGCGGGAAGGTGAGGAAGACGACGAACACGACCAGGAGTCGCAGGGCGACGTCCAGCGCGCCGTTCACTGCGTGCCTCCTGTGGGGTCGTCCGGGTCGTCCGGGTCGTCGGGGTCGGGGTCACCGGGGTCGGGGGCCGGGTTGTCGGGGGTGGACTCCCCCGGGAACCCACGCGAGGTTTCCGGCTCCTCACGCTGCGGCTCCGGTCGCCCGCTCGCCGGCTCCTGCTGCTCGCGCGGCCGCTCGGGCTCGGCCTGCGGCACCGGTGTCGGCTCGGTGCCCGGTCGGCGCCCCTCCGGCTCAGGACCGGGCTCTCGCGCCCGCTCCGGTTCCGGCTTCGGCCCCGGCTTCTCGCGCTGCGGCTCCGGCGCGTCCTGCGGCTCGGGTGCCTGCTCGGGCTCCGGCTCAGGCGCCGTCCTCGGCTCGGGCGCCGATGCCGGCTGCGTCCCCTGCATCGATTCCGTCTCCGGCTCCGGCTCGTCGAAGGTCGGGCGGGCGTGGTGCCAGGGAGCGTCCGAGCTGCGGCGGGCGGTGGTGCGGCGGGGCGGCGTGTTCGGGTCCGACGGTGTCCGCGGCGGTGTCTGGTCCCCGGCCTGGGCCTGCGACCGCGCCTGAGTGGCCTGGGGCTCGGTCCGCTGGGATGCCGAGCCCTCGGAGGCGCTGCGGACGCGACGCGGGCGGGAGGCCGGTGCCGGGGCGGGCTCGTGTGCCACGGAAGCCCCGGCGGCCGGGCCTTCCGGCGCGGGCGCGCCCGCCTGGTCCTCGGTCGCGGCCCGCGCCGGGGTCTGGCTCACCGAGCCCGCGCTCGCGCTGCGCATCCGGCGCGGACGGACACCGGCTGCCCCGGTGGCACCGGCAGCCGCGCCGGCCGCGGGCTCGCCCGCACCGGCCGTCTGGCTCGCGGACCCCTCCGCCGCCGTTCGGGTGCGCCGTACGGGGCGCTCACCGGCCGCGCCCGCGCGCGCCGGGCGTTCGCCCGCCGCGCGGCCCGCACCGCGCGCGGGGCGGGCCGGGGCAGGGGGGAGCTGGCCCTTGAGAGGACCCCACTCGTTGGGGTCCGGCACGCCCGGGGGCAGCATCTGGCGGCGCTTGGGCCCGCCGTGCTCGGACTCGCCGGGCTCCTTCGCGCCGGGCCACGCCTTGGCCACGCGGGCGGCGAGGACGAAGTCCTTGCGGAGGGGATGGCCCTCGAAGTTCTCGGGGAGGAGAAGGTGTTCCAGACCGGGGTGACCCTCGAAGCGGACACCGAACATCTCGTGGGTCTCGCGCTCGTGCCACGCGGCGCCCGCGTAGACGCCGACGGCGGACGGCAGTACCGGCGCCCCGTGCGGCACGGTCGTACGGACGAGGAGCCGGCGGACCGGCGAGAGAGCGACGACGTGCGCGGACACACGAAAGCCCGTGCCCGGTTCGTCGACCGCGCTCAGCCAGTCGAAGTAGGTGCAGCCCAGGGTCGTACGGGCCGTCTCCAGGGCGGTGAGCCAGGAGGCCGCGGGCACGTCCACCGTCAGCAGGTCGTACGCCTCCTCGGCCGTCGCGTCCGTACCGAACAGGTCCTCGACCGGGGCGGGCAGCCAGCCGATCGTGGTCATCGGGCGCCCTCCTCACCGGCCGGGGCCGGCGGCTTCACCAGGTCGCTGGTGAGGGCGGCGGCGGACGGGCGGGCTTCGCCGTACCGCTCCCCCAGCGACTCGCGGGCGATCTTCTCCTGGAGCTTGAGAATGCCCTGGAGCAGCGCCTCGGGGCGCGGCGGGCAGCCGGGGACGTACACGTCCACGGGGATGATCTGGTCGACGCCCTTGGTCACGGAGTAGGAGTCCCAGTAGGGGCCGCCGCAGTTGGAGCAGGCGCCGAACGAGATGACGTACTTCGGTTCGGGCATCTGCTCGTACAGGCGCTTCACGGCCGGGGCCATCTTGTCGGTGACCGTGCCCGAGACCACCATCAGGTCGGCCTGGCGGGGGCCCGGCGCGAACGGGATCACGCCGAGGCGGATGAAGTCGTGGCGGGCCATCGACGCGGCGATGAACTCGATCGCGCAGCAGGCGAGGCCGAAGTTGAAGACCCAGAGCGAGTAGCGGCGGCCCCAGTTCAGGATCACCTTCATCGGCTCGGGGGCCAGGCGGGCCAGGGCGCCCAGCCGCTTCGGCTCCGGCAGGTACACGGGCTCGGGGGTCACGTCCATGCCAGGACGCCCTTCTTGTATGCGTACAGCAGGCCCACGGCGAGGAAGCCGAGGAAGAGGAACATCTCCACGAGCGTCGTCGCGCCGTAGCCGGGGGCGGCGAAGACCGTCGCCCAGGGGAACAGGAAGATCGAGTCGACCGCGAAGATCACGTACAGGAAGGCGTAGACGTAGTAGCGGACCTGGGTGTGGGCCCAACCCTCGCCGACGGGGTCGACGCCGCACTCGTAGGTCAGCAGTTTCTCGGGGGTCGGCACGACCGGGCGCAGCAGCCGGCCCGCACCGAAGGCGACCGCGACGAACAGCACGCCGACGAGGGCGAGCAGGCCCACGACCGAGTAGGACCGGAAGTAGCCGGCCGCGATGACGTGTGCCGCGGCGGCCGTCGAGCCCCCCAACGTCTCCCGCACCGTCCGTCCCTCGCTCCCTGACCTCGTGATCTGACGAATCCTGCGATGCATGTGATGCGACGATCTGTACGCACGGGAGTCTAGGCCCTGATAAAGAGCCGGTAAGCAGCCAGTCGCGCCATGAGACACATCATGAGACGGGCGGCACAGGAAACACGGCCGGGGCGGGGTGGGGTTTTCCCCCGCCGACGGAGGGCGGCGTACCGCATGGCGCAGGGAGCCCCGAGCACGGCAGGCTGGCCGGTATGACCGCTACCAGCTCCGCCGTCGACCGGGCCGACGGCACCGACCTGCTGCCTCCGATCCGGCCCGCGTACGACGCGCACACGTGGAAGGAGATCCTTCATCTCCTGCTGAACCTGCCGGTGACGGTGTTCGGCTTCGTCTACGCGATCACCGCGGTGTCCGTCGGCGGGTCCCTGACGATCACCGTCGTCGGCCTGCCGCTGCTCGCGCTGAGCCTGCTGGGCGCCCGCCAACTGGGGAAGCTGGAACGCGCCCGCGCCCGGTGGCTGCTCGGGGTGCAGGTGGAGGAGCCGACACCGCTGCCGTTCGCGAGGACCGGCGGGCCGGCGCAGCGGTTGTGGATGGCGCTGAAGGATCCGGTGGGCTGGCGGACGCTGCTGTACGACCTGATCCGGCTGCCCTGGGGCATTCTCACCTTCTGCACGGTGCTGACCTCGCTGTTCGTGCTGTGGCCCGTGCTGCCGTACCTCGCGCGGGGCCTGGCGAACGCGGACCGCTTCCTGGTGCGCGGCCTGCTGTCGCCGTCGGACGAGCTGGAGCGCCGCATCGCCGAGCTGGAGTCGGACCGGGGGGTCGTGGTCGACACGGCCGCCGCCGACCTGCGGCGCATCGAGCGGGACCTGCACGACGGGGCGCAGGCCCGGCTGGTCAACCTGGCGATGGGGCTCGGTCTGGCCAAGGAGAAGCTGCTGGAGGACCCGGACTCGGCGGCGGCGATGGTCGAGGAGGCGCACGGCGAGGTGAAGGTGGCCCTCCAGGAGCTGCGCGATCTCGCCCGCGGCATCCACCCCGCCGTGCTCACTGACCGCGGCCTGGACGCGGCCCTGTCCTCGGTCGCCACCTGCTGCACGGTGCCGGTGAAGGTGACCGTGGACCTGCCGGACCGCCCGGCCCCGGCCATCGAGGGCATCGCCTACTTCACGGTCTGTGAACTCCTGCAGAACATCAGCAAGCACAGCCGGGCCCGGTCGGCGTCCGTCGACGTGTGGCGCACGGAGGACCGGCTGCTCATCCAGGTGCGGGACGACGGCCGCGGTGGCGCCCGCCTCGAGGGCGGCACCGGCATGCGCGGTCTCGCGGACCGCCTGGGCGCGGTGGACGGCCTGTTCGTCCTCGACTCGCCGCCGGGCGGCCCCACGGTGGTCACGGCGGAACTGCCGTGGCGGGACCGGGGGGAGTAGCGCGGGACCCGCGTCCGGGTACGGCGGCTGCAGTCCCCGAGGGCGCGGGGCACTGTGCGCGCCCCCACGGTGCCGCAGCAGAACCCCTGCGGGGATCACGCACGGCGGCCGCGAAGGCCGACCACACCGGCAAGGGGGCCCGGCCGCCGAAGGCAAGGGTGGGGAAAACCCCCGCTCCAAGACGCCGACGGACTCCATGGCCCGGCAGACCCCGCCGGACGACCCTGGAGACACGGCTGAAGCGCCGCTGGGACGAGGGGAACGGGACGGGATCGATGGCCACGGAGTACGGAGACGGGTACTACGGGTACGGGCAGGAGGACGAGGAGTCCGCCGGCCCCCGTCATCGGCTGCCCGCCGCACTGCGGGCGCCCTTCGAGGCGCGCAGTTGGCGCGAATTCGGCTATGTCCTGCTGAGCCTGCCGATCTCGATCACGCTGTTCACCTGGACGGTGACCATGGCATCGCTCGGCGCGGGCCTGCTGGTGACCTTCCTCGGCGTCCCGGTGCTCGCGGCGGCGCTGGCCGGCTGCCGCGGGTTCGCGGCGCTGGAACGAGCGCGGGCGCGTGGCCTGCTGCGCCTGGACGTGGCCGAGCCGGAGCCGCTGCGGACGCGCAAGCCGGGGCCGCTGGCCTGGATCAGCGCGGTGCTGGGGAGCGGCACCTCGTGGCGGAACCTGCTGTACGCGCTGGTGCAGCTCCCCTGGGCGGTGTTCTCGTTCTCGGTGGTGGTGAGCCTGTGGACGACGGGCTGGGCGCTGCTGACGTACCCGATGTGGTTCTGGGTCTTCCCGGCGTTCGCCGGCCAGGGCGGCATCCAGCTGTACGGCGACGAGCACCACAGCGTCTGTCTCGACAACCCCTTCGAGATCACCGTGACCGCACTGGTCGGGCTGGTCTTCACGCTGGTCACGCCGTGGATCGTACGGGCCCTGACGACGGTGGACGGGTTGCTGGTGCGCGGCCTGCTGGGGCCGTCGCCGCTGTCGGAGCGGGTGGTGGAGCTGGAGTCGGACCGGGGGGTCGTGGTCGACACGGCCGCCGCCGACCTGCGGCGCATCGAGCGGGACCTGCACGACGGGGCGCAGGCCCGGCTGGTCAGCCTGGCCATGGATCTGGGCCTGGCGAAGGAGAAGCTCCGGGAGGATCCGCGGGCGGCGGCACGGATGGTGGAGGAGGCGCACGGCGAGGTGAAGACGGCGCTGCAGGAGCTGCGCGATCTCGCCCGCGGCATCCACCCGGCCGTACTGACCGACCGGGGCCTGGACGCCGCCCTGTCCGCGGTCGCCTCCCGCTGCACCGTGCCGGTGCGGGTCGACGTCGATCTGCCGGCCCGCCCGGCGCCGGCCATCGAGGGCATCGCCTACTTCACGGTCTGTGAACTCCTGCAGAACATCAGCAAGCACAGCCGGGCCCGGTCGGCGTCCGTCGACGTGTGGCGCACGGAGGACCGGCTGATGGTGCAGGTCATCGACGACGGTGTGGGCGGTGCGGACGTCTCGCGCGGCTCGGGGCTTGCGGGTCTCGCCGGACGCCTGGAGGCGGTGGACGGCGTGCTCGTGGTGGACTCCCCGGCCGACGGCCCGACCCGGGTGATCGCGGAACTGCCCTGGCGCGCCTGACACCGGATGCGCGCCGCGCCGTGCGACGCGCGCGCAGAGGTCCGAGCCCTCCGCGGGCCGCAGAGCCTCCGGACGGCCAGTGAGCCCGGGCCCTCCCGAAGTCCGCGGTCCGCCGGAGCGCCTCCGAGGACACCGACGGCCGGACACCGCCCACCGGTGGACGACCGCTGACGGCCGTCCACCGGGCCCCCGGCCGGCTCCTCCGGATCCCGTTCCCGCAGCAGGATCGGCCTCTCCCCGCGCGGTATCCGCGGGCAGCACATGGCGAATGCTGGAATGCTTGCCCCCGTACGGACGACAGTCGTCGTGGAGCGGGATCGGGCATGGGGGGCCGGAAGATCGTGGAGGACAGGGTGCGGGTGGTCATCGCCGAGGATTCAGTGCTGCTCAGGGAGGGCCTGACCCGGCTGCTGACCGACCGCGGGCATGACGTCGTGGCCGGCGTCGGTGATGCGGAGGCGCTGGTGAAGACCGTCGCCGACCTGGACGCTCAGGGCGAGCTGCCCGACGTCGTGGTGGCGGACGTGCGGATGCCGCCGACGCACACCGACGAGGGCGTGCGGGCGGCCGTACGGCTGCGGAAGGCGCATCCCGGGCTCGGGGTGCTGGTGCTGTCGCAGTACGTGGAGGAGCGGTACGCCACCGAGCTGCTGGCCGGCTCCAGCCGGGGTGTGGGCTATCTGCTCAAGGACCGCGTCGCCGAGGTGCGCGAGTTCGTCGACGCGGTGGTGCGGGTGGCCGAGGGCGGTACGGCGCTGGATCCCGAGGTCGTCGCGCAGTTGCTCGGCCGCAGCCGCAAGCAGGACGTGCTGTCGGGGCTGACCCCGCGGGAGCGCGAGGTGCTCGGACTGATGGCGGAGGGGCGCACGAACTCGGCGATCGCCAAGCAGCTGGTGGTCAGCGACGGGGCCGTGGAGAAGCACGTCAGCAACATCTTCCTGAAGCTCGGACTGGCTCCGAGCGAAGGGGACCACCGGCGTGTTCTGGCCGTGCTGACCTATCTGAACTCCTGACCGAACGACACTGTGTCAGCGGGGCGTCAGACGGTCCGGCTTCTGTGGAAGACGGGTACCCGGAGGGAGGACCGGAGAAGACATCCGAGGAAAGGACGGCCCCACGTCAGCGCCGTACCGACCCGAAAGCGCCCGCAGCAGGACACGTAAGCGCCACAGGCCGTCTCGAAATGTCGTCCAATCCGTGGATGGCCTCGGGAAGGCGACCCTAACCGACGTAGGGTTGATCCTGGGATGGTCCGGGGGACCACGCCCCGGACAGCCGCCTCGAAGGAGGTCCAGTTCAGTGACCAGCCAGGTCAGCAGCCAGGCGGAGCAGGCCGACGGAGCCGTCGTCGGGGAGCAGCGCAAACCGGGCGGCGCGAAGGATGTG